>DATCSF010000122.1:0-18078 GCA_036568625.1 Rhodanobacteraceae bacterium | reverse complement strand
CGAAGTCATTGCGCCGGTGCTGCGGCGCGTCTATCGGCGCTATTTCGATGTGTGTTGCGATAGTCCGCAGCCTCATCCGCAGCGGATGGATCGCGCGCGATTCAACGAGCCTTGTCCGGAACTGGCCGAGCTGCCGGGGCTACCCGTCAGCCGGGTGATGTATGAAATATGGAGGCAGCGCCCGGACCTGCAGGATGCCTTCAGCTTGCGCACCAGCGAAGGGCGCGCGGCGTACATCCAGCGTTATCTGACGACGGTAGCGGCCGAGATGGGACTGGGTGATATTTACATCCGTCCCATCCGTATGCGCCTTCGGCCGCATTCGCTGCGAACGCGCGCCGGGTTGGCCGTGACACGCGGCTTCGCCTGGGGCAAACGTCACACCGGCCTGGCACGCCTGTATGCACGCATCCCGTTCAAATGGCGGCTGGCGTTTCGCCAGCGCCTGCATACCGCGACTGGCATTCCAATGCCGCCGCTGCCGTTGGTCTCGGCCGGGCGGCAGAAGGCCCGCGTCAGTCGTGCATCGCTCCCGCCAATCAGTCCCGGCGTCAATCTGCTCGGCTATGCGCGTGGCGAGTTTGGTATCGCCGAGAACGTTCGTTCCTACGCACGCGCTCTCGAGCATGCCGCGCACCCGTTTCTCATATTCAACTTCGATGTCGGGGCGAGCAGCCGTCAGGAAGACCGCTCGATGGAGCGGCATTTCTCCGAAACCCTGCGCTACGCCGACAACGTATTCTTCATCAACGCCGACCAGATGCAGATCGCGCGCAACGTCCTGGGCCGAGAGTCCTTCGCGGGACGCCACAACATCGGTTTTTGGGTATGGGAGCTTGAGCATTTTCCGCGTGAGTGGTGCGATGCCTGCCATCTCCTGGATGAAGTGTGGGTGCCGACCGCTTTCGTGCGCGAGGCGGTCACGGCGTGCACCGCCAAACCGGTGCTGCGCATGCCCAAGGCTATCGAGTTCGAGGCGCCGCAGGGCCTGGATCGCGCCTATTTCGGCTTGCCGGATGATGCCTTCGTCTACTTGTACAGCTACGATTTCAACAGCTTCACGGCGCGCAAAAACCCTGAGGCGGTCATCGCGGCATTTCGCAAGGCTTTCGAAGATCGCTCCGGCGACAAGCGCCTGCTTGTCAAGTCGATCAATGGCGAGCGCTATCCCGAACGCCTGGAAACGCTGCAGCGTGCTGTTGCCGACGATCCGCGCATCGAGGTCCGCGATGGCTTCCTTACGCGGGACGAAATGTTTGGCCTGCAGAACACGATTGATTGCTACGTGTCGCTGCATCGTTCGGAGGGTTTCGGCCTCGGCATGGCCGAGTGCATGTACCTTGGCAAGCCGGTGATTGCGACGGCGTATTCCGGCAATCTGGACTTCATGAACAGTGACAACAGCCTCCTGGTCGATTACAAACTGATCCCCCTGCGCGAAGGCGACTACCCGTACTGGCAAGGTCAGCAGTGGGCCGACGCCGACGTCGCACATGCAGCGCGGCTGATGCGGCAGGTGTTCGACGATCGCGAATTTGCTCGCCGTATTGGTGCGGCGGCAGCGGCCAGCATCCGCCGCACCAATTCGAAAGCGGTGTGCGGCGCCGCGGTGACAGCGCGCCTCCAGGAAATCGATCGACGGCGATCGGCCGCATGAGCAAGCGCGGCGTTGTTTTTCGATGTAACTCTTTCGATCGCGAAGTGAAATGGATGAGCACGAAGTTTGAAGAAGCTTCGCGATGGAGGTATGCGACCATGGGATTCGCAACGCCCTGCAAACACCGCTGCACGGCGGGTTTCGCTTTCAAGTGCATGCGTCCACCCTCGCTTCCCGTCCGACATCGAACGTGCAGGCATTCGCAGGCGACGTACGTGGCCGCCCATTGATCATCGCTCACATGCGCGGCAACAGAACCCGGCTGTTTTGCCGGGCCAGGATTCCCGTCACGATATGATGCCAAGCCGAGGGGCAGGGTCGCGGGGCGAGATCGTCGGCGACCGTGCAGGGGCTCCGTTTCAATTTCTTTGAGGAGGCGAGATGCCAGATCCGGATCGACGCCCATGGCTGGCGATCGGTACGGCCGTGGGGTTGCTGGCCTTGCCGGCGCTCGGTGTGCACGCGTGGATGGCCTGGACCTTCCCATCGTACCTGTCGAGCCGGTTTGGGCAAGACATGGTGTTCACGTTCGCGTGGTGCGGGGTACTGGTGCTGGTTGCGCGTTGGCGATTGCTGCGCTTCGCGTCGATTCCTCTCGCGCTGTTCGCTTACCTGGTCTGGCTGTTCCTGGTACTGGGCGAGGGCGTTTCTTACTATTTACAAGCCGATACCTTCAACGCGCGTTTCTTTGCGCACCTCAATCCGGGAAACCTGCGCACCGGCCTGCAAGCGTTTCCGGCGATGATCGGAGGTGGGCTCGTCGTATGCGTCGTGATGTTTGCGGTTTGTGCGTCGTCGCTGGTACACGCGCGGCGGCGCGGACGTCTCGATAACGCGACGCTATGCAGCGGACCCGCGGTCGTCGCATTGGTGATCCTGCTCTTGATTGTCTTGGGCGTAGATTCCGCACCGCGGCGATTGGTCGCGTACCTCACACGCGTCCAGCAGTCCGAATACTTTGTCGACACCCCGCAGGGCCAGGCCGTTGCCCGTTTGCTGGACCTGCACCCGGTCGCGAAGAAAAACGTGATCGCCGCGCCCGGCAAGAATCTCGTGTGGATCTACATGGAGTCGCTGGAGCGCGTTTACTGGGACACCGGCGTATTTCCGGGTTTGACGCCCAACCTCGACCGCCTGCGCAAGCAGGGCCTCGATTTTTCCGGTTTCGAGACCTTTGCTGGGGCCAATTACACGATGGCGGGATTGTTTTCCTCGCAATGTGGCGTGCCGTTGTTCAGCAGTCCCTTTGCGAACCTCGATGCCGTCGCCGGCAACGATACCGATGTCTCCACCTTCCATCCAAAAATCGCATGCCTGGGCGACGTATTGCACAAGGCGGGATACGCTCAAATCTACATGGGCGGTGCGCCGATAGGATTTTCAAACAAGGATCTGTTCTTTCATCTGCACGGCTACGATGAAGCGCTTGGCCTCAATCAACTCGAAGCGAAGGCCGGCGGCAAGTTGCCGGAGTCGGGCTGGGGGTTGTACGACAGCGTCCTGTTCAAGCTCGCGCTCGATCGCTATCGCCAACTCGAGGGCGGGCGGAAACCCTTCAACTTGAGCATGCTGACGCTGGACACCCATCCGCCGCACGGCCGTGCCTCGCCAGACTGTCCGAAATATACCGCCAGCGACAACAGCATGCTGCAGGCGGTCCATTGCACCGACTACCTGATTGGCAAGTTCATCGACGCCTTGTCGAAGGAGCCGGATTGGAAGAACACGGTGGTCGTGATCATGAGCGACCATCTGATGATGCGCAACGATGCGCAGCCGCTGTATCCGAAGGACTACCACAGGCAGCCCGCGCTGCTGGTGCTGAACGCGGGAACCGGGGTCAGGTCCGCGCGCATGTATCACATGGACATCGCGCCGACCCTGCTGGATCTGCTTGGCGTGCGCACCAACGCCACCTTCATTGCCGGCGAGGATCGCGGTGTCCCGGATTCAGAAGGCAGCGAGCTGGTGGACGATGCCGTGACCGACGCGGTCCTACGCAAGGCCCTGTGGTCACGTGTCAATGAATTCGAGCTCTGCAAGAAAAACACCTTGGTGGGCTGGACGTCCGACGGTGGTTTCGACGTCGGCGGCCGCGAGCTGAAGATGAGCTACCTCGGGCGCGCCGAGGTCGGCATCCACAGCGGCCAGGCCCTCGATTTTTTCATCGACAACGCCAATGCCAAATTGGTGATCGCCGATGCGAGAGCGCAATCCACACTGCTCGGCTCGCGCGGGGGCGCGAGTGTATTGACCATACGGGCGCTTCCCGAGTCGGGACGCACCGACGAGCTGTTTACGGTAGATTGGCTGGGTCGCGATGGTGCCCGTGCACATCTCGCCAAGGTACCGCGTCTGCAAGGGTTGACCATCACCTCGCCGCGTTGCGGCAAGTTGCTGGCGCGGGCGGATGCAGCGCAGGTCGGCAAGACGTTTGATTTCAGCGGAGAATTCAAGGCCACGGTGGCCGAGCCGCCGACACTGCCGGAGATGCCGAAGTCGATCGACTTCACCCAATCCGGGGCGGATGCGTTCGAGCGCGGCTTGGGCTGGCTGCAGCCAATGCCCTTTGGCAGTTGGGCGATTGGAAACGAGGCTACGCTGGGATTCCGTCTGCCGGATGGATTGTGCCGTGGCGCCAGAGTGCAGATGAAGGTTGATCCGTACCTGCCGCCCTCGCGACCGAACCTGGATGCCCAGGTGTGGGTGAATGGCGAGCTTGCAACGACGTGGCGTTTCAAGGCAGGTGGTATGTTTTCCCAGACCGGCGATGGTGCCTCGGATGATCACCGAGTGCTGGAAGTCGAGATGCCCGTAGAGGCCGGGGATACCTGCGGTGCGCGCGTGGACCTGCGTTTCGCGCGTCCGGGCGCTTCACCGCCACCATATCCGAAAGCCGAAGATCCAAGACCCCTGCAATTGCGGGTGCTGCAGATGCAGGTGGCTCCAGGAACCCAGGCGCGGTGACAAGCTGACGCTTGCCGCATCCAGTCTTGCGCCACGACAATTGCGGCGTTTCGCCATGAGGCAACATGCCTCCCACGGACGCGGGAACCGGTTTCAATGAAGATCATGCTTTTGGCGATCTGGCACTATCGCCACTTCATTCTGACGTCGATCAGGAACGATCTGCGTACCCGTTTTGCGCGCAGCAAACTGGGCGCGACCTGGATGATCGTGCAACCGCTGGCACAGGGTGCCATCTACGCCGTCGTGCTGGCGCGCGTATTGGGCAGCAAGTTGCCAGGGATCAACAACCAATACGCCTACGTGATTTACCTGTTGGCCGGCCTCGTTGGCTGGACATTGTTTTCGGAAGTGATCACCCGTTGCCTGACGATTTTCGTGGACAACACCAGCCTGCTCAAAAAGATGGTGTTTCCGCGGATCTGCCTGCCCCTGATCGTCGCGGGATCATGTTTGTTGAACAACCTGTTCCTGCTGGCCGCGACTCTGGCGATCTTCGCCTTGGTCGGGCATTTCCCCGCCTGGATGTGGCTGTGGCTGCCCATCCTGACCGTGATCACGTTGATGTTCGGGCTGGCGCTGGGGTTGATCCTGGGCGTGTTGAACGTGTTCGTGCGCGATGTCGCCCAGGTGATGAACGTGGTGCTGCAGTTGTGGTTCTGGCTGACGCCGATTGTGTATTTCATCAACATATTGCCGGGGCAGTTTGCGCTGGTGCTGAGGCTCAACCCGATGTACGCGATCTGCTCCTCGTACCAGCAGGTGTTGCTGTGGGGACATCTGCCCCATCTCAGGACGCTCGGTGCGATCGTGGCGGTATCGTTGGTGCTGCTGGCAGCCGGGATGTTCCTGTTCCGGCGCGCGTCGCCGGACATGGTGGACGTGTTGTGAGCGGCGCGGTGTTGCAAATCGAGAACCTGGGCAAGGCTTTCCGCGAATATCGGATGGAATGGCAGCGGATGCTGTCGTGGTTTGGCGCGCGCCCCAATGCCGCGAGTGAATCCTGGGTGTTGCGTGGCATCGATTTTCAGGTCGATGCCGGGGAAAGCGTGGGCATCGTCGGGCAGAACGGGGCGGGCAAAAGCACCTTGCTGAAGCTGGTGACCGGCACGCTGCGGCCCACCGAGGGAACGGTCCGCGTCGCGGGCCGGATCGCCGCGATCCTGGAATTGGGCATGGGATTCAATCCCGATCTGACCGGCCGCGACAATGCGCGCTACACCGCCGGTTTGATGGGCATGAGCCCCAACCAGATCGACGCGATCATCCCTGCGGTGGAGGAGTTCGCCGAGGTCGGTGAATATTTCGACCAGCCGTTGCGTACTTATTCCAGCGGCATGCAGATGCGCGTGGCCTTCAGCGTGGTCACCGCGATCCGGCCCGAGATCCTGATCATCGACGAAGCGTTGTCGGTGGGCGATGCCTATTTTTCACACAAGAGCATGGCACGCATCCGTCGATTCCGCGAAGAAGGCACGACGCTGTTGTTCGTTTCGCACGATCCCGGCGCCATCCAGTCGCTGTGCGATCGCGCGATCCTGCTCGACCGCGGCCGCATGTTGATGGATGGCGAGCCAAGCCAGGTCATGGATTACTACAACGCGCTGATCGCGGAGAGGGAGAATGCGACCGTCGAGATCCACGCGCTTGAATCCGGCGCCGCCCAGACCGTGTCCGGCACCCGCGAGGCCGTGGTCGAATCGATCGGCCTTTTCAATACGGCGGGTGAACCGGTCGAATTCGTGAATGTCGGCGAACCGGTGGAATTGCGCGTCAGGGCGGTTGCCCATGGCGACATCCCGCGGCTGGTATTCGGTTACATGATCAAGGACCGCCTGGGCCAACCCGTGTTCGGCACCAATACGCACTACACCCGCCAAGTGCTGGCACATGTGCGGAGTGGCCAGGCAGTGGAATACCGCATCGCCTTTCCGATGAATTTCGGCCCCGGCAGCTACTCGATCTCGACCGCGCTGTGCAGCACCGAGACCCACCTGGTCGACAATTACGAATGGCGTGACCTGGCCCTGGTATTTACCGTGGCCAACCAGAATCGCGATTCCTTTGTCGGCAGTGCCTGGGTGCCACCCAGGATCGAGATCAACTGCGCGCCATGAGCGACGACAAGGTCCGCCCCGATTCGCAAAAATCGCGGCAGGAGTTGCTCGACGAGATCTATTACTTGCGCGACCTGGCGGGCGAACGCGAGCAGAAGATTCGTTGGCTGCAACGGCGTACCGAGGCAGGTGCGAGGGCCATCGCCGAGCTTGACCGGGTCCTGCGCAGCCGGTCGTGGCGTTTGACCGCGCCGTTGCGCTGGCTTGCCGGAATGTCGGGACGCCTCAGCGCAGAACCGCGCCGCTCCATGTCGGAAAAGTCGCGGCAGGAGCTGCTGGACGAGATCCATTACCTGCGCAACGTGGCGGACGAGCGTGAACAGCAGATTCGTCGGCTGCAGGCCGGCGGTTCCGAGGCCGGTGAATGCGCCATCGCCGAACTCGACCGCGTGCTGCGCAGCCGATCGTGGCGGTCGACTGCGCCGTTGCGTTCGTTGGCGCGAACGCTTGGACTGACGCGGCAACCCCAACCAGAGACGGCCACGGCTCCCTCGCAGAACGAGCGGTCCCCGACTGGTGTTGATTCACGGGACCGGCGCGGGGATATGGCGCACCTCTCGATGACATCGGTGCGCGAAACGCACAGCCTCGGCAAGAAGCATCTTTACGTGGATGTCACCGAACTGGCGTTGCACGAGGGCAGGACCGGCGTCCAGCGCGTCACGCTCGAGATCCTGAGGGCGCTTCTGACAGCGCCGCCGGACGGTTACGTCATCCGGCCGGTGTACGCGGCGCCGGGGCAATCCTACCGTCTGGCGGAACGTTTCACTGCACGTCTGCGCGGCTCTGACGAGGCGAGGCCTGACGAATCCAAGCGCATGGATGTGCTCATGGATGCGCGCACAAGCGACGTGTTCCTGGGGCTCGACCACTCGATGCAGGCCGTGGTCGAGCGTGCGGCCGACCTCGATGCAATGCACGCACAAGGTGTACGGATCTGGTTCGTATGCAACGACACCTTGCCGCTTGTCCATCCGGAGTGGTTTCCTGCCGCGGTTCATCAAAGATTCGAGTCATGGCTTCGTACCGTTGCCGGCGTGGCCGATGGTGTGGCCTGCATCTCGCGGGCAACCGAGGTCGGGCTGCATTCGCGGCTCGATGCGTGGAACATCTCGCGGTTGCGCCCGCTGACGCTGGCCCATTTCGGGTTGGGCGCAGACCTTGCTCCGCCTGCAGCGGATGCCGCAACCCTCACGAAGGAAGGGTCGGCCCTGTTGAAACGGTTGTCCGGAAAGTTGGCATTTCTGATGGTTGGCACGCTGGAACCGCGCAAAGGCCACGCGCAGACGCTGGAGGCGTTCAACCTGTTGTGGGCGCGCGGCGACGACGTCACGTTGGTGATTGCGGGATTGCCGGGCTGGATGACCGAGGTCGTGCAACGGCGTATCCGCCATCACGATGAATTCGGGCGACGTCTGTTCTGGTTCATGGGCGCAAGCGATGCACTGCTCGAAAGGCTTTATGCAACATGCACGGTGTTGCTGGCGCCCTCGGAAGGTGAAGGTTTCGGCTTGCCCTTGATCGAGGCTGCGCGGCATGGCCTGCCGATCCTGTGTCGTGACTTGCCGGTGTTTCGGGAAGTGGCTGGCGAACACGCAACGTATTTCGGTGGGCGCGACGCCGAATCGCTGGCGGGCGCCATCAGCGCATGGCTGGATGCGTGGCGCAGCGATGCGATTCCCACGACCCGGGGCATGCATTGGATTACCTGGGCCGAATCGGCCCGGCAACTCATGGGCGTGGTGCTAGGGGAAGCGGCAGTGGTGGAGCCGCGGCAGTCGTCCTGAGCGGTTTCCTGTCGGCTTAGGCCCTGCCGTAAACGTCTTCCAGCCGCACGATGTCATCCTCGCCGAGATAGCTGCCGGACTGCACCTCGATCAATTCCAGCGGTACCTTGCCGGGATTACGCAGGCGGTGCACGGCGCCCAGCGGCAGGAACGTGCTCTCGTTCTCTGCCACCAGAAACACCTCGTCGTTGCGGGTGACTTCGGCGGTGCCCGACACGATAACCCAATGTTCGGCGCGGTGATGGTGCTTCTGCAGGCTCAGCGCGGCGCCGGGTTTCACCGTAATGCGCTTGACCTGGAAGCGCTCGCCCATGTCGATGGAGTCGTAGCTGCCCCACGGCCGGTACACCTTGCGGTGGAACATGTGTTCCTGGCGGCCATCGGCCTTGATTTTCTCGACCAGCTTCTTGACGTCCTGTACACGCGCGCGTGGGGCCACCAGCACGGCGTCCGGGGTGTCCACGATCACGATGTCGTCGAGTGCAAGCGCCGCGACCAGCCGCCGCTCCGTGCCGCGCACGAAGCAGTTGCGGCTGTCGATGGCGATTACGTCGCCTTCCAGACGGTTGCCTTCCGCGTCTCGTTGAGAGGCCGCCCACAGCGCATCCCACGAGCCGATGTCGCTCCAGGCGCAGCTCACCGGTACCACCGCGGCCCGCGCAGTCTTCTCCATCACCGCATAATCAATGGAGTTGTCGGGCGAGGCTGCAAATGCATCCTTGTCTATGCGCACGAAATCCAGGTCAGCCTTGGCCGCCTCGAACGCGGCCTTGCTGGCTGCGTGCATCTTTGGTGCGTGTTGTTGCAGCTCTTCGAGAAAGCGCGACGCCTTGAACAGGAACATCCCCGAATTCCACTCGTAGTCGCCGGCATCGACGTACTGCTTCGCCTTGGCGGCGTCCGGCTTCTCCACGAAGCACTCCACGCGGAAGCCTGCGTCGCCGACAGCCTCGGCGCGCTTGATGTAGCCGAACCCGGTTTCCGGCGCTTCCGGACGGATGCCGAACGTCACCAGCCAATCTTGTGCCGCCAGCGGCAAGGCCTTCCCGACCGCTGCGGCAAAGCTGGCGGTGTCGCCAATCAAGTGATCGGCGGGTAGTACCAGCAGCGTCGCATCCTTGTCCTTCGCCAATCCCTGCCATGCGGCCAGCGCAATCGCGGGAGCGGTATTACGAGGCATCGGCTCCAGCAGGATGGATGCACCGTCGACCTTCAGCCCACGCAGCTGCTCGGCGACGAGAAAACGATGAGCCTCGCTGCACACCACGATCGGGGCCTCGATATCGGTCAGCGCGCGGGTGCGCGTGACGGTTTGCTGGAACAGCGTCGCATTACCGCTCAAGGCCAGAAACTGCTTGGGCAGGTTCTTGCGTGAAAGCGGCCATAGGCGGGTGCCGCTACCGCCGCTGAGGATGACGGGGATGAGCATGACGCGATCCGTTCTTGAGAGGTCCGTCAATGTAACACTGTCGACGCCATCCGTCGCCGCTGCGTGCCGGTAGTGCAAGTCGAAAGGCACGACGAAACGCCAGGTTTTCGTGCAACATCGCCGACCGGTGCGCCGTGGCGTCAGCACGTGCAGTGGGCGCCCTACACGGAGATCGTAGCCATGGTGGAATTCTGGGATAATTCATCCTTGATTATTCCTGTGGTTCGTTTATGGCCGAGCTGCCGTTCGTTACCTACGCACAGAACAGCGAAGACGTTCTTCTCTGGCGTGCATTGAAGCATGTCGAGAAGGGTTTCTACATCGATGTGGGAGCGCAGGATCCCATCAACGACTCGGTCACGAAAGCGTTCTACGAGCGCGGTTGGCACGGCATCAACATCGAGCCGGTGGAACGCTGGTACCAACGCTTGACGCTGGATCGTCCACACGATGTCAATCTGCGTGTCGCGGTTTCGAACAGCCCTGGCACGATGAAGTTGTTCGAAGTCGAAGAATCCGGCTTGTCCACTGCGGATGAAAATTTGGCACGCCGCCACGCAGCCAGCGGGTTTGTGCTGCGTGAGCAGATTGTTGATTGCATGACCCTGGACATGATCTGCGCCGATCATGGCGTGGAGACCGTGCATTTCCTCAAAATCGACTGCGAAGGTGCCGAAAAAGCGACACTGGAGGGTATTTCCCTTACCGACGTGCGACCCTGGATCGTCCTGCTGGAGGCGACGGAACCAAACAGCACCGTACCAACTTGGCAAGCATGGGAATACCTGCTGACAGAGCGTGGATATATTTACGTGTTTTTTGATGGCTTGAATCGGTATTACCTTGCTGTCGAGCACGAAGATCTGGCTTCGGCATTCACGGCCCCTGCGAACATTCTTGATGGCGCGAGACGCATTGCCGAAGTCAATGCGGAGCGTCGGGTCGATCAGCTTCGGACGACCATCGATGAGCTGAGTAGTGCTGCAGTCAATGCAGTGCTACGGGCCGAACGCGACGGGCTGCGGGCCGAACGTGACGGGCTGGTGGTCGAACGCGACGGGCTGCGGGCCGAACGCGACGGGCTGGTGGCAGAACGCGACGGGTTGGTGGCAGAACGTGACGGGCTGGTGGCTGAGCGTGACAGGCTGACATCGGAGCGTAACCATACCCAAGCTCATCTGTCCGCACTTCTGGGGAGCCATTCGTGGCGTATTACAAGGCCTCTGCGCGCGATATCGCTGTTGTTGCGACGGCTCTTCCGTAATTCATCTGTCGTCGACCCACCCGAATTTCAGACCAGGCAAACCGATATTTCCCAACTTGAGCCGAAAAGTACAACATCGCGATCGCGGGTTGAAGGACAGCCCATGACGCCGGATCAAGTGGTTTCCCTTGTTCGGGAAGAGATTTCGCGACGGTAATGGTGGTCGGAATCGATACGCCATCTTGCCGCATGGGGCGCCGTGCAAGTTGGGCGTCGTACGAGTGGACAGACCTGTCGACTCCTGACCATCGAACCGATACTGCGCAAGGTACATTGGAGCAATCTGGCGAAGATGGGCTCGGTGCGCGGTGACGTTTCCCTGCACAGGGGACGAGCCTCGGCAGCAAGACAACGTGTTTTGGGGGATTATTCGTGCGACTGGTAATTGACCTGCAAGCGTGTCAAACCGATTCTCGGGATCGAGGTATAGGTCGTTATGCGATGAACTTGACCTGCGCGATCGCCGCAAGGCTCGGGCGATCGGATGAGCTGGTCATTGCCATCGACATGGCGGACGCGGACCGCGCGCGTGATCTTCGCGCTGAACTTCGCCGACGGTGCGTGACGGCGACTGTGGTGTGCTACGGCTACCCCGCGAATGAAAATACGGATGTCTCGCCTGCCGCCCGTAAGCTGGCAGGGCAATTGCGGGCAAGGTTTTTTGCAGCACTCGCTCCGGACGCGGTGTTGATATGCAGCTTGTTCGAGACCGGAACCACGTTCAGCACCGAGCTTGATTGGCATGCACTCGAGTCGGTGCCGATGGCGGTGGTCGGCTACGATTTGATACCTCTTATTTTCCCAGTTCGCTATTTGTTGGCGAACAACTTCAACAGCAATCGATACCGGTCGCACTTGAACGACCTGCCCGAATTTGGCCTGATACTCGCGTGTTCCGCGGCTACGAGGCAGGATCTGCTTGCGCATCTGGATATTTCGTCGGACAAAGTGGTCGTGATCGGCGCGGGCATTGATGACAATCTCGTCGGTCCATGCGATGACGCCGATGCGGGCCGGCGCCTGGGCGAACTTGGCATCGATTCGCCTTTCGTGCTGATGGTGAGTGCAGGAGACTGGCGCAAGAATACGTTGGGCGCGCTGCGGGCGTTTGCCGATTTGCCGGAGCCGCTGCGCGATACCCACCAATTGGTACTGACCCAGATTGGCGATGACGTGCGCACGGCGCTGGCCACGCAATTTGCCAGTTTGCGCGATCGCGTTCGCGTTCTCGGCAAGGTCGACGATGCGACACTGGCCATGCTCTACCATCGGTGCCGGGTATTTTACTTTCCTTCCTTCTACGAAGGCTTCGGCTTTCCGGTACTGGAGGCCATGGCCCAAGGCGCGCCGGTGTTGGCGTCGAATACCGGATCGCTGCCGGAGGTGGTCCATGACGAGCGGGTCCTGTTTGATCCCGCTACGCCAGGACAGGGTTCGGAACTGCTGCGGCGTGTGCTCACGGATTCGCAGTTGCGCAAAGCCATCTGCGAAGGAGCGCGCGAACATGCGTTGACGTTCACTTGGCAAAACACCGCGCGGCTGGCGCTGGAATCCCTGCGTGCGTTGGTCCGGCGGCGCCCTGCTGCGCAGCACGCCCCGCCTCCCGTGTGGCCGGCAAGCAAGGCCGACATTATCTTGATGGCCGACGCGTGCGTGGCGGCAGGCGAGTCAGGCCTGCGCATGCTGGAAAACGGGTTGCGTGCTATCGAGCGGGCCGGCAGACGACGAATATTGGTGGACATCACCGAAATCGTGCGGCTGGATGCCAGAACGGGCATCCAGCGGGTAACGCGGCAGTTCTTCGCGGGCTTGTTCGCGGTCGCGCAACAGGGCGGCCATTTTGAGGTGGAGCCGTTTTGCTGGACGGAGCAGGGGATTCGCTACGCACGGGGCTATGCCAGGGAACATCTCGATGTCCCGTGTGAAGGTGAGGATGTACCGGTTCGTGTCGAGCCATCGGATTTGGTGTTCATGCTCGACTCGTCATGGTGGCAGCCCGAACGCTTTGACGCGTTGCATGCGCGGGTGCACGAGGCAGGCGGTGAAGTCGTGTGGATGGTGTACGACCTGATTCCCATTCGGTTCCCCGAAACTTGCGACCCCGGAATGCCCCCCGCATTTACGGCGTGGTTGACGCACGCCGTGCGTTCTGCGGATGGACTCATATGCATATCCGAGGCCACCCGGCATGACGTGGAAGAATTCATGAACGGCGTTCTCCCTCGCGATGCCAGGCGTCCATGGACCTGCAGTGTTCACCTTGGCAGCGATCTCGACCCGGCTGCAAAATCCAGCCCAACCGGGGAAGCCACATCGGTTCGCGGCGCGATAGGTGAACGACCGTATTTCACGGCGCTCGGTACCATCGAACCGCGCAAGGACTACCCAACGGTTCTTGATGCCTTTGATCTGCTTTGGGCGCGCGGGGTGGACGTGGCGCTCGTCATCATCGGCAAGCGGGGCTGGAACGTGGATGCGCTGGTGGAACGCATTCAGCAGCATCCGGAACGTGACCGCCGCTTGTTCTGGCTGCAAGGTGCCGGCGACAGCGACGTGCGTCATTTGCTGGAAGGCAGCGCGGCGCTGATCCAGGCCTCGATCGGGGAAGGCTTCGGCCTACCGCTGGTCGAGGCGGGCAGTTTGTGCGTCCCGTTGATCGCGAGCGATATTGCGGTGTTCCATGAGGTGGTAGGTGATGGCGCGGCTTATTTCCCGGTGAGGAATTCCCGTGCGCTGGCGGAGGCCGTAGCTGCATTTCTGGAACGTAAACTGGCACGAGGTGCCAAGGGAACCCGCCTCCGAACTTGGATGGAAGCATCCCTGGATTTGACGCAAGCCTTGCTGCCCATGTTGCTGGACGAACGCCAAGGCAGGTCTGCCTCGACCGAAGTGTCCGATGACTCGGGTGTCCCAGCCGATCGGGGTGTCGCGTGAGTGCGTCTGACGCAAACGTTGTCCGGTGCGATGCCAAGAACTTGAGCAAAAATGTGGTGACTTGGAAGGCAGTCGACCGCTGGCTGATTTGTTTGGCCGTTTTCCTGGTCGCCACGAGCATCATTGGCTTGGCGGCAGCATTGGCGGGCTATTTCCAGGCGCCACAGGTACTGTTGGTGGCGGTACTGATTACTGTGTTTTACGCCCGCGCGACGAGGGAACGAGCGCAATCCCTGCCAGGCCCGACGCCACGATGGCGGCATATCCTGCTGCTCGTGCTTGTTGCGCTGCTGTTTCGTGTGCCTGCTTATCACTATGTGATGGGCGGGCAGGACGAGGGGGTATACGTCAACATTGCCCATTATTTGCAGCGTACCGGTGGAATCAACGTTCATAATGACGTGCGTGTGGCTTTGCAGGACACGCCGTATCTGGGGCTATACGAAGCTAGCAACCACTCGGGGAGTGCGTATCTGCCGGGCGTTTACAAGGATGACGGCAGTGCCGGCAAGCTGGAATTCCAGTTCTACCATTTATTCCCGGTCTGGATGGCTTTGTTCATCGGGCTGTTCGGCACGACCTTTGGCGTCTATGCACAAACCCTATTTGCCTTGTTATCCATCGTTTTTTTGTATCGGTTGACATTGCTGTTGACAGAGAAAACGCAATCGGCGCTTGTCGCCTCCGGCTTGTTGGCGCTGAGCCCGCTGCATGCGTTCTTCTCCAAATTTCCTGTCACAGAGATTCCGACACTCTGTTTCAGTCTCCTTGGGTTTCTCTTGCTCGCGATCTTTTGCGCCTCTCCCGCACAACGACGGGGCCATGGGTGGCTAATCCTCTCCATTCTTGCTTTTCTCTGCGTGTTCGTGACGCGCATCAGCGGATTCATGTACGTGCCTTTCATGATCGCGTTGGCATGGGTTGTCTTGCTGCTGGATCGGGATGTTGTACGAAGGCGGCAACTCCAATTTTGGGCAGTTGGCATAACCGCCGTCTATTTTCTGTCGGTAGCGTATGGGGTCATTTGGTCCAGCCATTACTCCCATGACATTTACCTGGATTCGTTTCGGCCGCTCTTCGGCAAGCCTTGGAAGGCCGCCCTTGCCTTGTTGTCGATTGGTGTGTTCGTAGGCTGGTTCGCAACCTCATGGTGGACGAGAAAAAAGGTTCTGGGTGGCGCGGGACGGAATCGCCTCTTGATGCTCGTGCAATGGTTGCCGACAGTGGTCGTATGGGTATCGTTGTGTCTTGGCTTACTCAAGGTGTACCGGTTGGGCTGGACAGAGCACTACGCCGGCGTCGGCAGCATACTTCGGTGGCATCTAGCAAACTCTGGGTGGTCCGGCGCGACAGCGACTAGCCTATGGATGCTTGTGGTGTACTTGGGGCCGTTGCTGCCGATCGCTTTTTTGGTATCGATGTTGGTTGTCCGGCGCGATCCGTGGATGTTGTTTCTGCGTTGGTTCGCGGCCGGATTTTTCGTGTACATAACGATGCTGCAATGGATTATTCCATATAGCCCCTATTACGCTCGTTACCTGCTGAGTGAGATCGTGCCTTGCATGGTGCTCCTTACCGTGTGCGTATGGAGTGGTTTGGGGAAGGGCTGGGCCAAGCGGCTGTTGTCAATCGTGGTGGTCGCCAGCTTGTTTTATGGCGCAGCGTTGTCCGCGGCGCAGATCGGCAAGAATGAGAACGCAGGCGCGCGTGCTTCGTTGGCCCGGATCGTGGCACCGACCGGACCGTCGGACTTGATTCTGCTTGATCGCTCCCCCGGAACCGGTGTCAGCTGGGGTGAAGTCGGTACGTCGTTGATGTACACCTTTGGGCGCACCGTGGTAGGCGTGGAACCGTCAGATTTCGATAATGCGGGATACATGGCCGAGCTGAGTTCCCTTGGGGCGCACACTTTTTTGTTGATGTCGGGGCCGGGGCACCCGCCGCCCGGGTATCGTTATGTGGCCAGCTCGCAATTCAGGGTGATGCAGTTTGCATGGGACCACTCGTTTCCCCACAAGCTCGTTGTTGGCAGGGACTATCCGTTGAATCTGTACGAAAGGATGCCCAGATTGGTTCCGGTCGGCCGGAATGTGACATTTGCGAAGGGTGGAGTCGGTGTAGTCTGGCTTCAGACCGGTTGGAGTTCGCCCGGGACTTGGGGTACATGGAGCCTAGGCAAACAGGCTGTGCTGTCGATCGAGCCTGAGACACTTCCGCCAAGTTCGGGTGGCATGGATCTACGCCTCCACGCGAATATCCTTGTTGACGCCAAACATCCAGTGCAACAAGTAGGGGTCGCCGTGGATGGCAAGGATGTGGGGCGTTATGTCGGGAAATTCCCCGCCAAGCAGCTGACGATGGACATTCCCATCCCCGAAGCAGCATTGCATTCGCGGAGACCGATCGTCATTTCGTTTTCCTTGCCCGATGCGGTGAGCCCGGCCGCGATCAGCACCAGCCGCGACACGCGCCCGCTGGCGATAGGGTTGTTACGCGGTGAAATCGTGACACCGGAGACGGGCGAGAATAAGCCTGCCTTGAAGCCAAAGTGAACCCGTTCAATCCGTTGTGTGGGCACCTGGCCGCAAGGAGGGCAAGACCGGGTGCTGTGACTCCGATAGGGTCGCCGCGTGTACTATGCGGTGAAGCCGTGAATCGATCCTTTCCATCAACTTGCGGTTTGTGGCGATCAGGTCGGCAACCAGTCCGATCATGAAAGACATTGCACCCAACATGATGCATAGCGCCGCCAGGATCAGTGATTGCACGTGACCACCACCCGCACCGGCGGCCAGGAACACCAGGTAGCGGACGCCGATTGCCACGCCGACTATGGTCAGGATAACGCTGATCCAAACGAACAAGGTCAGTGGTCGATAGATCACGAACACCCGCAGTATGGTCAGTAACGAACGTTTGACGTAATTGGGGATGCTTTTGACCAGCCGTGAAGGACGCAAATCCGGGTTGGTGCGGATGGGTACCGAGACTACTTTGAGGTTGCTCAAGCCTGCCTGGATGATGGTTTCCAGCGTGTAGGTGTAGGCGTTGAACACGTTGAGCCGCATGGCGGTTTCACGGGTCATCGCGCGAAAACCGCTGGGCGCGTCGGCAACATCGGTCTTGCTTGCGATGCGAACCGCCCAGCTTCCAAGATGCTGCAGCTGTTTCTTGATCCAGCTGAAGTGTTCAGTCTGAGCGATTGGCCGCGCGCCGATCACCATGTCGGCGCGGTGTTCCAGGATCGGCTGTACCAGCAGCGGAATGTCGGCGGCCTCGTATTGATTGTCGGCGTCGGTGTTGACGATCACGTCGGCCCCGTGCTGCAAGGCGGCGTCGATACCGGTCATGAAGGCGGTCGCGAGCCCGCGATTGACCGGATGGCGCACCACGTGATCGACGCCGAGCTTGCGCGCGAGTTCCGCGGTGCCGTCGGTGGAGCCGTCGTCCACCACCAACCACTCCACTTTGTCGAACCCTGCCACCGTGCGCGGCAATGTCGCCAACGCAGTGCCCAACGTTGCGGCCTCGTTGAGACAAGGGATTTGGATGATCAGTTTCATGCTCGACGCCTCCCGCGTCGTTTCGGGTCAGGACGCGAGCTCGTCGCGCAGAACCGTGTAGAGTTGCAGCGAACCCGGATTCGCCAACGCGTCGGTGTTCTTGACGGTCTCACCGTGGATCATGGCACGCACCGCGAGTTCGGAAATCTTGCCTGAAACCGTGCGCGGGATGTCGGCCACTTGCAGGATCTTCGCCGGCACGTGGCGCGGGGTGGCGTTGTCGCGGATCTGCTGCTTGATGCGTTCGCATAATGCATCGTCCAGTTGCACGCCCTCGCGCAGTCGCACGAACAGTACGATACGCTCGTCGCCCTGCCAGCGCTGGCCGACCGCGACCGATTCCAGCACTTCCGGCAATTG
>DATCSF010000121.1:0-16382 GCA_036568625.1 Rhodanobacteraceae bacterium | reverse complement strand
GCGCGAGGTGTTGCTGGAGTGCAGGCGGCGTGGGCGGAGCCTGCGTGCGCGGGGTTTCCATCATATCTTGCGCGGGACGCTCGGCCGGCGCGCCAGGCTGACCGACCTTGCCGAGGATGCGCGTCAGGCGCGCGCCGAGATCGGAGCCCCGGTTGCTCATGGCGTGCCGCTCATGGCGCATCGCCCAGCGCGGCCAGGGCTTCGGCATGCGATTCGCGCGCGAGCGCGCCGATCAGATCGTCGAGATCGCCATCCAGGATTTGCGGCAACTGATGCAAGGTCAGGTTGATGCGATGGTCGGTGACGCGGCCCTGCGGAAAATTGTACGTGCGGATGCGCTGACTGCGGTCGCCCGAACCCACCTGCAACTTGCGCGTGGCGGCTTGCTTGGCGGCCTGCTCGGCGCGCTGCGAATCCAGCAGCCGCGCCTTCAACAGCGACAACGCCCGCGCGCGATTCTTGTGCTGGCTGCGTTCGTCCTGGCATTCGACCACAATGCCGGTCGGAAGATGCGTGATGCGGATGGCCGAGTCGGTCTTGTTGACGTGCTGGCCGCCGGCGCCCGACGCGCGGAAGGTGTCGACTTTCAGGTCCGCGTCGCGCAATTCGACGTCTTCGATGGCTTCCATTTCCGGCAGGATCGCGACCGTGGCGGCCGAGGTATGGATGCGACCCGAGGCTTCGGTGACGGGCACACGCTGCACGCGGTGTGTACCCGATTCGAACTTCAGCGCAGCGTACGCGCCTTCGCCCTCGACGCGGGCCACGGCTTCCTTGTAGCCGCCGTGCTCGCCCTCGTGCGCGGACATCAACTCGGTGCGCCAGCCGCGGCGCTCGGCGTAGCGCAAATACATCCGCAGCAGGTCGCCCGCGAACAGCGCGGCCTCGTCGCCGCCGGTGCCTGCGCGCACTTCCAGGAACAGGTTGGCGTCGTCCAGCGGATCGCGCGGGACCAGCAGCGTTTGCAGACGCTCGTCCAGATCGGCGACGGTGGTTTCGAGTCGCGCGATTTCCTCGCGTGCCAGTTCGCGCATGTCGGCGTCGGCCAGCATTTCGCGTGCGTGCGTCAAGTCGTCATTGGCTTTGCGCGAGGCGGCGAAGGCGTCGGCGAGTTCCTGGGTTTGCGCGTATTCGCGCGACAGCGCGCGAAAGCGCCCCGAATCGTTGGCGGCATCGGGTTCGGCCAGCAGCAGGCCGACCTCGTGATGGCGTTCCAGCAGGTGTTCGAGGCGGCGCGTGAGTTGCGGATTCACGCATCGTGCCCGTTCGCGCCGAACAAGCGAGCGGCCGCGTCGAGCAGTGCCTGGTCGCCGTGTTCGGCGGCTTCGTGCAGGCGCACGCTGGGAGTGTGCAGCAGTTTGCCGGTCAGCGTGTTCGCAAGATAATCGAGGGCTTCCTGCGGGTCGCGCCCGCGTGCCAGCATTTCCCGCGCGCGCGCCAGCACTTCGTCGCGCTGCGCCTCGGCGTTGGCGCGATAGGCGCGCAGCGGGCGGTCGAACTCGGCGGCGCGCCGCCAGGCGAGATAACGCTCGACCTGCAGGTCGATGATGGCCTCGGCCTCGCGCACCGATGCCTCGCGCGAACGGCGGCCGCTTTCGATCGCCTGCTGCAGGTCGTCGATGGTGTACAGGAACACGTCCGGCAATTTGGCCGCGGCCGGATCGATGTCGCGCGGGACCGCCAGGTCGATCAGCAGCATCGGCCGGCGCCGCCGCTGGTGCAGCGCGGTGCGCAGCATCGGCACGTCCAGGATTGGTTCGTGGCTGGCGGTGGCCGAAATCACGATGTCGGCTTCGGCGAGGTGCTTCGGCAGATCGGCCAGCGCAATCGCGTAGCCCGCAACCGGATTCACCAGCGCCTGCGCGGTCTGGACGGTGCGGTTGGCCACGATCAGGCGCTGGACGCCGCGTTCGATCAGGTGCCGCACCGCGAGTTCGATGGTGTCGCCTGCGCCGATCAGCAGCACGCACGATTCGCGCAAATCCGCGAAAGCCTGCTCGACCAGCCGCACCGCCGTGAACGCGACCGAAACGGGGCCCGTGCCGATGCGTGTTTCGGTGCGCACCCGCTTGGCCACCGCGAAGGCGTTCTGCAGCAGGCGATCCATCGGCGCCTGCAAGGTGTGGGCCGAATGCGCGGCGCGCCAGGCGTCCTTCACCTGGCCGAGGATCTGCGGTTCGCCCAGCACCATCGATTCGAGCCCGGTGGCCACGCGAAACACGTGACGCACGGCGTCGCCGTCGATGTGGCGATACAGGAACTCATCCAGCCGCCCCGGGGTCATTTGATTGCGGGCATGCAGCCAGGCTTCGGGTGCGCTTTCCGAACCTTCGCGAACGCTGCAATACAACTCTGTGCGGTTGCAGGTGGAAAGAATCATCGCCTCGTCCACGCCCGGCTGCGCGGCAAGTTCCGCCAGCGCCGGCGGGGTCGCATCCGCGTCGATGGCCACCCGTTCACGCAGGGCGATCGGCGCGGTGAGATGGTTGAGCCCGAGTGCGATCAGCGGCATGGGAACAAATGCTGTGACAGGCTAAGCTGTCATGGCGGCAAAACGAAAGAGGACCGGATTTCCGGCGCGGAGTGTGCGGACCCAACCCGACAAGTTCAAGACATGGCGCACTGCCCGCCATTTTAGCGCGTTTGCGGCTGCGCTCGGCGCGCTGGTGTTGCTCGGCGGTTGCGCACAATCGCCCGCACGCAGCGGTGCCGGCACGGCGCCGGAGCAACCCCTGGCGCGGCTCGATCTGCCGCTCGACGGTGCCGGCGGCAGGGCGTCGGCGCTGGTGATCGCCGCCGAATTCGCCCTGCAGAACAACCACGCTGCCAGAGCCGCGGCGGATTATGCCGAGGCCGCACAGATTTCGAGCGATCCCGCGGTAGCGAAACGCGCCGTGCAATTGGCGCTGGCCACCCACGATGCCGATCGGGCGCAGAAGCTGCTGGATCGCTGGCAGTCGCTGGGCGCCCAGCCGCACGACCTCGCCGCTGCGCGTGCGCAACTCGCGATGTTGCGCGGTGACCGCGCCGATGCGGAGCGGCAGTTCGACACTCTGCTGGCATCCGGCAGTACCGAAAACTGGAAAACCTTTGCCGCGGGCCTGCTGACCGCACGCGACAGCGCACTGGCCGGGCGTGTGCTGGAAGACCTCGCAACGCCCGAGCGCCTGCCGGCAAACGAAAGCATCTGGGTGGCGCTGAGCCAATTGGGCGAACACCTGGGTCGCCATGCGTTCGCGCGCAAGTTGGCCGATGCGGCGGTGAAGCGATTCGACGCGCCGGACGGCATCCGCTGGGCGGCGAGCCTGCGCCTCACCAACGGCGATCGCACCGGCGCGCAGACGCTGTACGCGAAGGGGCTGACTGCGCACCCGCACAACACCGAACTGCAGCTTGGCTATGCGGCGTTGCTGGCCGAGTCCGGCAAATATCACGATGCGATGAAGGTGCTTGCACGCGGCCCCCAGACCGATGCGACCTGGTCGGCCAGGGTGGCTTACGCTGCGCATGCCAAGGACGACGGCGCGTTGCGTGACTTGTATGCACAGCTTGCGCGCGCACCCGACGCGCAGCGTACCGGCAACGCCTTCCTGCTGGGCCAGCTTGCCGAATTGCTGAAGCACGACCAGCAGGCGCTCAGGTGGTATGGGGAGATCGACCCCGACAGTCCCCATGCGTTCGACGCCAAGGTGCGCAGCGCGGTGCTGCTGGACAAGGCCGGTCGATCGGAACAGGCGCATGCGCTGGCCGCGCAGCTTCAGCAGGATTACGCGGATGACCCGGATTCCTTGCGCACCGCATACGAACTGGATGCGCAGTTGTATTCGCAGCATGGCGAGCACGCCAAGGCCGTCGCGGCTTACAACCGCGGGCTGGGCGCATTGCCTGGCGATCCGGCCTTGATCTACGACCGCGGCATCGAGGAAGCCAATGCCGGCAACACCGACGCCGCGCTGGCGGATTTCCGCAAGGTGCTGGAGCAGAATCCCGACAACGTGGAGGCGATGAACGCGCTGGGCTTCACGCTGGCCGACGCCGATCGTGACCTGCCCGAGGCGACCAAATTGCTGCGCAAGGCGCTGGACGCCAAGCCCGACGCGGCGGCGATCATGGATTCGTGGGGTTGGCTGCAATACCGGCTTGGCAATCTCGGTCAAGCCGAAACCTATTTGAAGCGTGCCTGGGGTCGGCAGCAGGATCCCGACATCGGCGTACACCTGGGCGAAGTGCTTTGGAAGCTCGGCCAGCACCAACATGCGCGCGAAGTGTTCGGCAAGGTGCGCAAGCTCGATCCACACAACCCGTCGTTGCTCAAGGCCGAACGGAGACTCAATCCGTGAATCGATGGTTGCGGTCCGCCGTCGCCGCGGCGTTGCCGATGCTGTTCCTGGCTGCATGCGCACCGGTGCCGGTGCGCACGCCGGCCACCAGGGAACAGCTCGCGGCGCAGGCCGTGCGCGAGCGGGTGCTGGGCGCGCGACAGGACTGGAGCCTCGATGGACGCTTCGCCGCATCGGATGGACATCACGGCGGCAGTGGCGGCATCGCCTGGCAGCAAAACGGCCAGCAGTACCGATTCACGTTGCGTGCGCCGGTCACCGGCAAAACCGTGCAACTGAATGGTGGTCCCGATGGCGCGGTGCTGACGGGTGCCGGCAAGCAGCCGTTGGTCGGAAGCGACGCCGGTCAGGTGCTGAACGCGGAATTCGGCTGGGACGTTCCGGTCGCGGATCTGGCATGGTGGGTGCGCGGTCTGCGCGCGCCGGGCCGTCCGGCCATCCTCACCTTCGGGGTCAACGGCTTGCCGGCCACGCTCGATCAGGACGGCTGGCACGTCGATTACCGCGATTGGTATTCGGAACGCAATCCGCCGCTGCCCCGCAAGGTGTACGCCAGCCGCGATCCGTACACGGTGCGGGTCTTGATCGAGACCTGGGACGACACGGCGGTGCAATAGATGGTTTTGGGCCTGCCCGGGTGCGACTTGGTACCCAAGCGCCTGAATTGACACAAATTGCACCCGCCGCGACAATATGCGGCTTTTCATCGCGCCGCGCGGGAATGCCGATCGCGATCGCGTAGAAGCAGGAAGATGCGAGACTGCGGTACAGGATGTACCGCGTGCAAACGTGACGCAGCTTGGCTGCGGCCGTTTGCCATCAGGGCGCGGCAGGATGCCCGAACATTGCAAGACCACGGCACGTGGACGTGCCGACGCAGAGGCACGAAACGCCGATGCGGAATGCGTGGCGCGGCTTTGCCGCGACCGCATTCATCGCGCCGGGCACGATGCCCGGCCGCGATCGCATAGAAGCAGGAAGATGCGAGATTGCGGTACAGGGATGTACTGCCGCGGAAGCGCAAAGCGCTGACGCGTGCAAACGTGACGCAGCTTGGCTGCGGCCGTTTGCCATCAGGGCGCGGCAGGATGCCCGCCCTGTACATGATGGGGCGTCGCCAAGTGGTAAGGCACCGGGTTTTGATCCCGGCATTCGCAGGTTCGAATCCTGCCGCCCCAGCCAGTTCGTTGCGGGCATGAGGTCGGGAGCATGCACAATTCATCCAGCTTGATGTTGTTCAGCGGCAACGCCAACCGCAAGCTGGCGGAGGATGTCGCGCACCAACTAGGCGAACCGCTGGGCAAGGCGGTGGTCGGCAAGTTCTCCGACGGCGAGGTGCAGGTCGAGATCGACGAAAACGTCCGCAACCAGGACGTGTTCGTGATGCAGTCCACCTGCGCGCCGTCGGCCGAAAACCTGATGGAGCTGCTGGTGCTGGTGGACGCGCTGAAGCGCGCCTCGGCGGCCAGCGTCACCGCGGTGATTCCGTACTTCGGCTACGCGCGCCAGGATCGGCGGCTGCGCGCGGCGCGGGTGCCGATCACCGCGAAGGTCGCCGCCCAGTTGATCGACGCGGTCGGCACCGACCGGGTGCTGACGGTGGATATCCACGCCGACCAGATCCAGGGTTTCTTCAACATTCCGCTGGACAACGTGTACGCCTCGCCGGTGCTGCTGGCCGACATCTGGCGCAAGCACGGCACGGAGGGCGTCACGGTGGTCAGTCCAGATGTGGGCGGCGTGGTGCGTGCGCGCGCGGTCGCGAAGCGGTTGGACGACGCCGACCTCGCGATCATCGACAAGCGCCGCCCGCGCCCGAACGAGGCGACGGTGATGAACATCATCGGCGATGTCGTCGGCAAGACCTGCGTGCTGGTGGACGACATCGTCGATACGGCCGGTACCTTGTGCGCTGCGTCGAAGGCGCTGAAGGATCGCGGCGCGAAGCAAGTGGTCGCGTATTGCACCCACGCGGTGCTGTCGGGACCGGCGATCGGCAACATCGAAAAATCGCAGATGGACGAACTGGTGGTGACCGACACCATCCCGTTGCGCGAGGAAGGCGCCGCCTGCGGCAAGATTCGCCAGTTGTCGGTCGCGCAGTTGCTGGCCGAAACCGTGCGCCGGATGGCGTATGGTGAATCGGTCAGCAGTTTGTACGTGGACTGACGAGGGCCCCCAAAAATTCTTTGTCGTCATTCCGGCGAAAGTCGCAACCCAGTGGCTTCCGGGCAACACCACGAAACAAAAAGGCGCTGGGTCCCGGATATCGCTGCGCGATTCCGGAATGACCAGCAAAATCAGCTGTTCTTACCGGCTTCCCTGGTCGCGGGGAAGTCATTCCAAGTCGCCGCGAGGCGACGTCATGCAACCTGAGGTAACACGAAAATGGCAACCATCCATGAAATCACGGCCGAACGCCGTGCCGACCAGGGCAAAGGTGCGAGCCGCCGCCTGCGTCGCGCGGGCAAGGTTCCCGCCGTCGTCTACGGCGCGGGCCAGGCCGCCGAAAACATCCAGTTCGATCACCTGAAACTTTCGCTGGCCGCGCGCAACGAGTGGTTCTCGTCGGCGATCCTCGACCTGCTGGTCGACGGCAATCGTCAGAAGGTGCTGCTGCGCGACGTGCAGAAGCACCCGGTCAAGCCGCAGTTGCTGCACCTGGATTTCCTGCGCATCGACGAGTCCAAGCCGGTCCGCGTGTACGTGTCGATCCGTTTCCTCAACAAGGAAAAATCGCCGGCGGCCAAGACCTCCGGCGTGGTGATCTCGCACAACATCACCGAAATCGAAGTGTCGTGCCTGCCGAAGGACTTGCCGGAATACATCGAGCTGGATCTTGCCGAACTCAAGCTCGGCGACGTCATGCACGTATCGGATCTGAAACTGCCGGCCGGCGTCGAGATTCCCGAGCTGAAGCTCGGCAAGGAATACGACCACACGGTGGTGTCCGCGCAGGCGGTTCGCGAGGAAGTCGAAGAAGTGCCGGCGGCCGAAGCGGGGGCTGCCGAAGGCGCGGCCGCGCCGGCTGCGGGCGAAGCCGCGGCAGCCGCGGCCAAGCCCGAGGCACCGGCCGAGAAGAAATAGGAACGGCGGGAACAGGGAATGGGGGAACAGGAAAGTGCCGTTTCTTGTTCCCCGTTCCCGCATTTCGTTCCCGGTTCCTTTTTCTCGTCATGGGCATCCGACTCATCGCAGGCCTCGGAAATCCGGGCCCGGAATACCTGCGCAATCGCCACAACGCCGGTTTCTGGTTTGCCGACGTGCTGGCCACTGGCGCCGGTGAACGCTTTGCGCCGGAGAAACGGGTGCATGCCGAAGCCTGCCGCGTGCCGATCGGCAGCGAGCAAGTGCGGGTGATCAAACCCGTTACGTTCATGAACGAAAGTGGCCGCGCGATCGTCGCGGCGCTGAACTACTGGAAGCTTGCGCCCGAAGCATTGCTGGTGGTGCACGATGACCTGGATCTGCCGCCGGGCGCCGCGCGCCTGAAGTTCGACGGCGGCCACGGCGGCCAGAACGGCATTCGTGACATCATCGCGCAGCTCGGCCATGGCGGGTTTCACCGGCTGCGCATCGGCATCGGCCATCCCGGCGACCGCAATCGCGTGACGCCGTGGGTGCTCGGCAATCCCTCCTCCGCCGACGAGGATGCGATGCTCGACGCGATCACACGTGCGCGGAATGTACTGCCGCTGGCGGTCGCCGGCGAGTTCAATGAGGCGATGAAGCGGTTGCATACCCATACAACGGGAACGGGGAACGGGGAACGGCGGACATAGCGCTGGCGTGGCGTTGCGCGTCTGCTCATGTTCCCGCTTCTCGGTCCCTTGTTCCCTGTTCCCGGAGTTCACATGTCAATCCAATGCGGCATCGTCGGCCTGCCCAATGTCGGCAAGTCCACGTTGTTCAACGCGCTGACCAAGGCGGGCATCGCCGCGGCGAATTTTCCGTTCTGCACCATCGATCCGAACGTCGGGGTGGTGCCGGTGCCCGATCGGCGTTTGCAGCAGCTTGCGGACATCGCGCACCCGCAGAAGATCATCCCCGCATCGGTGGAATTCGTGGACATCGCGGGCCTCGTCGCCGGCGCATCGAAAGGCGAGGGACTGGGCAACCAGTTCCTCGCGCATATCCGCGAGGTCGATGCGATCGCGCACGTGGTGCGCTGTTTCGAGCATCCCGACATCGTCCATGTCGCCGGCAGGATCGACCCGATCGCCGACATCGAAACCATCGACACCGAACTGGCGCTGGCCGATCTCGAATCGGTGGACAAGGCCTTGCAGCGGGTGGAGCGTGCGGCCAAGGCCAACGACAAGGAAGCGATGGCGAAACGTCCTGTGCTGGAGAAGTTGCGCGTCACCTTGAACGAAGGCAAGGCTGCGCGCTCGGTGGCGCTGGACGACGAGGAACGCGTGGCGATCCGCGACCTGTTCCTGCTGACGATGAAGCCGCTGATGTACGTGGCCAACGTGCGCGAGGATGGCTTCGAGAACAATCCGCATCTCGCCGCGGTGCGCACGCGCGCCGCAGCCGAAGGCGCGGTGGTGGTACCGGTGTGCGCGGCGATCGAGGAAGAACTGGCGCAACTGGATGAAGCCGATCGCGGTGAATTCCTCGCATCAATGGGATTGAGCGAACCGGGTTTGGATCGCGTGATCCGCGCGGCCTACACGCTGCTCGGGCTGCAGACCTACTTCACCGCGGGCGAGAAGGAAGTGCGCGCATGGACGGTCAGGCGCGGCGCCACCGCGCCACAGGCCGCGGGCGTGATCCACACCGATTTCGAGAAGGGCTTCATCCGCGCCGAGACCGTGTCGTTCGACGATTACGTGAAATACCGCGGTGAGTCGGGCGCGCGCGATGCCGGCAGGCTACGACTGGAAGGCAAGGAATACCGCGTGCAGGAAGGGGATGTGCTGCACTTCCGCTTCAACGTGTAGGGCCTTCGCCTGGCCCGCCTGCGGCACCCGCCATATCCATGTGGCTCGCCCTTCGCCAGCCTGCGGCATTCCAGCCGGCAGTCGTGTCGGGTTGTCGGCAGCTTGCGCGGCGTCCTCGCCCCTGCGAAGGCAGGGCCTCTCCCGGACCCTATCCCGGGATGGCGGAGGGAGCATTCACGCAGCGCACGGCAGGAGGCGAGCCGCGGATGCGGCGGGTAATGCCCAGGACATCGGACCGAGGCGCTGGGCGTCCGTTTGCGGGCCGCGTTGCAGGCAAGGCGCACAACGCTGATTCAGCATTCCACCGGTAGGGTCGGTGGCCGTGTTGCGAGGAGTCCGGGGCATGCGCCAGGTCCTGCTTGTACTGATGGCGGCATTGGCAATCGCCGGTTGTGCCGCGCGAGCGGCGCGCGATCCTGCGCCGGTTGTTTCGGTTGCTTCATCGGGGCACCCGACGCCGGGCGGTCTTCGCGATTCCGACTGGCGCTTCGTCGAAATTGCCGGAGTGCCGGTGCCGCCTGGCGTGACCGCGACGCTGCGCCTGCGCGACGGCCGCGCGTCCGGCAAGGCCGGCTGCAACGCCTACGGCGCGTCGTGGGAAATGTCTGCCGATGGGCACACGACGTTTGGCGCCGCAATGGCCACCAAAATGGCCTGCCTCGCGCCCGCCGGTGCAATGCAAGTCGAGCGTCAGGTATTCAACGCGCTGCAGCATGCGGCGCGCCTGCATCGTGACGGCGAAACCCTCGTGCTTCTGGATGCCTCGGGCAAACCGTTGGCGAAGCTGGCGCGCAGCGGCGAGCCGTGAGCCGTCAGGGATAGGTCAGCGTGTAGCTGGCGATGGCGGTGACCTTGCCAGCCGATACATAGGCACCGGTCTGGTAATAGCGTGCGTAGAAGGGCACGCTGAACGTCCCGTTCGCCGTTTGTCCTGCAGATATCGGCGTGCCGAAGGTGACGGGATTGCCGCTGCCGTCGAGGATCTGCACGCCCACGTTCTGTGCGAAGCCCGTGCCGCCTGGTGCGATCACGCCCGTGGCGCCCGTCTGCCGATTGCTGGTTGCGAGCGTGATGGCGAGGTCGGTTTTGCCGGTGCAGGTGAGTTGCACGTTGAACGGTGTCTGCCCCGAGACGGAACCGGCGCCGGTGAAGCCCGAGGTATACACGGTGGGCAGCGCCACCACGGTGGGATCGACGGCGGCTTTGCAGGTCGGGAGGACAAACATCACGCTCGAAGTGGTGAAGGTGGCGAGCGGCCGCATGACTTCCACCCACCGGGAATTGGGACAGTTGCCACCCGGGTTGTACTCCGCGCACGTGGAGTACGCCATCTGCCACACGCCTAGCTGGCCGCTCAGGGTGCCGCCGCTTGTGACGGGGGCGGTGACGACCAGCTGCAGCGCGTAGCCGACGCTGAACGTGACAGCCGTTCCATTGCCACCTTCCACCGGTTCATTGGGGTCTGCCTGCAAGACGTGCGACGAATCCGGATAGAGGACCTGATACGAGAGCCATGGAATTCCCGTGGGGAAAAGTGTGCCGCTGGCCGGCGTAGGGCCCGCGGAGTTCGCGATTCCGCTGCCGTTCGTGCCGGAGCAGTCCAGGACAAGGGACTCCGTTGGCGCGATGGGCGCCGACGTCCACAAGACAGTGCCGACGGCGGTATCCGGTGACACCGGGATCGTGGCGGGTGGCGTGAAGCTGATCGTTGCCGCCGCTCCACTGTCGTAGTGGCACTCCGCACGTGCATGACCCGCAAGGGCCAGCAGCAGCAAGCCCGCCAGCAGCATCGTCCATGACGGGTGCCGTCGACGCGCGTTCCTTGCGGGTGCGGCATCGACCGTCACGAGCTCCCGTGCCTGCACGTGTCGAAGCGTGTGCAACGAAGTGGCGATGGCTGCGCGGCATGTCATTTTCCGCTTCCCCCCGATGATTGCAGGGCGACGGGTTTGCCGGTGCAGGTGGCGTGGATCTCGCTATAACCGTGCGCCGACCTCGCTTTTGCGGGCGACGAATACGGAAACCTGCACGCATGCGCCGTGCCGTTGTCGTCGTGCCAGTGCACGGCGAGCCGGCCCGCTTGTTCCACGCCGCGCAGAAGGACCAGGCCGCCTTGGCCGACCACACCCAGTGGTTCGTCCTTCGCGTCGAATACCTGCGCGCCGAACGGTGCGGGTTTGCCGTCGGCCATGTGGATGCGGGCGATCAGCGCGCGCCCCTCCTTGCTCTTGAAATCGACCATCACCGCGGCGCCGGCGTAGGGCGCGACCTGCGCGCTGGTGGCGTCGAGTTGCACGTCAAGCGGCAGGCCCCGGGGATCGATCTGGATGGTGTCGAGCTGGTAGGGCGTGAGATACGGCACCAGCGCATAGCCGAAGCGGTTCACGCGCACGCCGGGCGCATTGGTGATATGCGCCCCGTCGGCGCCGGGCACGTGCACGATCGCGACGGTGTCGCCCATCGGCTGGCCGAATATGACGCCGCCCTCGTGCGCGACCACCGCGCCGCTGGCGCTCACCGATTCCTGCGAATAGCCGTTGCCCTTGCCAACGCTGGCGTTGAACACGGCGTACGGGCCGCGGTAGCCGGCGTTCACGCTCACCGCTGTGCCGCCGCCGATGTCGCTGTGCGAGGCCGTTGCGCCGTAGTTGAACTGGTTCCATTCACCGGCCGAGCCGTTGAGCGTCGCCTGTTCCTGGTTTCCTGCAGCGTCGCCGTGGGCCAAGTTGACCGACAGGTTGGGCGCATGGGTGCTGTCGCCGAGAGGCAGACTGGCATTCAGGAAAAACTGGTTGTCGTAACCGCCGTACAGCAGGCGCGAGCGGGTGGCGGAGATGCCCCACGACAGGCGCCGGAAATGATTGTTGTAGCCGACCTGGAATTGCGTGTCACGACCGTTGCGATTCCAGTAGTCGTTGACGGACGCATTGGCGTACAACGAGCCGCTGTGTCCCAGGCGTTGGCTCAGTGTCAGGGTGAAACGATTCCGCTGCAGCAGCAGTCCGCGCGTGGTGAACCCGCTGTCCGCGTTGTACACGCTGCCGGCCAATGCTGCGCGCTGTGCCGGCGTCAGCAGGCTTTGCACGGGCACGCCGTCGACCATCGGCACGTCCGACGGAAGAAATTGCAGGACATCGAGCCCGCGGCGCGCATAGTCGCGTGCGGACTCGGCATCCAGCAGGCTCAGGAAGCCGCTGGTGGAGTATCGGTAGGCTGCGACCGCCAGCGAAGTGTCGGTGTCCGGAATGATCTTGCTGTAGGTGATGCGAAAACTCTGGCCATTGTGCGTGCCGTGGCCCGGAACGCTGGCGTGCGCCTGGGTGAGGTCCAGCGCCAACGCGCCGATGCGCGTGTTGAACGCACCGCCGATCAGCACCGCGGCGTAGCCTGCCGAACCTTGCACGCCGGCGTAGCCGGTGAAGTCATTGTTGAAGCCGCGTTGCAAGGTCGCCTGGACGAGGTCCGGCTTGTCCTGCAGGCTGGTATTGCGCAACCGACCCGCCGCCACGTCGAAGCGGGTCACGCCGGGACGCAGGAGTTGCGCCACCGACGCGTAGGGCACCGCGAAGCTGTGCTGGCGGCCGTCGGCTTCGGTCACCGTCACTTCCAGGTCTCCGCCGTAGCCGGTGGGGTAGAGGTCGCGGATCACGAACGGGCCAGGCGCTACCGTGGTCTCGTAGATCTGCAGACCGTTCTGGCGGATGGTGACCTTGGCGTTGGTGTCGGCGACACCGCGCACTATCGGCGCATAGCCCCGCAGCGATTGCGGCAGCATCTGATCGTCGGTGGCGAACTGCACACCGCGCAATCCGAAGCTGTCGAACACGGCGCCGTCGGTGAAGCTGTCGCCGAGCACGATTTTCGCGCGCAGCTTCGGCAGCGCGCGCTGCGCGTACGCATCGATGTTCCGCCAGTGGCGCTGGCCCGGCGCGCCGGCGGATCCCGATTGCCAGGTGACCGTGCTGTCGTCGCGCAGTTGCCAGAGGCCGATGTTCAGGCCTCCACGCAGGCCGAGGTAGGTGCTGGTCTGGCCTTGCCCCGCGCTGCTGGCGTGATAGCTGTTGAAGTTGTAGTTGAGCAGGAACGCCGGCACGCCGGCGTCCCACGAAGCCGGGCTGACGTAGCCGCGTGGCGTCTGGCCCGTGTACGCCTGCGGCACACTGGCATCCAGCCGCAGGTTCGGCATGTCAAGTGACAGCTGGGCGCCGGGAATCAGGTTGCGCAGTTGGACACAGGCGTCGGCCGATTGCAGCTTCGCTACCGCGGCCGAATCGGCGTTGACGGGCGCCAGCTCCATCCGCTTCATCAGGTCTGCGTTGACGCAGGGCAGGGCGCTGGCGTCGGGCGCCGGCGCGGCGAAGCGCACATCCAGCCGGCCGATCCAGTTCCCGTTGACGTAAACATCGAGGTTGTAGATGCCCGGCAGCACCAGGTTGCCGCGTTCGAAACGCGCAATGTCCGCCGCATCCTTGCCGCCGCCTGCCAGCATGCTGCGATCGAATTCGGCAAATCCGCCACCCGGATCGGCCGAAGCGGGGGCCGCTGCCGCGGCGCCGGCCGCCGCGGGCCAGAATATCGCGAGTGCCGTGCCACAGGCGAGCGCGAGCGCGGCGTGTTTCAGCGCCGGCGCGGACCCGCCGCTGGCGCGTCGGCGCGTCATTGCGCCACGCTGGCCTTGTGCGCGTCGCCCGCGCCGTAGTCGTCGATCGTGGTAAACACGATCGGCGTGCCGGTGCCCGGGGCGTGCGCGAAATGTTTCAGCGGCAGGCGCAGCTCGCCGAACGGCGCCACCATGCCTTCGGCACCGGCGACGTCCTTGCCATCCGATCCGAAGGAAAGCTTGGTGATGGTGATGTAGTACGGCGTGGGGTTGTGCACTTCCAGTGCCGCGCCTTGCGCGTCGGACACCGCCTTGAACGCAAGCCGGTCGGGTGCCTTGAGCGGATCGCCCCGCAGGTCGGCCGGACGGTAAAAGAGCTTCAGCCGCGAGCGGATCGCGAATTGCAGGGTGTTCCTGTCCGCCGCGGCGCCGCCCGGCTTGGGCGGGATTTCCAGCACGTTCAACCAGAACAGCGACTCTCGATCGGTCGGCAGCGGCTGCGCGCCCGGCGCGAACAGGATGCGCAGGCTCTGGTCCCTTTGCGGCTCCATCCGGAACAGCGGCGGCGTGATCAGGAAAGGCGTGTTGGCGCTGTCCGGCGTCGAATGGACGTCGCCGGTGTCGATCCACGCCTCGACCAGCGCGGGCCGGTTGCCGGCGTTGTTGAGCCGCACCGTGACTTCACCCTGCCCGGCGGGAAACACGACACGCGTGCCGCCGATCACGACGCTGGCGTGAGCGCGCGGGGCGCCCAGGCAAAGCATGGCCAGCACCGCGCAAGCGGTGGTAATGAAGTGCCTCATGGACGATGCTCCGTGTGCGGTGTGCAACGGGGGCTGCCGTTCGCCGCGACCCTCGGGCCGCGGCGAAACCTTGTGCCGCTTACTGGTAGATCATCGTGAACTGGACGCTGGTGTTCACCGCACCGGCGGTCGTGCTGGTGGCGGTGGCGTAGTACTGCGCCGAGTAGTTCAAGGTGGCGGCACCGGAGCTGAAGCTCACTGTCGGCGAGTTCTGGGCGGTCGCGGTCGACTGGCTGAGATCCATGGCCACGTCGCCGGCATTCAGCAACTGCACGTCAACGTTCGAGCCGCTGGGGTTCTTGAGACGGCCACCCGAGGCGCTGAGATCGCTGCCGGCGTTCCAGAGGGTCTGCGCGCTCGTAAAACTGCTGTCGCAGCCGGTAAGCGAAATCGCGAAGGGCGTCTTGCCCGCGACGGCGCCTACCGCCGTCAGATCGGTGGTGTACACCGTCGGCAGGGTGACCAGGCCGCTCGCGGCACCACCTGCCACCGAAGCCGTTCCGCCGGTGACGGTGATCACGCAGGAGTCGGCGACCACGCGGCCCTGGAAGGTGATGGTGCTGGAAGGACTCGTGACCGCCTGGGCAGCCGGTGCGAGGGTCAATGCACCGCAAGCGACGGCGAGGGCGCTGGCAAGCAGGGAAATCTTCAGGTTCATTGGTTTGTATCCCCCAGAATAGACGTTGAAAATGGTTTTTGACCCCGGTCCCACCCCGGGTCGGTCAGGCTGGCTGCAAGTCTCGTGCCACCCGAACGTGCAGGTACAATGCCTGATCTGTGATGGATCTCCCGCAAGGATGGTGACATGGGCTAAGGCGGAGGGTGGTGTACCGGTTCTTTTTTTGATAGCCATTCGCCGCGGATTCCCGAAGCGGCTCTGGCGGGCGAGCCCCAGGTAGCGGGGAAGGCGCGCCACGGCGTGGACCAAAAGCGGTTGACTTGCGCCCTGCGAGCCGCAAAAATACGCAGTCTTTGTGATGCAAATGGCCAATACCGGGGTGTCGTCGCACATCGCCGGGTTCTTGTTGTCGGCGCAGCGAACTTGAACGCGACGCGAAGCGGCGCGGCCCGAAGGGCGGAGGGCAGGACGTCCGCCGTAATCCACCTCCCGAAGCGACAACTTGATGAGTTAACGCAGCAACAGAATTCGGAGGGATACCCAAGCGGCCAACGGGGGCAGACTGTAAATCTGCTGGCTTACGCCTTCGGTGGTTCGAATCCACCTCCCTCCACCACTTACAACCGGAGTGCGGTGCGACTACCTCCTTCCACCAGCTTCATGCAACGGAGCCAAGGCTCCGCCAGAGAACACCGCCGATGCGGGAGTAGTTCAATGGTAGAACCTCAGCCTTCCAAGCTGATGGTGCGGGTTCGATTCCCGTCTCCCGCTCCATTGAATGATTCGCGCAACGCAGCCCTTCGCTCACGTAGCTCAGTCGGTAGAGCACTTCCTTGGTAAGGAAGAGGTCACAGGTTCGATTCCTGTCGTGAGCACCACCCGCGGTTAGCCGCAGCCAAGTCCGAGCAACAGTTTTCGTCGAGGATCACCCAAATGTCCAAAGAGAAATTCGAGCGCAAGAAGCCGCATGTGAACGTGGGGACGATCGGTCACGTGGACCACGGCAAGACGACGTTGACGGCGGCGCTGACGAAGGTGGGCGCGGAGCGGTTTGGCGGGGAATTCAAGGCGTAC
>DATCSF010000120.1:0-12525 GCA_036568625.1 Rhodanobacteraceae bacterium | reverse complement strand
GCGGCGATCGCCGTGCAGCGTTCCTCGTCGATGATCGCGAAGGCGAGCTGGAAGCGCCGCCGCATTTCGACGAACCATTGCACCAGCAGCGCCTCGGGCAGCAGGAGCAGCACGCGCGCCGCGCGACCCGTGGCCAGCATGCGCGCGATCAGCATGCCGGCTTCGATGGTCTTGCCGAGGCCGGCTTCGTCGGCCAGCAGCGCGCGTGGGTGCTCGCGTTCCATGCACGCCGCGACGGCGCCGAGCTGATGCGGCAGCAGGTCGACCCGCGCGGAAAGAATCCCCCATGCGTCTGAGCGCCGCGCCGTCGCGCGCGCCAGCAACGCCTGCTTGCGCAATTCGTAATGGTGCGGCCTGTCGATGCGCGCGGAGATCAGCCGCGCGTCGGCTTGCGAGAGCGACTGTTCGTCGTCCAATTGGCCTTCGGCCAGTTCGCGCTTCTCGCCCGAATACACCAAAAGGCCGTCGCGCAAGTCGATGCGTTCGACCACGAAGGCAATGCCGCGCCCCGCGATCCGCTGGCCGACGCGGAATGCGGCACGCGCGAGCGGCGCGCCATGCGAGGCGTAATTGCGCACCACGCCGGATTTCGCGAACAGCACCTGCACCGCGCGTTCGTCGCAGCGCAACACTGTGCCGAGACCGAGTTCGGGCTCCGCTTCGGAAAGCCAGCGTTGGCCCGGGATGTAGTCCATTGCGACTCCGCGATCGGAAAGCCGCGTATTATCGCGCGTTGAGCTCTTGTTGCCGAGCGACGGGTGTGCCGTTCGAAGCGGTTGTTGTGGAAAGTCAGGCCACGGAAGGCCGTTCTGGTCTCCACGACCTGGCGAACCTGAACAATCCGAGGAGGGTGGAAACGCGCCGATCAGGGACGATCGCAAAGGCTAAGTCTCGGACCACTGCCGCAGCAAGTTGTGATAGACGCCCGTGAGCTGCTTGACAGCTACGGGATCGGCTGCGCCCGCGGTGAGTTCGCGGATGGCGGTGTCGAGTTGCAGCAGCGTGCGGCGTTGCGATTCATCGCGCACGAGGCTCTGTATCCAGAAGAACGCCGCCACGCGGACGCCGCGCGTCACAGGTTCTACGCGGTGCAGGCTCGAGGCCGGATACACGATCGCATCGCCCGCAGTCAACTTGATTTCGTGTTCGCCGTAGGTGTCTTCCACGATCAGCTCGCCGCCGTCGTAGCTCTCTGGGTCGGCCAGGAACAGCGTGCAGGCGATGTCGCTGCGCAACTGGCTGCCGTCCGCCAGCGCCATCACCGCACCGTCGATGTGTGGTCCGTAGGCGCCGCCGTTTTCGTAACGGTTGAACCGTGGCGGCAGGATTTTCACCGGCAAAGTCGCCGCATGGAATACGGGATGGCGTGCGCAGGCCGCAAGGACTTCGCGGCCGAGTTCCACGCGTAGCGAAGACGCCTCGGGCAATTGCAGGTTGCGCTTGACCTCGGCGCCCTGTGGACCCACGGTTTCGCGCCCGTCGGTCCAGTCGGCCGCGTCGAGCCGCGTGCGCATGCGCGCGACCGCCGCGGCGTCCAGCACCTTCTCGATGTGCAGCAGCATGGTCAGTAGTGGATGTTCAGCGTGAGCAGCGCCGAGCGCGGCGTGCCGGGCGTGTAGCGGTAGCCGCTTTTGTTGATCGCGGGGACGTAATCCTTGTCAAACAGATTGTAGACGTTCAACTGCAAGATCGCGTGCCGGTTGATGGCGTAGCTCGCCATCGCGTCAAACACCCAGTAGGCCTCGGTGAATGCGGGTGTGCCCAGCGCACCATCGCGGCCGCGGTGCATTTCGCCGGCGTAGCGCGCGCCGCCGCCGATCGTGATGTGGTGCGGCAGTTGCCAGGTGCTCCAGGCGGTGAAGGCGCTTTTCGGCGTGTAGGGCAGGTCGTCCGAGCCGTTCTGGGCGAGCGCGTTGCCGCGCGCGACCTTGGCGTCCATGATGGTGTAACCCGCGCTGACTGCCCAGTGTGGCGTGATCCGGCCGATCGCGCCCAGCTCGACGCCCTGCACGCGCTGGCGGCCGATCTGGTAATACTGCTGGTCCACCGGGTCCTGCACCACGAGGTTGGTGACCACGGTGCGATACAGCGCCGTGGTCAGCCGTAGCTGGTCGCCGAACACGTCCCACTTGGTGCCGAGTTCGACGGTGCGCGCGCGCTGCGGATCGAAGGCGGGGTTGTCGGCGCTCCTGGCCGAGGAACTCAATTCGAGGCTGTTGCCGCCTGGCGGTTCCGCCGACACCGCGAAGTTCGCGTAGACACTGCCTTGTGCGACCGGCTTGTACACGACGCCAAGTTTGTAACCGTAAAGATTGCCGCCCTTCTCGGCATCGACTGCCGGCACCGGCGTGGCGACCGGGTTGGTCCCGCAGGCCGGCGCGCGGCGCGAGGTGCCGCAAGGCAGCACGCTCTGGAAATCGGTGCTGTAGTGGTCGACGCGCGCACCGGCGGTCGCCAACCAGTGTTCGCCGAAGTGCAGCGTGTCGAACAGGTACGCGGCAGCGGTGTCCGTGCGTCCACGGCTCCAGGCGCCGGTGTCGCCGATGACGAGGCCAGTGGCCGTGTCCAGATCGGGGTGATACAGGTTCGCCGGCGTCCACGCCCTGTCGTCGAGCGCGCCGGTGCCGCCGGTGCCGACTTCCTCGCGCGTCAGTTCGATGCCGGCGCTCAGGTCGTGTCTGACGGAACCGGTGGCGAAACTCCGGGTGAGGTTGGTCTGGTTGGTGAGGATGCGGTTGGTCTGATCCTTGAAGGTCGGTATGTCACGCGTGATCGTCCAGGTGGACGGGTCGGCGGAATCAGGCGTGACGATGTTCGCCGCCGCGCCACGCCACGAAGACAGCAGGTAATCCTGGTGGGTGCGGCCCCAGCGCAGGGTGTCGTGCAGCGCGGTGCCGTTCTCGAAATCGTGGCGTACGATCACGGTGAACATGTCGGTCTTCACGCGATCATGGTCGGCGCCGGTGCCGTAGAAGCTGGAGGGATCGACGGACGGCGCGTCACCCAGGAACGGCCGCGTCGGATCGGGCGACGAGTAACCGTGAAGTCCGATGGTCGGTACGCCGCCATCCGGCACATTGTCCTGATCGACGTGCAGGTAATCGGTGTACACCGTGGTCGGTGTGCCCAGCCCGAATGCCAGCGACGGCGCGACGCCCCAGCGGTTCCGGGTGACCTGGTCGCGGCCCGAGACACCGCTGTCCTGGCCCATCACGTTGAGCCGAAACGCGGCGTGCCCGCCGATCGCTTCGTTCCAGTCGGCGGTCACGCGCTTGTGATCGCCGCTGCCGTAGCTCAACGACGCCGATGCACGATCCTTCAACCATGGTTGCTTGCTGACCATGTTGACGGCGCCGGTGGGCGCCGTGCGGCCGTACTCGGTGCCATCCGGCCCTTTGGTGACCTCCACCTGTTCGACGTTGAAGACGTCACGCGAGACCGAGCCCATGTCCCGCACGCCGTCCACGAAGATGCTGCCCGAAGTATCGAAGCCGCGCATGTAGATGGCGTCGCCGGTCGAGGTGCTGCCGTTCTCGCCGACATAGAACGTGCCGACGCCGGGGCTGTTGCGGAGCGCTTCGGTGAGGGTGGTGGCGCCTTGCTGCTGGATGATCTCCTTGCCGATGACGTTGATGGTCTGCGGTGTATCCAGCAGCGGCTGCGTGAATTTCGGCGACTGCACTGCGTTCACCTTGTAGGGATTGCGCGTTGCGGTGACATTGATGGTGGACAGTTGCGACGATGTGCCCGCCACGGGCGCCGGCGATGGATCGGCAGCAAACGACGGCAGGCTCAGTGCGATGCCGGCCATCAGGGACGAAAGGGCGACGGGGCGATGATGTCCAAGTTGGGATGCGTGCTTTCGGTGCGTGATGCCGGGCATGAAGTTTTAAGGCCTTGTAGTTGTGCGTCGTGATCGATCGGGCAAGCCGGCGTGCGCGAACACGCCGTGTGCAACCGCGTATCGGAAGAGCGATATCGTGGTCCGCGCGTCGAAGTCGTCCGGATTCGCGTGGCGGATACTAAAGCAAATGAGAATGATTCGCAATAATCAATCTACACGAAGTCACGCACTGTTTCCGACGGCGGCGCCCGCAGACTCTCGCTGGCAGGCGCAAAAAAAAAGCCGCACGATGTGCGGCGCTGCAAAAAACATATTAGTCAGAACATATCAGTCAGCCTCGATTGCCAATCGCGCGTCGGCGGCAGCCATCGTCGGGATGCCTGGTGACCGTGGCGAGCGAAGGCAAATCACGTGCGCGCCAAGTAGAGGCCTCGGAGCGACCACGTCAGTACGTGAGCATGCCCCGCAGCGCTCGCGCAAGTTGCGTGGCGCAGCAGTCGAACCGGTATCCCTCACCAGATCTTCACCAGCTTGTCCCCCGTGTGCGCCATCTTGTCGCCGGGCTTGCACTGGAAAGCCTGCGCGAACTGCGGCATGTTCGAGGCCGCGGCGAATGCGCGGATATTGTCGGGCGCGTGCGGATTGATGTTGAGCAGCAGCTCCGCTGTCTTTTCGCGGGTGGTGCCTTCCCAGACGCGCGCCGAGTTGAGGAAGAAGCGCTGGTCCTGGGTCATGCCGTCGATCTTTTCGTCGGTTTCCTTCGGATTGGCTTTCAACGCGGCCTGCAGCGCGTCGTAGGCGATGTTGAGGCCACCGAGGTCGCCAATGTTTTCGCCCAGTGTCAGCTTGCCGTTGACATGGAGGTCGGGCTTGCCGGGGATCGGCGTATAGGCGTCGAACTGCTTCACCAGTGCAGCCGTGCGTGCGTCGAACTTCTTCTTGTCCTGCGGCGTCCACCAGTTCGCGCGGTTGCCGTGGCCATCGAACTGACTGCCTTGGTCGTCGAACCCGTGGCTGGCCTCGTGGCCGATGACGTAGCCGATGCCGCCGTAATTCACCCCGTCGTCTCCCTTCGCATAGAAGAATGGAGGCTGCAGGATCGCGGCCGGGAAGTTGATGGTGTTGGTGGTCGGATCGTAGTAGGCGTTGATCGTCTGCGGCGTCATGTGCCATTCCTTGCGATCGGTCGCCTTGCCGATCTTGCCGATGTCGTAGTGGTAGTTGTATTTCGACGCGGCTTCGAGGTTGGCGTACCACTGCCCCGGCTGGATGGTCAGGCCCGACCAGTCGCGCCATTCGCCCTTGTCGGGGTAGCCGATCTTGGGCAGGAACAGCGCCCACTTGTCGAGCGCCTTCTTCTTGGTCGCCTCACTCATCCAATCGAGGGTTTCGATGCGCGCCTTGAGGGCGTTGCGAACGTTGCTGACCAGTTGTTCGGCGCGTTGCTTGGCTGCGGGCGGGAAATACCTGGCGACGTACAGCTCGCCGAGACCCATGCCCATCGCGTCGTTGACCGCGCCGATCACCCGCTTCCAGCGCGCCTTCTGCTCGGGCTGACCGCCGAGCGTCTTGCCGTAGAAATCGAACTGGTTGTCCTGGAACGCCTGGCTCAAGGCCGGCGCGGCATTGCTGACGAGATGGAACTTCAGGTAAGCCTGCCACTGCGGAATCGAAGCGTGCGCCAGCAGCTTGTCGAACTCGGCGATGAACTTCGGCTGCGACAGCGAGAAGCCCTTGCCCACGTCGATGCCCTGCGCCTTGAAGAACTTGTCCCAGCTGAAATGCGGGCTGATCTTGTCCGCTTCCGCCACGGTGACGAAGTGGTACAGGTTGTCGAGGTCGCGCAGTTCGGTCGGCGACAGCGATGCCTTGGCGAGTTCGGTTTCAAACTTCATCACCTCGTCGGCCTGTTTCTTGGCGTCGGCCGCGGAGGTACCCGTCAGCTCCAGCGATTTGGCGATGTACTTGACGTACGCGTCGCGGATGTCCTTGTACTTGGGCGACAGATAGTAGTCGCGCGTCGGCAGGCCCAGACCGTCCTGGAACACGTAGCCGATCTGTTGGGTGGCGTCCTTGAAATCGGCGCCCGACCCAAAACTGAAAACGTAGCTGTCGCCTTCGTTGAAGCTGGCATTGATGAAATCGGCGATGTCGGTCGGGGTCTTCAACGCGCCGATCGCGGCCAGCTCGGGCTTGATCGGGTCGTAGCCCAGCTTGTCGATGGTGGCGGTGTCGAGACCCGCGGCATAGAGGTTGCCGAGCTTCTGCTCGAGCTCTTTGCCCTTGTGGTCCTTCGCATCCTGCGCGGCCGTTTCGAGGATCTGCTTCTGCTCCTGCAGGCTGCGTTCATGCAGGATGCCGAATGCGCCCCAGCGGGTCTGGTCAGCCGGAATCGGATTGGCCTTGTTCCAATTCGCATTGACGTAATTGGCGAAATCGTTGCAGGGGTTGTATTGGTCGTCGAGGTCGAACGCGATCGGCTGTTCGGGCGCAATCGCAACGGTGGAGCCCGGCGCGGGCGTGGACGCGGTGTGTGCAGGTGCAGGCGTCGTGGTTGCGGCTGGCTCCGAGGCGTTCTGGTTCTGGGCGTTGTTGCTGCAACCGACAACGGCCAGTGCCGCGCCGATGGCCAGTGCGATCGGGGTCAACAGATGCTTGTGCATGGATGCGTCCTTTGATGTTGCGAAACGGATTGCGGTGCGCCACAAGGGCTGTCGATTGTGCCAGCATCGTCGCGTCCTGGTGCGACACCCCTGCCGAAAGTCATGTCGACAAGGATGCTTTGTGCGCGGGCTGCCTGCCGGCATACTGCGCCGAATTTCTGGGCAGCATGGGGGCGTCATGGACATCGTGTTTCACGGTGCCGCGGGCGAGGTGACGGGTTCGTGTCACCTCGTCGAGATCGCGGGCAAACGCGTATTGCTGGATTGCGGGATGGTGCAGGGTGAGCACCAGGGACGGTCGAATCGCCCGGAGGGTGAGCGCCAGGGATGGTCGAATCGCCCGGAGGGCGAGCGCAAGGCCGATGAGCGCAATGGAGCGGATTTTCCGTTCGATCCGAAATCGATCGACGTGCTGGTGTTGAGCCACGCGCACATCGACCACACCGGGCGCGTGCCGCTATTGGTGAAGCGCGGATTTGTGGGGCCGGTCTTCGCGCATCCCGCGACCATCGACCTTGCGGCCATCATGCTGAGCGATTGCGCGCACATCGCGCAGATGGACGCAGGGGAGGACAACCGGCATCTGCAGCCGGGGCAGAAACCTTCGGTGCCGCTGTACACCCAGGACGACGTGGACGCCGCGACGAAACTGATGCGCCCGGTCGAGTACGACGCGCCCACGGAAATCCTTCCGGGGGTGCGGGTGACGCTGCGCGACGCGGGGCACATCCTGGGCTCGGCGACTGTGGAAATCGATGCCGACGAGCAAGGTGATCAAACCCGCGCAATACGCAAGCTCGTCTTCACCGGCGATCTGGGTCCGGACCGCACGCCGATCCTGCGCGATCCCGCACCGGTGCCGGTAGCCGATCTGGTGGTGATGGAATCGACCTACGGGGATCGCCTGCACAAGTCGCGCGGGGATACCCTCGCGGAGCTGGCATCCATCTTCGCCGCCGCGCACAGGGATGGCGGCAATGTGGTGATCCCGGCGTTCGCGGTAGGGCGCACCCAGGAACTCTTGTATTTTTTCGCCGAACATTTCGATGCATGGGGGCTCGCCGCGTTCAAGCTGTTCCTGGACAGTCCGATGGCGATCCGCGTCACCGCGGCCTATGACCGCCACGAGAACCTGTTCGATGACGAGGCGAAAAAATTGTGGGCGACGCGGCCGCATCCGCTGCGCCTGCCGAATCTGGCGCTGGCGGAAGATGACACGGCCTCGCGCGCGATCAATGCCATCCACGACCATGCGGTGATCATCGCCGGCTCGGGAATGTGCACCGGCGGACGCATTCGGCATCACCTGCGCCACAACCTTGCCAATCCGTCCGCGCACGTCGTGTTCGTCGGCTACCAGGCCGCCGGCACGCTGGGACGGACCTTGGTGGAAGGTGCTAGGCACGTCCGCTTGTTTGGCGACGACATTCCCGTGCGCGCGCACGTGCACACCGTCGGCGGTTTGTCCGCGCACGCCGACAAGGACGGACTGTGCGCGTGGTACGGAAAGATCGCGGGCCATCCACCCGTCTGCCTCGTGCACGGCGAAGATCCCGGTCGGTCCAGGCTGGCCGCTGAACTGAAATCGAAATGGGGCAGCAAGGTCACGCTGCCGATGCCGGGTACGCGGGTAGCCGTGTAGGTTGAGTTGACCCTGGAGCTTGCTCCAGGGAAGGCCAACGCGGACGATGTTGGGCTTGTCGCCGATAAAGCCGGCATCAGCCCAACCTACGGATTTGGGCCCGAGAGCGCCTCACGCGCAAGTTCGGTGTAGGTCGCGGCTGGTTGCGCGAGCGTGCTCTGCATCAGCGCAACGGCGTCGAATGCAATCGACGGCGGCGGGTTGGGCAGGATGCCGAACGCGCAGCCGGGGCGCAGTCGCGCCAGCGTGAGGTGCGCGCGAAAGCCGCGGGTTTCGGGTGGAAAGCCGGCCTTGCGGGCATGCGCTTCGCATTCTTCCGCGAGCGCAGACAGCAGCGGGTGCGGTTCAAGTTCCAGCACCAGCAACCTTGGCCGTGCACGATTGGGCCACACGCCGTAGCGATGAGTGGTGATCGCCGGCAGAGACGGTGCCAGCGTCGGCAGCATGTGCTTGAAATATTCGACCTGCGCGGTGTCGGACTCGCCGAGAAAGCGCAACGTCAGGTGCAGCGACGTCGGTTCGATCCAGCGTGCGCCGCGCGCGGCGCCGATGACCGTGCGCTCCAGCGCTTCGCGACAGCGCTGCAAGACTCGCCGACTGGCCGCGCAGGGCCGCAATGCGAGGAAGCAGCGCAGGCTTGCGGCGGAATCGCGCGTTGCCGCGGGGTTCACGAGGCAATCCGGTCCGCGGATGCCACCGCGCGCGGCACCGTGCCTTCGAGGTCCGGCAACTGTTCGGGCCCGACCGCGCCGCCCGAGACGATGAAGGCCATCGCTTGATCCATGCTCCAGTCGGTCGCGATCAGACGTTCGGTCGGCACCAGTTCGAGATAACCACCGGTGGGATTGGGCGTGGTCGGCACATACACCGCGGCGACTTCGCGCCCCGCTGCATCGATGAAGGTACGGGTCACGAACCCGATCGACTTCAGTTCCGGCGAAGGAAAGTCGATCAGTACCACGCGCTGGGTGCCGCCTGGCTTGTTGCGCATCAGCGTCATCAGTTTCTTGACGCCGCCATAGATCGTGTGCACCAACGGCAGGCGTTCCAGCAGCCGGTCGACGCGTCCGAGCATGCGCCGCCCGATCACGCGGGTGGACAGCCAGCCGAGCAGGTACAGCGCGAGGAGTGTCAGGATGAAGGCGAGGATCGACACCACCCAGTCGCGGTGCAGCGCCTGCGCGGCATGTGGCGCCCCGAGCCCGATCAGCCCGATGATGCCGGTCACCAGCGGCGCGCCGACGCCCGCCAGCAGCGTGAACACGAATTTGAACACCACCCACGTGATCCACACCGGGATGAAGGCCAAGAGGCCCGTGATCAGGTAGCGCTTGATATGGAGTTCGGGTACGCGCACGACGGTGTTCCCCAGATGCGGGCATTGTAGGCGATGACGCGCGGCGTGTGACTTTTCCCTGCGCGCGGGCGAACCATGGGTCGAGTGTCGGGATATACGCATGCGCGGTGGCCCTGACCAATGACGTTTCGAAGCACGGTTGCGAATACCAGTGCACCGTGTTCAAGATCGCGGGCACGTATGTGCGCAACATGTCCGATCGTGACGACCGTGCCGGGGAAATCGCGATTCAACCGTGAGGATAGTCCGGCAGGTTCGATCCATGCGAAAAAGCTCGAAGACCAAGGCGTGGGGCGCAGCGTGTTGCGTACCAAGGCCGCACTGGAAGCGATCGCGCGTTTCCGGCGAGCATGAAAAAGCCGGCGCGATTCGCATCGCGCCGGCCGGAAATTTCGCGTGTTTTGTACGTGGTTACTGCTTCTGCTGGTTCGAACCGTTCTGGTTGTTGGTCGAATCGATGAACGCCGCGACGTTGTCGTGCAGTTTCTTCAGCGACGGAATGTGCGCGTACACCATGTGTCCCGATGGATAGAACGCGTAGGTGATGTTCTTGCGCAGGCTTTCCGGAATCGGCAGGTGCTCCAGTTCGTAGACCGCGGCGTAGAACGGGGTGGCGAGATCGTAGAAGCCGCCGTTCATCATGACCTTGAGGTCCGGGTTGTACTTCATCGCCACCGCGAGGTCGCGCATCACGTTGACAGTCGGCCACGCGAAGTGTGCGCCGGGCTGCTTGTGCTTGAAGTCCCAGTCGAAGCCCTCGGCACCGTACACCGACGGGCGGTACTTCAGACCTTCGCCGAATTTGAGGTCCTTGCGCACGTAATCATTGAACGCCGACACATAGGCCGAACTGATCGCCGCCGATTGCGGGTCGTAGTAGGACTCCTTGCTGAGCGGGTCCATGCTGGGACCGGAGAAGCGCGTGTCGAGCCGGCCGGTGGTGGTGTCCGTGCCGTTCTGCAACTCATGCTCGAACATGCCGCCCGTGACACGCAGGTCGGCCTTCAACAGGTACGCGATCGGTAGCCCGGTGAAGTCGTGCAGCTTTGCGGCGATTTCGCGCTCTCTGGCCGGGCTGAGCGTCGCACCCGCAAACAGCGCCTGCCGGTATTCACCCGTGGCGAAGTCGGTGGCGTCTTTCAGCAGTTGCCCGAGCTTGTCGCCATCGTATTTCGGCAGCCTGTGGTGGTACCACGCGGTCGCAGCGTAGGTCGGCAGCGCCAGCACATAGGGCAAATCGTTGCCCGGATCCATGTCGGCCCCGTCGACGCTGGTGCTGAAGTTGAGGATCTGCGACAGCAGGATCACGCCATTCAGATCGATGTCGTCCTCGGTTTCCAGGATGTTGGCCAGCACCGCCGAACGGGTGGTGCCATAGCTTTCACCGAACAGGTACTTGGGCGAGTTCCAGCGGTCGTACGTGGACAGGAACTGGGTGATGAAGCGCGAGAACGCGTGCGCGTCACCGTCGATGCCCCAGATCTGCTTGGCCAGTTCCTTGCGGGCCTTGGCGCGCGCAGCGTCGTCCTTGCCCTGCGGCAACAGCCGGCCGAAGCCGGTGCCCGGCATGTCGATGAACACCAGGTCGCTCGCATCCAGCAGGCTGTAGTCGTTGTTGACCAGTTGATACGGCGCGGCCGGGGTGTGGGTGTCGTCGTTGGTGACGACGCGCTTCGGACCCCACGCGCCCATGTGCAGCCACACCGTCGAAGAACCGGGGCCGCCGTTGTAGATGAAGGTGATCGGGCGCTTGGACGGATCGACGCCCTGCTTGAAATAGGCGAAGTAGCTCATCGCGACTTCGGGCGTGGATTCCTTGGCACCGGTGCCGTCGACCACCAGCGTGCCGGCGACGGCCTTGTAGCTGATCGCCTTGCCTTCCACCGTGACGGTGCCGGTGGTGGTGGACGACATCGGCTTCGTCAATTTCTGGACGAGGCTTTCCGGTTGCGCGTTGTCGTCGCCGGAACTGGCGCTGCTCTGGGCCGCACTGTTGGCAGGAGGGGCCGCGAACGCGGGGGCGCTGCACAACAGCAAAGACGCGAGGGCAACGGCGAGACGATTGGCTTTCATGGACGATTCCCGGCTGGTCTGGATGAAGGGCCGGACGTGCAGGCACGTCCGGAGCGCCCGAGTATGCGGGTTCGCTCCGCCGAGTTCATACGCCACAAGTCATGGCTTGGCGCATTTTCCCGGTGTCGCGACAAGCGCCCTGAGACAGCATCGGTGCGGGAAGGCCGTACCGGCGAGATCGCGCACTGGGAGGCTGTCCGCACCTGAGCGATTCGCGTTGCGCCGGCGGGGCTTGCACCGGGTTCGCGGGCTCAGCGCTTCTGGGTATTCGCCGTCTCGATGAACGCCGCGACGTTGTCGTGCAGTTTCTTCAGCGACGGAATGTGCGCGTACACCATGTGTCCCGATGGATAGAACGCGTAGGTGATGTTCTTGCGCAGGCTTTCCGGAATCGGCAGGTTCTCCTCTTCGTAGATCGCGCCGTAGAACGGGGTGGCGAGATCGTAGAAGCCGCCGTTCACCATGACCTTGAGGTCCGGGTTGTATTTCATCGCGGCGGCGAGATCGCGCAGCACGTTGACGCCTTTGTTCCATGTCACCTGTACGCCCGGCTGCTTGTGCTCGAATTTCCAGTCGAAATCATCCGCACCATAGACCGACGGACGGTACTTCAGGCCTTCGCCGAACTTGAGGTCCTTGCGTACGTAATCGTTGAACGCCGACACATAGGCCGAACTGATCGCGGCCCCCTGCGGATCGTAGTCAGATTGCTTGCCCAGTGGGTCCAGGCTCGGGCCGGAGTAGCGGGTGTCGAGCAGGCCGGTAGTCGTGTCGTTGCCGTTCAATAATTCGTGAGCGAACATGTCGCTGTTTACACGCAGATCGGCCTTCAACAGGTACGCGATCGGCAGCCCGGTGAAGTCGTGCAGCTTTGCGGCGATTTCGCGCTCTCTGGCCGGGCTGAGCGTCGCACCCGCAAACAGCGCCTGCCGGTATTCACCCGTGG
>DATCSF010000119.1:0-7853 GCA_036568625.1 Rhodanobacteraceae bacterium | reverse complement strand
CCGGGGTAGCGGTCGGAGTGCTCGAAGCCGAACACCACCAGTTGCAGGTCGACGCCGATCTGTGGCGCAGCCAGGCCCACGCCGTCGGCCGCCTGCATGGTTTCGAACATGTCGGTGATCAGGTCGTTCAGTTCGGCGGTGCCGAACATCGTTGCCGGCACCGGCGGCGCCACGCGCAGCAGGCGCGGGTCGCCCATCTTCAGGATTTCGCGGATCATGGGTAAAAGCGTCCTGATTGTTCCTCTGCCACGGAGTCCCCGAATTGCCGTCGCAAAGCGAGGATGGATCGCTCGTCGCCGACCCAAGCGGCAGAAACTACCGCTTTGACCGCCGGGGCAGCCCGAGCCACCAGCCGCACGGAGGTGGCGAGTAAGCGCAGGTAACGGAGTGTACACGTCAGTACCCGAGCATGCCGAGCACCGCCGGCGGGCGAGCCGTCGAGCACCGCGGGGGTCAGGTGCGCCTTCGGCGAAGCGCGAGCAGCGGTACCGTTGCGAGAAAATGCGCCGCGATGCCGCTCGCCACCAACACGCGCGTCAGCGGCTTGCGGGCGGCCGGGTCGAACTTGCGGAACCACCGCCACATGCCGCGATGCTTGTGGTAGCTGACGAACACCGGACGATGCGCGCTCGAGCCTCCCTTCGCGTGGCGAACGCGAACATCGCCGGCCAGCAGAACCCTGTAACCCGCGTCGCGCGCGCGCCGGCACAGGTCCAGATCCTCGCAATGCAGGAAGTAACCCTCGTCGAAACCGTGCAAGCATTCAAACGCGGCGCGCGGCAGCAGCATCAACGCACCCGAGAGGTTTTCGACCTCCAGGACGGTTTCGGGGATCGGCCCCGGCACGTCCACGCCTTCGCAGCTTGCATTTGTCGTTTCCCGTTTCGCGCGTCCGATCATCTCGTTCAATGACCGCCGCAACAACGGATCGCGGCGCCGCGAAGCCGGATCGGGCGTCCCGTCCGCATCGCACGTCACCGCGCCCACCACGCCTGCATCGGGATGCGCACGCAGGACATCCAGCATCCGCGCGAGCGTGTCATGCTCCAGCAGGCAATCGGGATTCAGCACCAGCAGCGCGGCGCCCTGCGCCTGTCGCGCGCCGGCGTTCGCAGCCGGCCCGAAGCCGAGGTTGGCGTGATTGTAAATCACGCGCACCCGCCCGTCGTGTTCGTACGCGCGAGCCAGTGCCTGCGGCACGCCGTCGCGCGAACCGTTGTCGACGAGGGTCAATTCGACCGGCACGCTCGACGCCAGCGCACGCGCCACGCACTCGCGCAGCACGGCGCCGCTGTCGGCGGCGACGATGATGATGGACGTCAGCGTTGCAGACATCCGTGCAGTCTAACGCCCCCGCACCGCAGCATCAGCCGCCCGGGTCGGCCTTGAGCAGGATGCGCAAGCTGGGATCGAACATTTGCAGTTTCTGGCGCGCGTCTTCGGCGGCGGCACGGCTGGCGAACGGCCCGACGTGCACGTACGTAACGGACTTGCCTTCCCAGATTCCATCGGTACCGGTAACGGGATAGCCGCGCGCGTGGGCACGCGCGATCAGCCGGTCGGCATTCGCACGGACCGCATAGGCGCCCAGGTCGAGCGAATAGCTTGTCGCGGCCGACGCCGCAACCGGGGTGCCCGCGGACGGCGGCATCGGGGTGGACACCGGCGCCTCCGACGCCGGCACGGGCACGGGCACGGGCTGGGCGGGGACCTGCGACGGAGCCGGGTTCTGCAAACCGCTGTCCGTGGCATCGGAAGGCGACGACGTCGGCAGGATCGGTTTCAGCGATTCGAACTGGGTCTGGTATTCGTCGGTGATGCGGCGCGCGTCCTCCGGATTGCGGATGATGCGCGGCGTGATCAGGACGATCAGTTCGGTGCGGTCGCGCCTGCGGTCGGTGGTGCCGAACAGGCGCCCGAGCACCGGAATGCGGTTCAGGAACGGCACGCCGCTGTCCTGGGTGCTGTCGGTCTGCTGGATCAACCCGCCCAGCAATACCGTCTGCCCGCTTTGCACGGCGACCTCGGTACTGAGCGCGCGATTGGTGATGGTGTAGTTGCCGAACTTGTCCTGGGTGGTCGGCTTGCTGACGATCTGCTGGATGTCCATGTACACCAGCCCGCCGGGGCTGACGCGCGGCACCACGTCCAGCAGCACACCGGTGTCGATGTATTGCACCTGGCCGGCGTTGAAATTGTCGGCGCTCGGGCCGGTGCCGACGCCCGGCACCAGATAGGTCTGCACCACCGGGATTTTCTCGCCCACCTTGAAGGTGGTTTCCTGGTTGTTGAGCACCACCGTGGACGGCGCCGACAACACCTTGGCGTCGCCGCTGCTCTCCATCGCGCTGATCGCGAACTGCAGGTCCTTGCCGGCAAACGAATAGAACAGTGCATCGCTGGTGTTGTATTGCACTCCACCCAACCCCACCGCGCCCTGATGGCGGTGGTACGACTGGTTGGTGTTGGGCGGCGAACCCGGCTGGGTGCCGATCAGGCCACCGAGGTAATACTGGACGCCGAACTGGAACTGGCCCGTGAGAGTCACTTCCAGCACTTTGGTTTCGATCTGTACCTGCAGCGGTTTTTCGTCGAGCCGTTCGATCACCGGCAGCAGTTTTTCCCACTGTCCGGGGGTGGCGCGGATCAGCAACTGGTTGTTCTCGTTGACCGCGGCGATGCGCACGCCTTCGCTGGTGGTGAACGCGAAAGCGCCCTGCCCCGCGGTTTGCTGGCGGCGGGTCTGGGTGGCGCCCGAAACCATGCCCGCCCCGAAACTGCCGCCGCCGAATTCATCGCCGCCGTTGCCGCCCAAACCACCGGAGAAATTGCCGCTGTCGGGCGAGAAGCTGCCGAATCCCTGTTGCGAACCGAGGCTGCCGGGCGCCGACTGTTCCAGCGGCGAGAAGCCAGGCGCCACCGCGCCAGCCGGATTCTGGCCGCCGGTCGCATTGCCGAACAACTCGTTGAGATGCCGGGCAAGGTCGGACGCCTTCACGTTGAGCACGTTGTAGACGTACAGCCCCGAGGCGTTGCCCGCGCCGTTGTCGATGGTGGTGACGAGCCTGCGCACCTCGTCGAGGTACGACGGCTGTGGCGTGATCACCACCAGTGAATTGCTGTGCTTCAGCGGGATCAGCCGCACCATGCCGGAGAGGTTGCCCGTGCGCGGCACGTTCATGTTCACCGGGCCGCCCGCAGTGCTGCTTGCCGTCGGCGCCTGTCCGCCGACCTGCTCGTTGAACAGCGTCTGCAGCTGGCTGACCAGATCCTCGGCCTGCACGTGCTGCAGCGGAATCACCGCCACCGACATGCCGCGCAGCCAGTCGACGTCGAAGGTGCGGATGATGCGCTGGTAGTTCGCAAGTTCATCGGCCGTGCCGCCCATCACCAGCAGGTTGCGCACCGGATCGACCAGCAGGAACGCCCTCGGATCGGCGAACGGCTTCAGGAGTTTCTGCATCGCCTCCGCGGACACGTAATGCAGCGGGAACAACTGCGCCGCGTAGCCCGCGCCGGGCGGCACCGCACCGAGGCCGGGCACCAGGTTGCCGGGCGCAGCCTGTTCCACCGGCACCACCAGGTAGCCGCCGTTCTGTTGCACCAGCGCGTTGCCGGTCCACGACAGCAGCATCTGCAGGATCGGCAGCACCTCGGCTTCGGTGACTGGCTGGGAGGTGGCGAAGGTCACCGTGCCCTTGACGTCCGGCGAAATCGAATAATTCGCGTGCAGCACGTCGCCCAGGATCGCCTTGACCGCGGCCTGCACCGGCTGGTTGTCGAAATTGAAGGTGATGGTGCCGCCTTCATTGGTGCCGCCGCCCGCTTGGCCGCGTCCCGGCACGGCATTGATGAACACGCCGGTGCCGTAATGGTTTTCCGGCGCGGCCGCGCCGGCGAGGGCCTGGTTCTGCTGCGCCGTGCCGACGTTCAGCGGCTGCGGCACCGGCTTGTGGGTGCCCGCGATGGCCTCGCGCTGCAGGCTGTAGTCGTTGTCCTGGCGGATCTGCGGCGCGCAGCCCGCCAGCAACGCGGTAGCGAAGGCGATCCCCAGCACGGCAAACTTTTTGTACACGTCATGCACTCCAACAACCGGTCTGCGTCGCGCGGTGGCGCGATGCATGCGTCAGCCGCCGCCATCCTGGCGCGCAGCCCTGCGCCGTTGCGCGTCGATGCGGGCTTTCAGCGCCCGGGCGCGTGCCTCGGCAGATCCAGACCCCGTCGCCTGCTTCGGCGACCGGCTCATGGGCTGCCCGCCCGAACCCTGTATTCCGCGGCGGGTGACCATAGCAGATGCGCCACTGCCCGCGCTCATGGGAACAGGCTGCCCCTGCGTCCCGGGATTGGGAAACCCGTTCGCCGCGGGTGTGCTCGAGTCCGGCGCCGGCCCCGGAATCAACTGCAACTGCTGGCGCGAGCCGGAGACCTCGATCACCGCGCTGCGCGGGTGCAATTCCACCAGCACCGGGCCCTCGCGCGATGGCTGGCCCTCCACCACCCGGTAATCCTTGCCGTTGGCCTTGTCGTGCAGGATGGCCATCCTGAGGTGCGGCAGCATGATCACGCCGGTCAGTTCCAGATCTCCGCTGGCGCCGCCCTCGTCGGCGGTGACGGGCTCTGGCGTGCGGGTGGGACTGAACAACGGGCGTTGCCAGACACCGGCGAATTGCTCCAGCGGCGGCACCGCGGGTGCCGGCGTGGTGGCGCCAACCGGCGGCAGCCGCGCCGGCGCGGCATCGTCGTGCCAGCGGGCGCCGCGGCCCAGGCCCGCCCACAGCGCGATCAGCAGCACCAGCAGGATCGCGGCGGCGATGCCGAACGTGGGAGTGAGACGGCGTCGGTCGGCGGCGTTCATGGCGTCGCGGGCCTCAGGTAGCCGGACAGCGTCAACTGCGCTTGCAGACGGCCGCTGGGCGAACGCGCCATGGTCAGGTTGTCCACGAACAGGTACGGCAGGCCGCGATCGAAATCGTGCAGCACGGCGGCCAGGGGTTGCATGCCGCAATCCAGCGTGATGCTGACGCTGACACGCCGGAACGGCTCGCTGCCGGGATCCTGCTCGATAGGCATCTTGGAGGGCATGCTGCAACCGGCGCCCTCGCCGGCATGTGCGGCGACCACGTCGGTGACGCGCTGGATCAGGTTCGCGGCCGCGGCGCTGGGATCGTTCGCGGGCAGGAACGCCTCAACCGAGGCGCCGCCTTGTTCCAGCTTCGCCACGCGTTTTTGCAGTTCCGGTTGTTCGGCGATCGCCGCCGCGTACTTCGCGTGGATTTGCTGCAAATCGCGCATCTGGCCGTCCACGCTGAGCAGCGGCGCGACCAGCCACCAGTGCAACAAAAGGAAATACGCAATCGCCAGCGCGATCAGCGCCAGCAGGATGGCCGCGAGCCGCGACTGCGCCGGCGACAACCGTTTGCGGCCCAGGCGTTTCGCGTCAGTGGCCATCGGCCGCACCTTGCTGACGCACGCGCGCGACCAGTTCGAAGCGTTCCTTGCCGGTGGCGGGATCGGGCTGGATCACCCCTTGCAGCTTCGGTTCCTGCAGCAATTTGGAACTGCTGAGCGTATCGACCAGCGCCGCCGCCTTGGCGGCCTCGCCCTTGATGTCCAGGCCGCCCGCGTCATCCAGCGTCAGGACGTCCAGCCACGCGGTGGAGGGCAGGCGTCGGGTCAGGTCGTCCAGCACCTCCAGCGCCGAAGGATTTTCCGATTTGCGCTTGACCAGGAATTTCGATGCCGCCAGCGCGCCGGTCAGTTGCGCGCGCAATTGTTCGGATTGGGTCGCCCTGGCACGCATGGTCTGCACTTCGTCCTGCATCTCCGCCAGCGCCGCGCGACGGTTGGCGAGCCACTGCGACAACACCAGCACCGCCAGCAGCACACAGGCCAGCCCGAGGATCAGGTTGGTGCGGCGCCGCCTGTCGACGCGCCGCGGTCGCCGCCCGGGCGGCAGCAGATCGATGCCGGCCAGGGTGCCGTCGGCGGCCTGCGCGTCCACGGCATCGGGATGCGCGCCGATGGCTGCGAAGCGTTCCAGCAGGGGTTCGATTTCGGCTTTCGGCGCGGCGTACAGGTCCAGCGCCACCTGTCCCGGAGGCGCCGCATCGGCGCTGACGCGCACGTCGTAATAAACCTGCTCGGGCTTGAACGGGGTCTGCCGATCCAGTTCGTAACCGACCACGCGGCGCGGATCGGCCGCAGCCGCGGCGGGCATCACCAGCCGCCGGTACAGCACCTGCGAGGCGGGCACCACCAGCAGCAGGCGGCGATCATCGGGGTCGATACCCGCGCAGGCCTGCACGAATTCCGCACGCTGCCCGTCCACGGGCAGGCCGGGGGCGATCGCGACCAGCGTCGCGCCGGTGCGTGCACGCCGAACCGTCGCCGCGCCGGAAACCTCGCTCAGCCACAGTACGTCGGGACCGCGCCGCACCCACGCGCGCAGCCGCGCCGGCAGCAGCCAGGCCAATTCGCCACCCCACCAGCGCAAAAAACCGGGCAGCGGCGAGCGCCGCCACGCCAGCTTCGCGCGTTCCAGGGTTTGTGCGCTTGCCGTTGTCATCGAAGGGCTAATCCACGCGCCAGTCCAGCACTTTGTACGGGCGTGCCCGGGTTCCCGTCAACGCCGAGCGTAGCGTGACATCCAGGCTCACCCGGGTGCCGTCGGGCATCGTGGCAGCGCTGAACACGCGTTCGACCACCCCGCCGTAGCCCGCTACCAGCGGGCCATTGGCAACCGCGCCAAGCCGCTGGCCGTTGCCGGCGCCGCGCTGCGCCGGGCGCCCGCGCCGTGCTTCGACCAGCGCCTGCGCCTGCTTTTCGTTCACGCCCCGCAAGGCCGCAAGCGACAGGGGTGGCGCGTACGACACATCCGGAAAGTTGCGACCGGAAAATACCGTCACCGCATGCTCGACCTTGGCGAACAGGTCGGTATTCATGCCGGGCAGTTGCGCCAATTGCTCGATCGCGCGAAACGGGCCGCCGGGCCGGGGCGTGCCGGTGCGCGCCCCATCGCCGCGCCACGCGACCACCGCATTCGCGAGCTGATCGGCGCGCGCCCGATCGACGCCCGCCGCTTCGAACAGGTTGCCCAAAAGATCAGACGGACTGGCGTTGAGATCGACCAGCCCGCTCACGTCCACCACCCGCACCGTCACCCTGGCGCCGCCGAAGTCGAAGGTGTAGGGACGGCCGTCCGGTACCCACTGGTCACCCAGATCGGGCGCGCGCAGGCCGGCGATCGCGTGCGCGAGACCGGCCTCGGCGGCCAGTTCCGCGCGCACGCGTTCGGCGCCGTACAGCGCGGCCCGGCTGTGGCTGCGCGACGCGGCCGCGACACCGATCAACAAGGCCGCCAGCAGCGCCGTCACCCACAGCACCAGCAGCAGCGCGATGCCGCGCTGGCGTCGGATCATGGCGCACCGCCAATCTGGGCGCCGAGGCCCTCGCCGCTGCGCAACGGAATCACCATGTCCGGAAGCGGCACCCGCGTCCGCCACGCGGGATCGAGGTGGATGCGCACCGCCAAGGGCAATCCATTGACGGCCTGCCAGTCGTCGCGCCACGCCGCAGGTTTGCCGAACGCCGCCGCCGCGAGGTACTGGAAGTTGCCGCCACGCAGGTCCGCCAGCAAGCGATGCGTCGCGGCATTTCCGGTTTCCGGTGCGTCGTTCGTGTAGGGCTGATATGCAAGTTCGAGTGAAACGCCACCCGCAGCGTTCCTCTGAAGACTGATGTCCTGCACGTACAGCCCGGCATGGCCCGATTGCAGCGGCAGCGGCGCGACATAGCGCATCGACGTCGCGTCGCCCTCGAACATGCGCGCGCGCGTGCCACCCTCGGTGATGTAC
>DATCSF010000118.1:0-2808 GCA_036568625.1 Rhodanobacteraceae bacterium | reverse complement strand
GTGGCGGGTGTCGTACCACGCATATGTGCCGGCACCGAGCGCGCCTGCCAGGGGCACCATCCGCGCGATCGAACTGCCCAGCGTCCGCTCCGAGAGCTTCACGCCGAGCCGTTGTGCAACGCCGCGGATTGCCTGCGTGGTGGCGGTGTGCACGACCCAGCGCTGCCCCGCGCGCACCACGAGATCGCGCACCGCCTGCGCCGCCGCGTGGCGGAACAGGCAGTACAGCATCTGCTCGCGGGTGAGCGTGGCGTGCCGGCCACAGACGGCCGCAACATCGGCCACCATCTGCGCCTGGATCTTCCAGATCGCAACCAGCTCCGGCAGTACCGTCAGCCAGCCCACGGGTCCGGGCGGCAGCGCCAGCGACGACGACGCCAGGAAAGCCTTGCGGCGCGCGGCCAGCGCGATGGCTTCGGCACGGGCGCGCGGGTGTTCGCGCGGATGTTCGCGACTGGGCGGGATGTGCGAGAGAAAATCGAGGATCTGCTGCGCGATGCGCTGCGAAGGCTGGCCGGGGGCGATGGGAACAGAAGCGGTCATCGGCATCCTCGATGCAGGTCGAACGGCTTCAACATGCCGCCGTCGCGGCCACGAATCAAGCTGTGCGCGTCGGTGCTTCAGGAATTGATCATGCCCCCAGAATCCGGCCCCCATCCACGCGGATCGTCTGGCCGGTGACGTAGCCCGCGTCGCGGATCAGCCACAGCACCGCGCCGGCAATGTCTTCGGGCGTGCCCTGGCGTTGCAGCGCGGTCTGTTCGAGCAATGTTTGCGGCGTCTCCGCCTTGATGGGATTTTCCGACCACAGCACGTTGCCCGGCGCCACCGCGTTCACGCGTATTTCCGGACCGAGCTCCTGCGCCAGCGCGAGCGTCGCCATCCTGAGCGCGGCCTTGCTCGTGCAATACGCCGCGTATTGCGGCAGTGGGCGTTCGGCGTAGATGTCGGTGATGTTGACGATCGCGCCGCGCGAAGTCTTCAGGTGCGGCGCTGCGGCTTGGGCCAATAGCAGCGGCGCGCGCGCGTTGACGGAAAGGAACGCGTCCCATGCTTCCGGTGTGATCGTGCCGACCGGCGCCGCATGGAAAATCGACGCGTTGTTGACCAACCCATCGAGCCGGCCGAAGCGCGCGATGGTGGCGTCGATCAAGCCCGGCAACTGCCCGGCGTCGGCCAGGTCGGCCTGCAGCGCCAGTGTCGAGTGTGCGCGTTGCGCGTCCAGTTCGCCGATCAATACGTCGAGTTCGGCGCGCGAGTTGCGGCAGTGCAAGGCGAGGTCGTAGCCCGCGCCGTGCAACGTGCGCGCGATCACCGCGCCGACGCGTCGGGCGGCGCCGGTGACCAGTGCGACGGGATGGGTTTGGCTCATGGCGTCCCCTGCGCGTTATCCTGCATGGCCGACAGATTGCCGCAACAATGTGGATGCCGCCAGCATGGACAGCGCCCTGCCTGAACCCTCCGCCGAAGAAGCGGCGCATTCCGCCCGCCTGGCGGACGCGATCCGCCATGAAATCGCGGCCACCGAACCCGTTTCTTTCGCGCGCTTCATGGAACGCTGCCTGTATGCGCCGGGGCTCGGCTATTACAGCGCGGGTCGGCTGAAATTCGGCAAGGACGGCGACTTCGTCACCGCGCCGGAGCTTGGGTTCCTGTTCGCGCGTTGCGTGGCCCGCGCGCTGGCGCCGGCGCTGGGTGCTTGCGGCGGTGATGCCGTATGGTTCGAACTGGGCGGCGGCAGCGGTGCGTTTGCGCGCGACTGCCTGCTCGAATTGCAGGCACTCGATGCGTTGCCGCGCCACTACTGGCTGCTGGAACCTTCGGCCGATCTGCGCGAGCGTCAGCGCGAACGCCTGCGCGCCGATTTGCCCGCCAACCTGTTCGCGCGCTGCGCCTGGCTCGACCGGCCGCCCCAGCACGCGTGGTCCGGCGTGCTGTTCGCCAACGAGGTGCTGGATGCGTTGCCGATCACGCGCTTCACGACGCAGGCAGGCGAGGTGTTCGAGGAACACGTCGAAACCCGCGGCAATGGCGCGTTCGTGCGCGTCGATCGCCCGGCCGATCCGCTGGTCGCGGGCGCGGTGCGGCATCTGCAACGCCACCTCGGGCGCGAATTCGAGGATGGCTATCGCTCGGAAGTGTTGCCGCAATTGCCGTGGTGGCTGGAAGCCATCGCGGGCGAACAGACCCGCGGCGCGGCGTTGTTCGTCGATTACGGCTACGTGCGCCGCGAGTTCTACCTGCCCGAGCGCCGCGACGGCACCTTGCTGTGCCACTACCGCCACCGCGCGCACGACGATCCGCTGATCCTGCCGGGCTTGCAGGACATCACCGCGTCGATCGACTTCACCGCGCTGGCCGAGGCCGGCATCGGCGCGGGATTCGCGCCGGTGGCGTACGCATTCCAGTCGGAATTCCTGATCGCGTCCGGTCTCGACGCGGTATTCGCCGCAGCCTACGAAAATGCCGCGGACGAAGCCGCGCGCTACGCGCTGGCGCAACAGGTCAAGCGCCTGACCCTGCCGGGCGAGATGGGCGAGCGCTTCCAGGCGATGCTGTTCGCGCGTGACCTCGACATCGACGCGCTGTTCGCGGCACTGATTGCGGTGGATCGCAGCGAGCGGCTGTAGTTGCGTAGGCGCTGCGCGGTGCTTGTGGCGGGCCGGCGCTGCCATAATCCCCGCGTGTTGCAGCGAAGGTGATTGCGTGCAAGGTCATTCCTGGTTGCCGTCGGTGTTGGTGTTCCTGGTCGCGGTGGTGATCGCGGTGCCGCTGGCGCGCAAATTGAAGCTCGGCTCGGTGCTGGGC
>DATCSF010000117.1:0-12448 GCA_036568625.1 Rhodanobacteraceae bacterium | reverse complement strand
CAGCAGAACGCCGCGCTGGTCGAGCAGATCACCGCCGCGGCCGCGTCGCTGGAGGAGCAGGCGTGCCGGCTGGAAAGCTCGGTGGCGGTGTTCCGTCTGCCCGAGACGCCGCCGCAGGCCGCCGCGCAGGGGAGACCTTCGGCCGCACGGCCATCCGACCAGGACGCCTCGACGATGACGCAGCGGGTCAAACGGCCGGTCGCGCCGCCGCCGCGGCAGGCATCGAAGGCGGGCGGTGATGTGAGGGCCTCGCGTCTGGAGCCGGCTACCGCCGAGGACGGTTGGGAAGAATTCTGATCACCCGTCCGGGTCGCCGTTCGGCGTTCCGGGCACCGGAAACGTGAGAGCAAGCCATGATCGACAAGAGCATGAATGTCCTGGTAGTCGACGACTTCCCCACCATGCGGCGCATCGTCCGCAGCCTGCTCAAGGAGCTGGGTTTCGCCAACGTGGATGAAGCGGAAGATGGGCAGGACGCGCTGGGCAAACTGCAGGCTGGCAGCTTCCAGTTCGTGATTTCGGACTGGAACATGCCGAACCTGGATGGCTTGGAGATGCTCAAGCAGGTCCGTGCCGATGATCGTCTCGGCGCGACGCCGGTGTTGATGATCACGGCGGAGGCGAAGAAGGACAACATCATCGCCGCCGCCAAGGCCGGGGCCAACGGCTACATCGTCAAGCCGTTCACCGCCGCCACGCTGGAAGAGAAGATCGCCAAGATTTTCGAGAAACTGGGCAAGTGACGCGCATTGCCGGCCTACAGGGGGACGACCATGAAATCGAACGCACAGCAGGTGGCACAGGTCGAAGCTGCGGACGGCGACGACCTGATGCGGCGCATCGGCCAACTCACCCGCACGTTGCGGCAGAGCATGCGCGAGCTGGGCCTGAACAAGGAAGTCGAGAAGGCGGCCGCGGCGATTCCCGACGCCCGCGACCGGCTCAACTACGTGGCGCGGATGACCGAGCAGGCGGCGGAGCGTTCCCTGAACGCGATCGATCGCGCGCAGCCATTGCAGGAACGGCTTGGCCGCGAAGCCGAGGCGCTCGATGCGAAATGGCAGGCCTGGTTCGAGCATCCGCTGGAGCCGGACGAGGCACGCGACCTGGTCAAGGTCACCCGCGGTTACCTGCAGAACGTGCCGGTGGTGACGCGGAAGATCCACGCCGAATTGCTGGAAATCACGATGGCGCAGGATTTCCAGGACCTCACCGGCCAGGTCATCAAGAAGATGATGGACGTGGTCCACGAAGTCGAAAAACAACTGCTGCAGGTGCTGCTGGACAGCGTGCCCGAGGGCCGCGAACGCGAGGACATGCAGCATCGGCTGGCGGGCCATTGGTATCCGGGGGTGGTCGAGGATGGCGGCGCGCTCATCAATGGTCCGCAGATCAGCGGCGATGCCGACGGCGTGGTCAGCGGCCAGGACCAGGTCGATGCCCTGCTGGATGAGCTGGGGTTCTGAACAAGCACGCGTCGCGCCGCTAAAGGGCGGGACTCCGATGCCGATATTGCGGAATAGATGGGTTTGAAGCGGCTTTTTCCGCCGCTGGTCGGGCCCGCGGTGCGGCAACAATGTGAGCCGTTGCATGGGGCGCGTCAGGACGGTGCGCGGCAGCGGGCCATCTGCGGGACGTGAAGGAGTTCGCCGGTATGACGTCAATCACAGCGCTTGGGGTAGGCTCGGGTCTGGACCTGAATGGTCTGCTGGATCAGCTGCAGCAGGGCGAAAACCAGAAGCTGACGCCGATCACCAACCAGAAGACCAGCTATCAGGCCAAGATCTCGGCTTTCGGCAGCCTGAAGAGCGCGCTGGCCAGCCTGCAGGACGCGATGCATGTGCTCAGCGATCCGAGCGCGTTCCAGGCGGTAAAGAGCACGGTGAGCGGGACGGCGCTGACCGCCGCCGCCACCAACGATACGCCGCCCGGCGATTACCAGATCCACGTGACCCAGCGCGCGCAGGCTTCCAGCGTCGCGACGCTGGGCGTGACCGACAGCACCACCGATCTCGGCGGCGGCACCGTGGATTTCACGTTCGCCGACGGCACCACCAAGAGCGTGTCGATCGATGCCGCCGCCAGCAGCCTCGAAGACATCCGCGACGCCATCAACGCCCAGAACGGCGGGGTGCGCGCTTCGCTGGTCAATGACGGCAGTGCCCAGCCGTATCGGTTGGTATTGCAGGCGGCCGACACCGGCAGTGCGGCCGCCGTCAGCAGCGTCCAGTTCACCGGTGGTCTTGGCAGCAGCCTGCAGCTGGATACGACCACCCAGCAGAGTGGTCAGGACGCCATGCTGACCATCAACGGCATCGCCGTCCAGAGCGCGAACAACGTCGTCGAGGGCGCGATCCAGGGTGTCACCTTGAATATCACGGGGAGTGGCGACGCCACCCTGCAGGTCACGCGCGACGGCGACGCCATCAAGGGCGACGTGCACAAGTTCGTCGACGCGTACAACGGCCTGGTCCAGATCCTCGGCGGCCTGGCGGGCTACGACGCCAGCACCCAGACCGCCGGCATCCTGCTGGGCGACAGCACGGTGCGTTCGGTGCAATCGCAGTTGCGCAGCGCGCTCAGCGGCGCCGTCGACAACGGCGGCACGTTCACCGTGCTGAGCGACGTCGGCGTGACGCTGCAACTGGACGGCACCCTGAAGGTCGACGACGACAAGCTCGGCAACGCCGTCACCAACAATCTCGGCGCGCTGACCCAGTTCTTCGCCGGTGGCACGCAAGCCGATGGGATGGCCGATCAGATCGACACGATGGTCGGCGACATGACCAGCAGCAGCGGCTTGATCGGCAACGCCACCGACAGCCTCAACCAGAGCATCAAGCAACTGGACGATCAATACGATCGCACCCAGCAGCAGATCGACGCCACCATGGCCATGTACCGGCAGCAGTTCAGCCAGCTCGACAGCATGATCGCGAAAATGAATTCGACCAGCAGCTATCTCACGCAGCAGTTCGATGCGATGGGCAAATTGACGGTCGGTGGGAAATAACGCCTGCAAGCGGCGAGGAGAATATCGATGAGTCTCAGGGTCGGTGCTGGCGCGTACGCCAGCGTTGGGGTGGAGAGCAATGTGCTGACGGCCTCTCCCTACCAACTGATCGACATGCTGTTCGACGGCGCCGGCGTGGCGATCCGGACGGCCGCCATGCACATGCAAGCCGGCCGCATGGCGCGCAAGGGTGAAGCCATTTCGCGCGCCCTGGACATCGTCAACAACGGCCTCCTGGCCGCGCTCGACGTCGAGCGCGGCGGCGAGCTGGCGCAGCGGCTGGCCTCGCTTTACGAATACATCGCGCGCCGGCTGTTGAATGCGAACTTGAACAACGATGCCGCGGCCCTCGACGAAGCCGGCCAGCTCCTGGAAGAAATCGGGTCCGCGTGGCGTGAAATCGGCCCGCAGACCGTGCGCCAGCCGTCATGACGAAGGAAGAACGAAACATGGTGCCGTGCGGCCGCAAGATTCTCGGCGTTTATCGCGAACTGGAGAGCAAGGCCTCGCGGATGGTGGCGCTGGCCCGCCAGCAGGATTGGGAAGCCATGATCTGCGAAGGTGAGGCCTACGTGAACGCGGTGGCCGCACTCGCCGACATGGAAAAGGACTGCGAGCTGGACGAACAGGAACGCCTCGCCAAATACCGGGTGCTGGAACGCACGCTCGACTACGACCTGGAAATCCGCAGCTGCCTGCTGGAGCATCGCGAGGAACTTTCCCGCCTGATGGCCTTGTCGCGCAGGGAACGCGCCTTGTCGCAGGCCTACGGCACGGTCGGCGTTGCAGCAATGAATAGCCAGCGCCTCAACGAGTAAGCGTCATCGTGAGTGGCATCACGCCGATCCTCGACACCCTGTTGCACCAGGTATTGGGCCGGCGCGATGCACCGGTGGACCGGCCGCTGCCGGAGACCTTGATCGCCGCGCCGCGGCCGGGCCAGCCCGCCCAGACCGCGCACAGCGATTCACGACTCGATCCGCGTCCGTTGCCGGCCTCCCGCACCGCCATCGGCGGCGGCAAGGTGAGCGCCGCGGCCGCATCCCGCGCCGGCGTGGCATCGCCGCCCGAACAAGGTGCCGCGACCGCGACGCGCTTCAGCGTTGCCGCCCGTGTAATCGCGAATATCCTGTCGCGCTTTCCGGCTTCGCCGTCGGTGATCCGGCCGCAGGCGCCGCTCGTGTTGGCCGCCGAACGCACGAACGTCGCGCGGCTGGTACTGCAGTTGCGCGACAGTATCGAAACCAGCGGATTGTTCTACGAGGCGCACCTGCTGCGCTGGCGCAACGGTTCGTTGCCGTTGGCGCAGTTGCTGCGCGAGCCGCAAATGTCGTGGGGCGCTCGCACGCCGTCGCCTGCGCAACAGCCGACGCCCGCGGCAACGCCATCGCAAGGCGCTGCGCCGGCGCCGACCGCCGCTTCGCCGGTCCCCGCTCACGCCGCGGCGCCGGCGAACAATGTTGCAGGCGATGCCGCAAGCACCTCGCCCCCCACGTCGACCGGCACGCCGCAAACCTATGGCGTCGATGGCAAGCCGTTGCCGAATCTCCCCGTCGCGGGCGGTGGCGGTTCCAGCCATCCGGTGGCGCCAGCCGGCACACAGTTGCTGGCGCTCGCCGCCCACGATCAGGTGGTGCATGCCGCGCTGGAAGGCGTGGTGCGGCATCAACTGGAGATGCTTGCGGCGCCGGTACTGCGGTGGGAAGGGGCGCCGTGGGCCGGAGTATTCATGGCGCTGACGCTGCAGCCGCCGCAGCATCCCTCGGCACAGGAACGTCCGGGTGAAGAGGGTCGTCCCCGGCAGGACGACGACACGCCGTGGCAGACGCACCTCACCTTGCGATTGAGCCGCCTGGGCGAGGTGAAGGTCAATCTGCAATTCGGTGCTCAGCGTGTCGGGCTGGACCTCGAGGCCGAGCCGGACGCCGCCGATCGGATGAACGCCGCGAGCGGAACGCTGCGCGAACGCCTGGGTGCGTTAGGATTCCGGCAGGTCGTGCTGCGCATCCGCGCGCATGGCCGGTTGGAGGCCGGCCATGACTGAGGAAGCGCGTCGTCAGGCGGTGGCGCTGGCGAACTCCGACGATGGCCGGGCTGCGCGCGTTGTCGCCAAGGGCTATGGCGATCTGGCCGAACAGGTGATCGCGGAGGCACGCCGCCACGGCATCTACGTACACGATGCGCCCGAATTGGTGGGCTTGCTGATGGGGCTCGATTTGGACCAGCGGGTGCCGGACAAGCTGTACAGCGTGGTCGCGGAGCTTTTGGCGTGGGTGGCCGAAATGGATCAGCGGTGACTGGAATAGCCCGCCGGCCGGCAACCAGGAGTGTAAATCCGACGGCTTCGATGGCTCCGGGCCGTTCCGGCGAATAGCCGGCGTAATCCCCCCCTTATCGCCCGATTGTCCCCGGGCCCGGCGCTCGACAATGGCTGTCGCCAAAGTGCCATTGCGGCGCCAGCATGTCCGACGAGAGCGAAGACCAGGAAAAAACCGAACCGGCGACCCATCGCCGGCTCGAGAAGGCGCGCGAGGAGGGCCAGGTCGCGCGTTCGCGCGAGCTTACGACGTTCCTGTTGCTGGGCGGCGGCCTGCTGGGGCTGTGGTCGATGGGCACCACGTTGTCGCGGCACTTGGGCATGGTGATGGAGCAGGCGTTCCTGTTCGATCACACCCAGGCCTTCGACCTTGGCGTCACCCTGAGCCGGATATTCGAGCTGGGTTCGCACGCGTTGTACGCGATCGCGCCGTTGTTGCTGGGGCTGGTGGTGGTGGCGCTGGTGTCGCCGCTGCTGCTGGGCGGGTGGTCGCTGTCCGGCAAGGCGATGGCGCCGAAATTTTCCAAGCTCAATCCGCTCAAGGGGCTGAAGCGGATGGTGTCCGGCCAGATGCTGACGGAGCTCGGCAAGGCCATCGCCAAAGCGCTGCTGGTGGGCGGCGTGGCGGTGGGGTTCCTGTGGCAACAGCGCGGCGCGCTGGTCGCCCTGATGGGCGAATCGGTGATGCAAGCCATTCCGCACGCGCTGAAACTGGCGTTCGATGCAAGCCTCTTGATGGTGCTGGTGCTGCTGGTGGTGGTGGGCATCGATGTGCCATGGCAGTTGTGGAGCCACGCCAAGAAGCTGCGCATGACCAAGGAAGAAATCCGCCGCGAGAACAAGGAAACCGAAGGCGACCCGCACGTGAAGGGGCGCATCCGATCGCAACAACAGGCGATGGCGCGCGGCCGCATGATGAGCAAGGTGCCCGACGCCGACGTGATCGTCACCAATCCCACCCATTACGCGGTGGCGTTGCGCTACGACGAAAGAAAGATGAGCGCGCCACGGGTGGTCGCCAAGGGCGCGGGCGAAATCGCGGCGCGCATCCGCGAATTGGGCGCCGAGCACCACGTGCCGCTGCTGGAAGCACCGCCGCTGGCACGTGCCCTGTACCGCCACGTGGATCTCGACCGTGAAATCCCGGGACCGCTCTACAACGCCGTCGCGGAGGTGCTGGTGTGGGCGATGCGCCTGAAACGCGCGCACGCCGACGGCGTCACGCCGCCGCCGGAACCCGGCGACCTGCCCGTGCCCGAGGGCATGGACAAGATCGAAGGCAATGAGGAGACCACCCCATGAACGCCGCCGTGATGGGCCTGAACCGCGACTGGTTCAAGGATCCGCGCATGAAGCTGCTGACCGGCCCGGTCTTCATCCTGCTGGTGATGGCGATGCTGATCCTGCCGTTGCCGCCGTACGTGCTGGATTTCTTTTTCACCTTCAACATCGCGCTGTCGGTGATGGTGCTGCTGGTCAGCATGTTCACCCAACGCACGCTGGAGTTCGCGGCGTTCCCCTCGGTGCTGCTGTTCACCACCTTGATGCGGTTGTCGTTGAACGTCGCCTCCACCCGCGTGGTGCTGATGGAAGGCCACCACGGCGCCGGCGCGGCCGGCAAGGTGATCGAGGCGTTCGGCCATTTCATGGTGGGCGGCAATTTCGCGGTGGGCCTGGTGGTGTTCCTGATCCTGGTGGTGATCAACTTCATGGTGATCACCAAGGGCGCGGGGCGCATTGCCGAAGTCGGCGCGCGCTTCATGCTGGACGCGATGCCCGGCAAGCAGATGGCGATCGACGCCGACCTCAACGCCGGCCTGATCGGCGAGGCCGAGGCGCGCAAGCGTCGCACCGAAGTCGCGACGGAAGCCGACTTCTACGGTTCGATGGACGGTGCCAGCAAGTTCGTGCGTGGCGACGCGGTCGCGGGCCTCGTGATCATGGGCGTCAACATCGTGGGCGGCCTGCTGGTGGGCATGCTGCAACACGGCATGTCGTTCGCCGCGGCCGGCCACACCTATACGCTGCTGACGATCGGCGACGGGCTGGTCGCGCAGATTCCGGCGCTGGTGATTTCCACCGCGGCCGGCGTCACGGTGTCGCGCGTCAACACCAATCAGGACGTCGGCGAGCAGGTGGTCGACCAATTGCTGGCCAAGCCGCGCGTGCTGTGGCTGGCCGCCGGTGTGCTCGGTTTGCTGGGCCTGGTGCCCGGCATGCCCAACGCGGTGTTCCTGTTCTTCACGGTCTCGCTGGCCGGGCTGGCGTGGTTCCTGACGCGGCGCGAAAACCGCAAGGCGGCCGAAGCGCAGTTGCAGGAAAAGCCCGTGGTCGCGCCGGAAGCGCCCGAGGCGAGCTGGGACGACGTGCGCCTGATCGACGTGCTGGGCCTCGAGGTCGGGCATCGGCTGATTCCGCTGGTGGATTACCACCAGCGGGGCGAGCTGCTGGGGCGGATCAAGGGCGTGCGCAAGAAGTTCGCGCAGGAAATGGGCTTCCTGCCGCCGGTGGTGCACATCCGCGACAACCTCGAGATCAGCCCCAATCGCTACGTGGTGACCTTGAAAGGCGCGCGCGTCGGCAGCGGCGAAGCGTTTCCGGGCAAATGGCTGGCGATCGATCCGGGCCAGGTGTCGGGCGAGGTGGAAGGCACGGCGACTGCCGACCCGGCTTTCGGGTTGCCGGCCAAGTGGGTCGAAGCCGACAAGCGCGAGGAAGCGCAGATCCTCGGTTACACCGTGGTCGATGCCAGCACGGTGGTGGCGACGCACCTCAATCATCTCCTGCACCTGCACGCCGGCGAAATGCTGGGGCGTCAGGAAGTCCAGCAGTTGCTCGACAAGGTCGGCGGCGAGAACAAACCGCTGGTCGAGGACGTGGTGCCCAAGATCGTTTCGCTGGCAGTCCTGCAAAAACTGCTGCAGAACCTGCTGGACGAAGCCGTGTCCATCCGCGACATGCGCACCATCCTGGATACACTGGCCGCGCAAGGCGGCGAACAAACCAATCCGGCCGAGCTGACCGCGCGGGTGCGCGTGGCGCTGGGTCGTGCCATCACCGACCAGTGGTTCGGTACCGAGCGCGAGCTGCACGTGATCGGACTGGACGGCCAACTGGAACAGGTGCTCGATCAGGCGATCCACGGCGGCGGCGCGATGGAACCGGGCCTCGCCGATACCTTGATGCAGGAAACCGCCAAGGCGCTCGCGCGCCAGGAAGCCGCGGGCGAACCGACCGTGCTGGTGGTCGCGCCGTCGCTGCGGCCCCTGCTGGCGCGGTTCCTGCGCCGTCGCCTGTCGCAACTGGCGGTGCTTTCGCAGGCAGAAATTCCCGACGAGCGCGGTTTGCGCGTCACCAGCCTGATCGGTGCCACGCATTGAGCGTGGAAGGTGTCCGCCATCGCCGATGCATGCGCGTCTGGTGTTGGCCTGTGTTGCTGTGGCCGTGCCTGGCGCTTGCGGCGTCCGGCAGTTGGAGCGGCACCGTGGGCGGACCGCGCGTGGCGGGCCCGGGTCGAATGTATGCCAGCGCACCATTGAACCCGCCGGCGCCGGCCGCGGGTGCGCGCATCCGCCGCGTGCATTGGCGCTACGGCGTGCCGGCGGATCGAAGGTCGATCGCCGAATTGTGCGCGGGTCAGCATTGCGTGCCATTGAACGGGAATCGCGGCGTCAGCGATGCCTTGGCGGGCACGCCTGCCGCAGCGCCGCTGGCACTCCGTTTTCGTTTGCCGCCCGGCGAGCGACGTTCGCTGCAGGTGGGCGTCATTCAATTGTTGGTGGACTACCGATGAGCGCCGCGCGTCGCCAATGTTCCACTCGATCACGCAAAAAGCCGCCGACAATGGCGCCTTATCGCGGCATGCGAATCCGTGCAGCGGGCGATAATGGAAAACATCTGACCCCCATGTCCGGAAACACCAGCCGTTCCTGACCCGCCAACGATGTATACCGCCCAAGGCAAAATCGATCAGAACGAACTGCTGAAGCAGCACCTGCCTGCGGTGCGCCGGCAGGCGCTGGCGTTGCAGGTGAAGTTGCCGGCCGGGGTCGAGTTGGACGATCTGATCCAGGCCGGCACGCTGGGGTTGCTGGACGCGATGGGGCGCTTCGATCCCAAAGCCGGCGCCAGCTTTGCCACCTTCGCCAGCCAACGCATCCGCGGGGCGATGATCGACGAGTTGCGCAGCCGCGATTGGCTGCCGCGCAGCGTGCGCCGTCAGGCCCGCGCGATGGACGCCTGCGTCCACAAGCTGGAGCAGCGCTACGGCCGCCCGGCGGAGGAACACGAAATCGCCGCCGAAATGGGTATCGGCCTGACCGAGTACCAGCAGTTGCTTGCCGACACCAACAGCGGCTACCTGCTCCCGTTCGAGGAAGTAGTCGAGGAACAGGGCGAGCCGGAAGACGACAGCGACGGCCCGCAGTCGCCCATCGCGCGCTTGTTGGGCGAGGAACACCGCGAGCGGATCAAGTTGGCGATCGAGGCGCTGCCGGAACGCGAAAAACTGGTGATCACCCTGTACTACCAGGAGGAACTCAACCTCAAGGAAATCGGCGCCGTGCTCGGGGTGTCCGAATCCCGGGTGTGCCAGTTGCACAGCCAGGCGATCTCGCGCATACGCGCACGCCTGGCCGATTGAGTTTGTCGAAAACGAGTCTCTCCGGTCGAGCCCTGAAAAAATGCGCCCGAAGATCGAGAACGATCTCCGTGGCGCATCGAATGCCAACGATGAGAGAGCGGCCTAGCGCTGTCCGCCGGCGGCGCGTTTGCGCGGCAGCTCGATGTGCTCGGTTGCGGCACAAGCATCTTCGGCGTGCTGCGTGCCGATCGCGACGTCATTTTTTGCGATGGCATGCTGGAGTTTGGGACGGGCTTTGCTGGTCTTGCCGGCGCGCGAGGGCGGACGACAGATCCCGCAGACGTAATCCTTGCACGGCGTGTGGGCGTGCATCACGAAATGTCCGTGGCAACTGGTGCATTCGGCCAGTTCCAGCAGCCCGCTTTCGAAGAAGCGCAACAGCGTCCAGGCGCGATTCAAGCCCAGCACCGGCTCGCTGTCGTCCAGCATCACCTGCTCGAGATACAGGCGGTACGCCTTCACGAAAGCATCGATGCGCTTGCAGCCCTGTTCGCCGGTGAGCCGCTGGTAGATGCCGTAGAACAGCGACGAATGGATGTTGGGCGCCCAGGTCAGGAACCAGTCCGTGGAGAAGGGCAGCATCCCCTTGGGCGGCGAGATGCCGCGCACTTCCTTGTACAACCGCAGCAGACGTCCGCGGCTCAGGTCGGTTTCGGTTTCCAGCACCTGGAGGCGGGCGCCCAGTTCGATCAGGTTCACCGCCAGCTGCACCTGATGCATCCTGGCGACCAGGCTTTTTTCAGAAGTTTCCATGTTGGCGCGCTCCTCAGGCTTGGGCCGCAGCAGTGCGGGCCATCAGCAGGGAGGCATGGGTTTGCATCATCGCCGAATCACGTTTCTCGCCGACGATCTTCTGCACCTGGTCGGCGCTTTCGAAGCACAGTCGAAACAAAAACTGATTGGTGCGGGCCAGCCGGCTGAGCTGTCTGGTGGACAGCGACATCAGCAATTTGGCCATGTCGTCGGCCAGCTTCAGGCGAAATTGGGCGGCGGCGTAGTCCTCCTTGAGTAGACGTTGCGCCAGCATCAGGTAGGTGAGATTGGTGTCCTGGATTTCCTCAAGCAATTCTTCGACATTCATTTTTTTTCCACGGCGGGCGCCGAGTGGCGCCTCCTCCCCCAGTTCTAGTTGGTATGAAAGCAATGCGACTTGCCGGAACGTTCAACCTGTGGACGGTGCGATGTTGTGCTGGTGTTTTCAGTCTCCTCTCGTCGCGCCGGATTCGATTTGGGTGCGCCGGCACGCAGGGAAAGAAGCACGCTTCGTACCAAGGAAGGAATTTCGAAAGAAGAAGTGACAGTCCGATGCACAAAGTGTCGACTGGTTCGCGCGCGACGGTGGTGTTGATGCGAAGTGCGGCAGGGAGCGCCTTCGGAAACTGACGCAGGTCAATCGTTGCAGGATCGCACCGGTGGGGCATCGCATCGGACGTGTCGCGTTGCGACACGCCGAGCAGCATGAAACGATACATGACTTCCGGCACGGTCCCGCCAAGGCTTCCGCGCTCCGCCGCGATCATCGCGCGCCTGCATGCAAAGAATTTGCCGATGCATAACTTTTTTGCATGGTGTGGCTGCCCGGCTCGTCGCACGTGCGACTTGAATGCAGGAATTCCCGCGCTTGCGCGCGCGGGATACCTTGTGGGAGATGCGTGCAGTGTGGCGGCCAGAACGGGCTGCGTGAACCAGCAGCGTGCGCGAATGGCGAGGATGCGGCAGTGCGCCGATCGGCGAGGTCCCAGAGATGGCGGCTTGCGGGAATGTTGGGCGGACTGCACGCGCCGTGAGCCGCGCCGACGTCCAAGTGATCCGCGGGACGAACGCACTGGACCGCGTGAGCCATGGAACCGCGGGATCGATTCCGCGCATCGAGGTGTTTCGACAGATCGACGCGGGAATGATCTGGTGGCTAGGGGCGGAATCGAACCGCCGACCTCAGCATTATGAGTGCCGCGCTCTAACCGTCTGAGCTACCTAGCCGACTTGCTTGCGCCCGGACTTGAGCACCTGCCGCTCGCGTCGCGGAAATCGGCGACCCACACAGCAGGACGAGGGAGCAAAGAGCCGATCAGTCTAGCGTTCCGGCCTTGTCTGTCAAGCACATCGGGCCGCCACGACTCGCACCGGACGCCGCGAAACCATGCGTGCACCGCTGCTCGCAGCCGGTCCGTGACTTTCCGGGAACAAGGGTATCGGTATTGCTCATCACTTGGGTGCCGACAAGGTTCCAGCAAAGCGCACACCGGTCGCCGCTAGAACTCCTTCCAGCCGTTCGACAGGTTGGGCCCGCACTCCCCCCTCGCCGAAAAAGGGGAGCGTGCTTCCGGCCCAGGGTGTTCCTCCGCAGCGTCGGTGCATCCGGTCGTGGACGGCTGTGCAGGCCGGAACGTCGGCCGGCGCCTTCCCTCGGCCGGCGGCGTCAGGATCTGCTGCAACGCCAGCAGCAGCGAGGCTTGCGCCCAGCGTTGCGTAAAGG
>DATCSF010000116.1:0-12904 GCA_036568625.1 Rhodanobacteraceae bacterium | reverse complement strand
TGAGCATTCCGAGCGCCGCCGGCACGCAAACTGCCGAGCGCAGCAGGCAATTCAAAGGTTCCCAAGGCACGACAGCCGCCTATTGTTGCGGCGGATGGCCTGCATGTCCAATCGCGGAGCACCAGTCGTGCGATCGTCCCTGGTCGCCGCATCAATTCAAAGGAACCGCGGATGCCGTTCGACCGTCGACGCCGGAACGGCCATTCCTGGCCTGACTTCGTATTTCATGGTTGGCCGGTTTGCTTCCCGAACAATCCGAACGCAATCAGCAACGCCGCGCCGATCGAAATGGCGGAGTCGGCGATATTGAACGCGGGAAACGACCACGCGTGCCAATAGGCCTGGATGAAATCGGTGACCTGTCCGTGGATCAGACGATCGATCAGGTTGCCGAGTGCGCCGCCGATGATCAGCGCCACCGGCAGTGCGGTACGCCAGTCGCGGCGCGGGGTGCGTACCAGCCACACGACCAGGCCGATGCACACCACCACGGCAAGTCCGCCGAACAGCCACGTCTGCCAGCCCGACGCGTCGTGCAGAAAGCTGAAAGCCGCGCCGCGGTTGAAGGCCAGCGTCCAGTTCAGCACGTGCGGAATCACCTCCTGCGGCATGTACGGCACCAGCGCGTGCCGCACCACGGCCTTGGTGATTTGATCCAGCGCGATCACCACCGCGGACACCACCAGCCAGACCAGCGCATTGGGTTTGGGCGACTTGCTCAAATCGGATTTCCTTGCACGCACGCAAAACGCGCATGATAGCCCGGGCGCGGATCATTTCCCGGTCAGGATCACTCGCGCGACCGGCAGGATGGCCTCGACCCAACGCGCGTACTGGGCACCGGAGGGATGCAGGCCGTCGCCCACCAGTTCCCCGCGCGATTCCGGCGCACGCGAAATCGAGGTGACGTCGATCCGCGCCGCACCGGCGCTCGCGGCTTCCGCCGATGCGATCGTATTGAAAGCATCGATCTCGCGGGCGATGGCGGCAGCATCGCGGCCCTCGCGCGCGGCGAATGGCGTGACGCCCCAGTCGGGAATCGACACCACGATCACGTACGCCGCGCGGCCGCCGGCAAGCCGGATCGCGCGTTGCAGCAGATCGCGAAATTGTGCGCGGTATTCGTCCACGCCACGTCCGCGGTACTGATTGTTGACGCCGATCAGCAACGTCACCATCGCGTACGGCGGGGTGAAGTCCGCCGTCTCCATCGCCGCCGACAACTCATCGGTGGTCCAGCCGGTCGTCGCAACGATTCGCGGCTCGCCGATGTCGATGCCTTCGCCGCGCAATCGCGCCACAAGTTGCAGCGGCCAGCGTTCGTCGGGCGCAACGCCTTCGCCGATGGTGTAGGAATCGCCGAGCGCAAGAAACCGCAGCGCCATTAGGCGACCTTCGATTCCGGCTGCTCTTCCTCCATTCGCGCCAGCACCCGCTCGATGCGCGCGAACACGTCGGCGATCTCGGCGGCTTCGGGCAGCAGGGTGATCCGGAAGTGTCGGCTTGATGGCAGATTGAAGCTGGAGCCCGGCACCACCAGCGCGTGTTCCTCGTCCAGCAGGCGCAACGCGAAGGCTGCGTCGTCGAATTGCGGGAACGCGTCCGCGCGCACCGACGGGAATGCATAAAGCGCGCCTTCCGGGGCCACGCATTCGAGGAACCGGCTGCCCGCGACGCTTTCGAGTACCGCGCGCCGCGATTCGTACAGCCGTCCACCCGGCGCGGTCAGCGCCGTGATGGTGTCGGGGCCGGTCAACGCGGGTTCGATCGCCCATTGCGCGGGCACGTTCGCGCACAGCCGCAGCGCGGCCAGCAACTGCAAGGCATCGCGATACGCCTCGACACGCTCGCCCGCACCGGACAACGTGGCCCAGCCGATCCGAAAGCCGCAGGCGCGATGCACCTTCGACAAGCCCGCGAAGGTCACGCAAGGCAGGTCGCCCGACAGTGACGCGAGCGGCGTGAACGGCGCGGCGCCATAGCGGATCTCGTCGTAGATTTCGTCGGACAACAGCAGCAGGCCGCGACGCTCCGCGATCGCGACGAGGCGCGCCAGCAGTTCGTGCGGGTAGCACGCCCCCGTCGGGTTGTTGGGATTGATCAGCACGATCGCGCGGGTGCGTGGCCCACACAGCGCCTCGATCTCGTCCGGGTCGGGCAGGTGCGCGCGCGACGCCGGGCAGGCGTAGTAGCGCGGCGCGCCGGCGTTGAGGATGGTCGCGGCGCTCCACAACGGATAATCCGGCGCCGGCAGCAGCACCTCGTCGCCGGGATTCAGCAAGGCGCGCAGCGCAAGGTCGATCAGTTCGCTGACGCCGTTGCCGATGAACACCCGCTCGATGTCGGGCACGAGCGCGCCGCGCCCATGCTGTCGTGCCAGGATCGCCTCGCGTGCGGATTCCAGCCCCTGCTCGTGGCCGTACGCATCGCTGTCGGCGAGGTGCGCAGCGATCGCAGCCGTCAGGTGGGCGGGCGCCCGGAAGCCGAACCGCCCGGGGTTGCCGATGTTGAGCTTCAGCACCGAGTGGCCCGCGGCCTCCAGCGCCCGCGCATGCCGGGCCAGCGCCCCGCGGATTTCGTAGCGGACTTTGGCAAGACGGAAGCTTGGATGAATGGCGATCGGGCGCATGGCTGCAAACGTCCTCGGGTTCGGGCATGCTAGCGGCGATCACGGCGTCCGCAAACACCACATCGAGCCTCCTTTCCGGCGATCTCCGCCATGGCAACCGCTTCCACGCAATCGGCGTCGACGCTGCGGCGCATCGGCTGGCAGGGCGATCTCCCTCCACTCGCGAACGACCAGATGCTGGCGCGGGTTTCGGCCCAGCACCGCGCCGGTTACGAAGTCCACGACGGCGAGCGCGCGTTCAACGCGCAGCCCGCGCCGAAATTCCTCAAGCGCAACCTCGATCCATGCGAACGTCCCGCGGTCGGCGATTTCGTGATCATCGAGACCGGCACGCCGCCGCACATCGTGGAAGTGCTGCCGCGCCGCGGTGTGCTCGAGCGCGCGGCCGCGGGCGAACGCTATGCCCGCCAGATCATCGCCAGCAACATAGACGTGGTGCTGGTGCTGACCGGTCTCGACGACGACTTCAACCCGGCGCGCATCGAACGCTATCTGGCCTTGGTCGAAGGTTCGGGTGCGCGGGCCGTCGTGGTGTTGACCAAGCACGACACCGTCGATCCCGATGACGCCGAAAGCATGATGGCCGAATTGCGCGAACGCCTGCCGGCGACGACGCCGATCATCGCGATCAACGGCAAGGATGCGGTGCGTGTCGCCGCGCTGGATCCGTTTCTTGCACCCGCCGCCACCGCGGTGCTGGTGGGTTCGTCCGGCGCCGGCAAATCCACGCTCACCAACACGCTGCTGGGCGAAAACCGGATGGCCACGGCCGCGACCCGCGCCAGTGACGATCACGGCCGGCACACCACCACGCATCGCGCGCTGCTGCCGCTGCCGGGCGGCGCATGCCTGATCGACACGCCCGGCATGCGCGAATTGAAGCTGACCGGCGACGAGGATCTGGAGCTGTTCGCCGACATCGACGCGCTGACCGGACAATGCCGCTTCGCCGATTGCAGCCACGGCAACGAACCCGGTTGCGCGGTCCGCGAAGCGCTGGAAGCGGGCGAGCTCGACCAGACGCGCTGGCGGCATTACCTGAAACTCCACGATCAGCGCGAGGAACAGGCCGCGCGTTTCGAGGATCGCCTGCGCGGCCCGCGCGAACCGATCCGCACCCACCGTCATCGCGGCTGGCAGGAACGCGAGTAGAAGGGCTAGCGCGCAGCGCCGCCCATGGCGCCTCGCAAGTTCTTCTCGTAATCCTTGAACGCGCGGTCGTAGGCCAACTGCCAGTTCGCCTCTCGGCCGGTCTGTACCTGATTTCGGCCGTACCCATCGACAACAACCGATTTACTGCCCCCCGGGCCGGAAAACTGAAGGTCCGTCTTGAGCTTCGCCTCGATGGTCGCTGTCCAGAAGCCGGGGGTAAACCATGCCCAGAATTGGTTGATCACGACGTTGACATGCTCGGCGTTCGCGCCATCGGCGGCTGCATTTCCGACGCGATATCCAAGGCTCCTGAGCGTGGTGGCGACCAGTTCGCGCGTGACCGAGTCCACCGTTTGGCCGTCCTGCAACACCCAATCACCCATGGCCCTGCCCCACGTGTTGCGTTTGCGCCCTATCGCGGTCTCCCGCTGGGTCGCGTCGAGTTGGTACTGCTTGCCGGGTTTCAAGGACGGAACACTGGGATCACGCGGGTCCACCTGGAATTCGCGCGCGTCCCGCACGCTGTCGATCACAATCATCCTGGCCGAGCTTTGTGTGACGACCGCGGCAGGTTCCGGCACCGTCAGACGCGTGTAACCTCGCGTGGTGGCACAGCCTCCCAGCAGCACGAACAAGCCCGACGCAACAATTGCCCCTGCGATACGTTTCATGATTTTCCCCTGTGGATGATCCCCGCCCCTGGATAGCAGTCCGCGAAACGCGTTGTCAATTCCTCCGATGCACCGACCAACCATGCAAGACGGCACGCTTTCCGCAAACCTGCAAGGCTACGCCAAACTCGACAAGCGACTGGTGGAAGCCGTGCGCCCCATCCGGGTGCTCGGCACCGTGGCGTGGCCGGCGGCGATCGAGCGGCGGTTTCTGAGCGATCTGCAGCGCGGCCGCGAAACCTTGCCCCGAATCGATTATCGCGCGCCGGATTTTTCCGCGCAGCGCGCCGAACTCGATGTCATCGCATCGAAAGCCGACGCTGCACACCCGCTCGGCGCGTACCTCCGGTCCGTTGCGGCGTCATGGCAAACCGCCGCGCACATGTTGGAAGCGGTGGGCACCGCCGGCGTTACCGCGCCATCGATCGAACTCTACGGCAAACCCGGCGATGCACTGCCCGGCGGCGGGCAAACCAATCTCGACGCAGCCCGCTGGTTCCTGGAAATCGCCGAGGAACTCGGCGACGGACAGGCATTGCCCGAAACCGAGTACTGCATCCCGGCCGTGGTGCTGCGCGACGAAGTCCAGGCGGAGGTCGATGCGTGTTTCGGCACCGGCACGGTGCGCGTCGAAATCGATCCCGAGCTCACCGCCAAGGCTGCAGCCGGCGCCACCCGCATCCGCCTGCGCGGGGCGACCTGCTTCACCGGATACGACCGCTCGCAACTGCTGGCGCACGAGGCGTTCGTGCACACCCTGACCGCGTTGAACGGCCGCGCGCAACCAGCAATGAAGTCGCTTTCGCGCACGGCGCCGCGCGCGACCGCGACGCAGGAAGGGCTGGCGGTATTCGCCGAACTGATGTCGGGCTCGATCGACATCGCGCGCCTGCAACGGATCAGCCTGCGCATCCTCGCGATCGACATGGCGCTCGCCGGTGCGGATTTCGTCGAGGTCTACCGCTGGTTCCGCGCGCACGGCCAGAATGTGGCCGACAGCTTCTATTCCACCCAGCGCGTGTACCGCGGCGTGCCGGTGACGGGCGGCGCGGCGTTCACCAAGGACAATGTGTATCTCGCGGGGCTGCTCACGGTGCACACCTTTTTCCGCTGGGCGTTCAAGCGGCGGCGGCTGGACCTGCTGCAACACCTGTTCGCGGGCAAGCTGGCGCTGGACGATGCGATTGCGCTTCGGCCGTGTTTTGCCGACGGTTCCATCGCACCACCCAAATACCTTCCGGCGTGGGTGCAGCACGCACAGGGTCTCGCCGGCAAGCTCGCGTTCTCGCTGTTCGCCAACCGGATACGCATGGGCCGGATCGGCGAATGGGAATGACAAGCCGCGTGTTCGTGGGCTTCGCAGTGCTCGGCCCAACCCGCGTCCGGGCCGCAGGTCAGGCTGATCGTAGCGAGGCTCCGGGTGCTCAGTTCGTCGCGGCAGCCATCGTCTGTGCACCTGGCCCGATGTTTGCATCCAGGAATGCATCCACCCTCTCGAACAATTCGGCGATGTTCTTCTCGTCGTAGAAGCCGTGCCACTCGTCGGGCTTGTACAGCCATTCGTGCGGAATCTTCCGCTTCAACATGGCCATGTGCATTTCCTGTCCCTGCGATGGCAAGACGATGGTGTCGCGGCCGCCCACGACCAGCATGACCTTTGCCTTGAGGTTCTGCAGTTGATAAATCGGCGAATGCTGCGCCAGCCCTGTTTCATCCGTCCCCATGGTGCGCTGCCAATAGCGCTCGCTGTACAGCGTCTGCGCTGCATCCCGCCGATCCAGCATCTCGGGCAGGTTGTAGACACCCACGTAGCCGATTGCGCACTTGTACAGATCGGGTACCGACACCGCGCCTTCCAGCGCCGCGTAGCCGCCGTAGCTGCCGCCATAGATGCAGACACGATCCTTGTTGGCGATGCCTTGGGCGATCGCCCAGCGCGTGGCATCGGTGACGTCGTCCTGCATCGTGCCGCCCCATTGATGCCAGCCGGCTTTCTCGAAGTCGAAGCCGTAGTCGCCCGAACCGCGATAATTCACCTGCAATACCACGTAACCGCGCGTCGCCATGGCTTGCACGTAAGGGTCGTATTCCCACCCGTCGCGAATGCCGTACGGGCCACCATGCACGAACACCACCATCGGCAGGTTCTTCGCGCCGTCCTTGCCGGGCGGATAGGTGATGTAGCCCTGCTCGGTCAGCCCGTCGCGGGTGGTGAAGGTGAAGGGATCGGCACGGCCGAGCAGGTTCGGGTCGATCCACGTCGCTCGCTGCAACAGCGGCGAGAAACTGTTCGAGGCCTTGTCGTACAGGAAGAACGTGCCGGGATCGACGTCCGCCTGCACCAGCGCGATGGCCTTGCTGCCGTCGTCGGTGCCGGACACGAAATGCACATCCTCGCCCGGATATTGCTGCATCAGCTCGACCAGCGCCTTGACACCGGGCTCTTGGTTGTCGAATACCGAAACGGCAGGTCTGCCGTCGGTGAACTCCACGCCAATCACTGAATCGTAGGCGAGCCCCTGCGCAAGGTTCGTCGCCTCGACGTGCGGATTGCTCCACACGTGCATCATCTTCCGCGTATCCGGATCAAACTCGCAGGTGCCGAATCCGGGCGAACCCAGGCAGGTGAACCACACCGTCTTGTCGTCGGCGCTGAACGCGATTGGCCAGTCGCGATCATTGCTGGCCTGATACAGCAACTCCCAATCGCCGCCTTCGGACGGGCGCATGTAGACCACGCGCTTGCCCTGGAGATCATCCCCCATCGCAAACCGGACATGTCCATGATGGTCAGCGAGGAACGATGCCTCGCGCATCGGTGCGCCGGTGACCCGCTGCTTTCTGCCGTTGCGCACGTCCATCCGGTATACCGCACTCAGCGCGCCCGCCGAGCCCGACGCTTCCCAACTGGTCACGACCGCAAGGATGTGGTCCGGATCACCGTCGATGCGCGAGAGGAACTGCGCCGTCCCGCGCTCTGCGGTGACGCGCTGGATGTTCGAACCCGTTTGCATGGTGTCCATGCGATAGCCGTACAGCATGGTCGGGCTGCCGCCGTCGGCTTCGACGCTGTACAACTCGCCGGTCGCGATCGGCATGTCCCAGCCGCCATCGTGTTCGGCTTCGGAATACACCACGTATTTCGGGGATGCCCACCAGAAAGCCAGAATGTCATCGCCTTCACGCGGCTTGACGTTGATCCCCTTCTTGTTCACCAGATTGATCAGCGACAATACCGTCTGGCCGTCATCGAGCACGGTCGTCGCCGCGATATGGGTTCCGTCGGGCGAGACCTTCACCATCTTGTAGCGGCTATGACGTGCGAGATCGGCGAACGACACGGGAGCGGCCAGCGCGACCCCGCCCAGCATGCACAGCACCAAACCCACGATGCAACGTCGTGCGGATTTCATGGTTCGTCCCCTTTTTCCCCGCCGAATGCCGGTCGGCTTGGGACGATCCTAGCGCCTTTCAGAACCAGCGGCGCGTTTCGCCGGGCCCTTGCCCCTCGAATGCGGTGACGTTTTCCACGCAGCGCCCGCACAACTCCGGATGGCCGGCGTGCTTGCCGACATCTTCGCGATGGTGCCAGCAGCGCACGCACTTCGGCGCCGTGCTCACGGTTGCCGACACCCACATGTTGGCGCCTTCGAGTTCGGTCAGTACCGCGTCGGCGGGCGCTTCGCCCACGTCGAGACGCAGATCGGACACGATGAAGAAGAAGCGCAGTTCTTCCGCCACCTGCTTGTAGCATTCGACGACCGCGGAATCGGCGTGGATGGTGAGTGTTGCGTCGAGTGACGATCCGATCCTGCCGTCCTTGCGCATGCCTTCCAGCACGCGCGCGGCGGTTTCACGGATTGCCAGCAGGTCGCTCCACCAGCGGCGCCGGTCGGGTGTGTCCTGGGTTTCGCGCAGGCCCTGGTACCAGCTCTCGAACAGCACCGAGGCGTCGCGCACGGTGAAGCCGCCGCGGATTTCGGTGGGCACGTGCATCTGCCGCGGCATCGCCTGCCAGATTTCTTCCGCGGTGAACGCCAGCAGTGGCGCCAGCCAGCGCACCATGGCTTCGAGGATGCGGAACATCGCCGACTGCGCGCTGCGCCGGCCATGGCTGCCGGTCGGCATCGTGTACAGGCGATCCTTGGTGATGTCGAGGTACAGCGCGCCCATTTCGTTGGTGCAGAAGTTCTGCACACGCTGCACCACTTCCGGGAAGTCGTAACGCGCGTACGCCGCGACCACCGCATCCTGCACGTCGCGCGCGCAACCCACCGCCCACTGATCGAGCAACAGGCAGCGATCGACCGTCAGCAGATCCGCCGCCGGGTCGAAACCGCCGAGATTGCCGAGCAGGAACCGGCAGGTGTTGCGGATGCGGCGATAGCTGTCGGCGACGCGCTTCAGGATCTCCTCGGACAGCGCCATCTCGTTGCGGTAGTCGGCCGAGGCGATCCACAGGCGCAGGATGTCGGCGCCGTAGCGGTTCATCACGTCCTGCGGCTCGATGCCGTTGCCGAGCGACTTGGACATCTTGCGACCCTGCGCGTCGACGGTGAATCCGTGCGTCAACACCTCGTCGAACGGCGCGCGGCCGTGCATCGCGCAACTGGTGAGCAAGGATGACTGGAACCAGCCGCGGTGCTGGTCCGAGCCTTCGAGGTAAATCACCTGGTCGCCTTCGTTGCGGTGCAGCTCAGGGCGTTGGTCGAGCACGCAAAAGTGCGTGACGCCGGAATCGAACCACACGTCCAGGATATCGTGGACCTTCTCGTAATCCTTCGCCTCGTCGCCGAGCAACTCGGCAAGATCGAGCGCGTACCACCCATCCACGCCGGCCTGCTCGACGCGCTGCGCGATTTGTTCCAGCAACTCGGCGCTGCGCGGATGCGGTTCGCCGGTGACCTTGTGCACGGCCAGCGCGATGGGCACGCCCCAGGTGCGCTGGCGGCTGATGCACCAGTCGGGGCGACCATCGACCATGTTGGCGATGCGCTCCTCGCCCCACGCGGGATAGAACTGCACGTCGTGATGGACCGCGTGCAACGCGTTCGCGCGCAGGTCCTTCGCGTCCATCGCGATGAACCACTGCGGCGTGGTGCGGAACGCGATCGGCGTATGGTGCCTCCAGCAATGCGGATAGCTGTGGGTGATCTTCGCCGCCGCCAGCAGCACGCCGCGTTCGCGCAACAGGTCGATGATCGCGTCGTTGGCCTTCCAGATGTGCTGGCCTTCGAAGATCGGCGTGCCCGGCAAGTACACGCCGTTCGCGCCAACCGGGTTCAGCACGTGGGCGGGCGTGGCGGCGACGATGCCGTATCGCTGGCCGACGACGAAATCGTCGGCGCCGTGTCCGGGCGCGGTGTGCACCGCGCCGGTGCCGTCCTCGGCCGACACGTGCTCGCCGAGGATCAGAGGAGCCTCGCGATCGTAGAACGGGTGCTTGAGGCGCAGATTTTCGAGCGCCGCGCCCTTGACGCGACCGAGCACCGTGGCCTCGCCGACGCCGTAGCGCGCCAGCGCCTGGTCGGCGAGCGCTTCGGCCAGCACCAGCAGCGTCCGCTTGCCGCTGCGTGCGGGGCCTTCCACCAGCACATATTCGAATTCCGGACCCAGCGTCACCGCCATGCTGGCGGGCAGCGTCCACGGCGTGGTGGTCCAGATCGGCACTGCGACCCTCGTGTCGCCGTCGACCGTCACGCCGAACGTCGCGGCCAGCGCCTTCGGCTCGACCGCATCGTAGGCGACGTCTATCGCGGGCGACTGCTTGTCCTGGTATTCGATCTCGGCCTCGGCCAGCGCGGAACCACAATCGAAGCACCAGTGCACCGGCTTGAAGCCGCGGGTGACGTGGCCGTTGGCGTACACACCCGCGAGCGCGCGCAGGATGCCGGCCTCGTAGCTGAAATCCATCGTGCGGTACGGGTGTTCCCAGTCGCCCAGCACGCCGAGCCGCTTGAAATCGCGGCGCTGCAGGTCGATCTGCTGGGCGGCGTACTCGCGGCAATGCTGGCGAAACGTTTCCGCATCGATCTTGTGCCCGACCTTGCCGTATTTCTTCTCGACCGCGATCTCGATCGGCAGGCCGTGGCAGTCCCAGCCCGGCACGTAGGGCGAGCGGAACCCCGCCATCAATTTCGAACGCACCACGATGTCCTTGAGGATCTTGTTGACCGCGTGCCCCAGGTGGATCTTGCCGTTCGCGTAAGGCGGGCCGTCGTGCAGGATGAACGCGCGTTCGCGCCGCGCGGTGCGCTGCTGCAGTTCGGCATAACGCTGCTTGCTTTCCCAGTCGGCCAGCATCGCCGGCTCGCGTTTGGCGAGATCGGCCTTCATCGCAAAACCGGTCTGCGGAAGGTTGATGGTGTGCTTGTAGTCGCGGCTCACGCGAGAGCTCCGGAAACGGTGGGGGTTTCGGCAAGGATGCGCCGCGCTTCGGCGGCGTCGCGATCCATCTGCGTGCGCAGTGCATCCAGGTCGGCGAATTTTTCCTCGTCGCGTAGCTTGGCGACGAACGCGACGTCGATGCGCTGGCCGTACAGGTCGCCGTCGAAATCGAACAGGTGCGCTTCCAGCAGGGGTTCGCCGCCGCCCGCGACGGTGGGACGCACGCCAAGGCTGGCGACACCCGGCCACCAGCGATTGCCTACGCGCACGCGCACCGCGAAGATGCCGGCAACCGGCGCCACGCGCTTGCCCAACCGGATGTTCGCGGTGGGATAGCCGAGCCCGTGGCCCATGCGCTGGCCGCGCACCACGCGCCCGCCAATCGTGAACGGGCGCCCCAGCAGCCCCGCGGCGTGCACGAAATCGCCCGATGCCAGCGCACCGCGCACCCGCGAGGCCGAAACCCGCTCGCCATCGCCGTTGGAGACGGCGTCCAGCACGCGCACTTCGTACGGGCCTTCGCCCTGCATGGCTTCCAGCAACGCCACGTCGCCCACGCGGTTGTGGCCGAACCGGAAATCCGCGCCGACCCAGATTTCGCGCGCGCCCATGCGTGCGACCAGCACGTCACGCACAAAATCGTCCGCGCGCATCGCCACCAGCGTCGCGTTGAAGCGCAGCAGCAGCAACTCATCGATGCCTGCATCGGCGAACCCGCACAACTTCTCGCGCACCGACGACAGGCGCTTCAACGGCGTCCGCGAAAAATAGCTGCGCGGCAGAGGTTCGAAGCTCACCACCGCCGCGACGAGCCCGCGTTTGGTCGCGCGCGCGCGAACCCGCGCGAGCAGCGCGGCGTGGCCACGGTGCAGGCCGTCAAACGCGCCGATCGCGAGCACGCTGCCGTCCGGAGCCAGACACGGCCCCGCGATGTCACGGTGGATCTTCAGCATCTGCCGAGTATATCCGGAGAGTTTTGCGCGCTCGTCCTGATTGCGGCTCCGCCGTTGTTGCAATTGCCCCATTCGCGCATTCGTCGGCACCGGAATGGACCGCCCTGCCCCGGCTTTTCACGGCAGCCGCACCAACCCGGCTTCACTCGAGTGGCGCGCAGCCCGTCGTATCGATACCCGCCAGCAGGTCGGCCACGCGACCGCGTCCCGGTACTTCGAGGTCGGCTGCGACGTCGGCCAACGGCAGCAGCACGAACGCGCGTTCGTGCAGGCGCGGATGCGGCACCGTGAGGCGGGGTTCGTCGATGATCCGGTCGCCGTACAGCAGCAGGTCGAGGTCGAGGGTGCGTGGACCGTTGCGCACGGCCCGCATGCGCCCCGCGGCGGCTTCGATGCCGAGCAGCGCATCGAGTAGTCTGCGCGGTGGCAGCGAGGTTTCCAGGCGCGCCGCGGCGTTGATGAAATCAGGCTGGTCCACCACGCCCCACGGCGGCGTGCGATACAAGCGCGAACGCGCGCGCAAGAAAGTATGCGGCAGCGATGACAGCGCCTCGAAACCACTCTCCACCCGGGCACGCGGACCGTCGAGATTGCTGCCCAGCGCGACGCAGGCGGTGACCGGCTCAGGCATGCTTCATTCCTGCGAGTCGGAGGTCGGCGCAGACGTCTTGCGGCCTCGTCCCCCGCGCCGCCGACGGCGCCGCGGCTTGGCGATCGCTTCGCCCGTTCGGGCAGATGCCTTCGATGCCAGCGATGCCGAAAGTTCGTCCGGCGAAAGCGCCTGCGCCTGCGTCCACCAATCGCCCGACTCGCGCAGTTCGTCCGACTCGCCTGCGCGCAGCAACAGGAAATCGTAAGCGGCGCGGAAGCGCGGATGCGCCATCAACCGGAACACGCGCTTGCGGGTGCGCTCCGTGAAGCGCGGTTGCAACGCCCAGATTTCCTCGATCGCATACGCGAAGCGGCGCGGAATCGCCACACGCCTGCCTTGCTCCGCCATCACGCGGTGCGCGGCACGCAGCCACGCCAGCGGCTGGCTCGCACCTTCCTCGCGCAGTTTCGCCGCCAGTGTTTCGACCTCGCCCCACAACAGCACCGCGAACAGGAACGCA
>DATCSF010000115.1:0-6989 GCA_036568625.1 Rhodanobacteraceae bacterium | reverse complement strand
CGAACAGATCCTTGACCTGTGCCAGTGTGATGGTCGGATCGACGTTGCCTGCGATTACCAGGATCGCGTTGTTGGGTGCATACCACGCGTCATGAAATCTCTTGAGATTCGCGGCGGTGGTCTTGTCGAACGACGGCCGTGTTCCCAATCCCGTCCACGCATAAGGCGTGCCGGCGAACATGTGGGCCCGCAACTGGCTGACGAGCTTGTATCCGGGATTGGAGTTGTCGCGCGCGACCTCCTGCTCGATCGCGCCGCGCTCCTTGTTCCACTCGGCCTGGGTCATGTCCACGCCGCGCATGCGAATCGCGGCCACGTGCAGCGCCACGTTCAGGTCGTGCGCAGGAACCGTGAAGAAATACTGGGTGACGCCTTCGGTGGTGTCGGCGTTGAAACTGCCACCCATGTTCGAGGCGATCGCCAGTAATTGATCCTTGGAAAGCCCCGGACTGCCGCGGAACATCATGTGCTCCACCGCGTGCGCAGTACCCGGAAAGCCGTGTGGCACCTCGTCCGCGCCGACCAGGTAATTCATTTCGGTGGTCACCACTGGCGCCAGCGTGTTGCGCACGATCACCACGCGCAGGCCGTTGTCCAGCGTTGCGCGCGTGATGTTTGCATTATTTGTCGCGGCCAGAGCGCCGCATGTCATCAAAGCCAGCGAAATCGCGCCGGCCGTCCCTATAAATTGCTTCTTCATACCAACCGCTCGGCTACCTGTAAGATTCGACACAACGAGACTCTTGTCGCACTCGTATTTCGTTCCCGGACGCCGTCCATCGCCAGTCCGGCTCACGACGCAGACACAAACCCTAACCGTGTGATGCGCCCCTCATGTCGCGAAACATACCTCGAAACCAGTACCGTGCTGCTAATGCGCATCAATAGCGCGAACAGGACCAAGTCGCCAGCGCAACTAGCAACGGCGAGCATACCAGCTATACCGACGGAGGGAATTTCGAATATTAAACCGTACGCAGCGGGCAGCAATCCTAAAACTGTAAATGGCGCAATGGCCGAAATTCTATATCTCCTTGATGTTGTCGCAGCCCCACAGACAACACACGCAGTGAAGTTTTTTATATCAAAATGAATTGTAACGTTCTTCTTGTCAATGCCGTTAAAAAGTACAAAACAGTAGTAATGGATTAACTCATGCACTGGAGTTCCAATGAAAAATACAAATACACCTATAAGTAAAGAGTGAAATGACAGCACTCCTGCAGATCCCCAGATACCAATATAAATTCCAAACCAAAATATGGGGACAAAAACATAAACACAAAGGTATATGATTTTTAGCTTAGATGTTGTAATCGTGCTTTTCATTGTGTCAACTCCTATACGCTATGAGCCATGACGTATTATCAAACTGCTCGGGCCGAATTTGATCACTAAATAGTATCCGAGGGATAGCTTTTGGCGGGTTATCATGTCGGAATATCATCTGTCAAACCATCACTGCCTCAAAAGGCGCGACACATTTTTCGTATGTCGAGAACCCCGAGGTGGGGGTGCCGGTCATACCACATTAAATGTGGCATGACCGGCACTTGCCAAACGTAATACTACCCAATGGTGTCTCGAACGAAGTTGTTGATGTCATTGCCGTAATACTTGTTAATTTCGCTTCCAACCCACCAGCCGGCACTTGCTGCCATCCCAACCGCACCCAGAACACCGCTAAACGTTAGGCCAGCGTCGATTCCACCCATACCCCAAAACGGATCGAGCAGACCACCACCAATATTGCTCGTTTGGATTTCGGTAAGTTGATACATGGCTTTCTCCGATTGTTGCGACCGAGAAATACAATGCCGTCCCGGTTTCGGCTATCCCGCCGCCTCCATTTCATGGAGTCGCGACGGAATGGGATGCACCGCTCCGTTGGTAACCAACAGTGCGCGCTGAGCGCTGGCGATGGTTTCGGGGCGGTGGGCGATCACGATGCGGGTGATCGGCATGCGGTTCACGGCGGCGTTGATTTGCCGCTCGAGCGCGATATCAAGATGGCTGGTGGCTTCGTCCAGCACCAGCAGCGCGGGGTTGCGGTAAAGCGCGCGCGCCAGCAGCAGGCGCTGCTTTTGACCGCCGGAGAGGGCCGAGCCCATGTCGCCGATCAGGGTCTGATAACCCGTCGGCATGTGGACGACGTCGTCGTGGATTGCGGCTAGCCGCGCGGCGGCTTCGATGCGGTGCGGGCTTGATTCGCCATCGAAGCAGGCGATGTTGTCGGCGACGGACCCGGCAAACAGTTGATCGTCCTGCATCACCGCGCCGATCTGGCTGCGGTAACGGCTAAGACCCAGCCGGCGGATCTCGATGCCGCCATAACGGACTTCGCCCTCCTGGGGTTCCAGCAAGCCCAGGATGATCTTGGCCAGGGTGGTCTTGCCGCATCCGGACGGGCCGATCAGGGCCACCGATCCGCCGACCGGAACCGCCAGGGAGCAATCTTTCAGGATCCACGACTCGCCTTCGGCGTACCGGAAGCTGACGTTGCGCACTTCGATGCTCGCTTCCGGCATCGGTGCATCCCATGCCGATTCGACGTGCCGCTCGGGTGCGGTGAGCGCGATATCGGCGACGCGTTCGGTGTGCAGCCCCAGCATCCGGAACTGGATGCCTTTGTCGATCAGGCTGGACGCGCGGGTCACGAACTGATCCGCATAGGCCGCGAATGCCACCAGCATGCCGGCGGTGAAGGTGCCGTCCAGCACCAGCACCGCGGCCAGCCAGATCAGGGCCACCTTCTCGACGCCGAAGATCAACTGGTTGCCACTGGTGAACGCGATGTTGAGCCGCTGCATCGCGATGTGGCGGTTGACGGTCTCGACCACCGCGTTGGCGTAACGGGCGGCGCGCGGTTGCTGCTGGTTGTGCAGCTTCAGTGTTTGCGCACCGCGGATCGCTTCCAGCAGTTCGGTCTGCTGGCGTGCGGCATACACGATCTGGTCTTCCTGCGCGCGCCGGAGCGGCTGATAGGTGAACCAGCGCAGGATCGCGTACAGCGCAAATGCCGCGGCTACGATCAACATCAGCTTGATGCTGTACAGCGCAAGCACCCCCAGCGTCAGACTCGCCATGATTCCATCCAGGATCGCGGCGACGAAAGCGGTGGTGAGCGTCTGCTGGATGGTCTGCATCGAACCGAAGCGGGACACCACGTCGCCAACGTGGCGCTTCTCGTACCAATCCAGCGGCAGCTTCAAGAGGTGCGAGAACACGTTGGTGATCCATTGCACGTTCAGCATCGCGCCCAACCACGTGATGGTCCATGCGCGCACCGCAAAGATCGCGGCCTGGAACAACGCCACCAGAAGGAACCCGACGCCGAGCAGCGTGAGCAGGTTCCTGTCGGCCGAGACCAGCACCTGGTCCAAGACCCATTGCAGATAGAACGGCCCGACCAGCGCAAACACTTCCAATGCCAGCGCCAGCACGAAGATTTGCGCCAGTGCGCCAGGCAGGCCCTTGACCTTGCCTGTGAGCGCACGCAACGAAATGGACTCGCGCAGCTTGACCGGCTTGAAGTCCGCGCGCGGCGTCAGCTCCAGCGCAACGCCGGTGAAGTGGCTGGAGAGTTCGGCACGGCCAAGCCTGCGTATGCCGCGAGCCGGGTCGTGGATCACCGCGCCGCGCGCACTCGCTTGCTTCAGCACCACGAAATGGTTCAAGTCCCAATGCAGGATGCAGGGCGCCTTGAGTGCCGGCAGTTCTTCCAGTTCCAGCCGCAACGGCCGGTTCTCGAAGCCCAGCTTGGCCGCCATCTCCATCACGCGTGCGAGGTTCGCGCCCTTCAGCGAAGTTGAATGCCTTCGGCGCAACGAGGGCAGGTCCACATCGTGACCGTGGTAACGCGCGATCATCGCCAGCGCTGCGAGGCCGCACTCGGCGGCTTCGGTTTGCAGGATCACCGGCAGCTTGCGCCGCCAGCCCCATTGCAAGCCGCCGAGAAGGCCGCCATCCATGGCCCCGCCCGCGCTCATCCGTGTCGGGTTCCTTCGGTGGCGAGTTGCTGGCGCAATCCATACAAGGGCTCGAACACCCATTGCCACAGGCTGCGGCGATCCAGCAGGATGTCCGCGCCCAGCACCATGCCGGGCTTGAGTGCTTCGCTTTTGCCGTAGGCCTGGATGGTCTGGCGGTCGAGCTCGACCAGCACGCGATACAAGGGCGTCGTTAGGTTCTGCCCCAGCAGGCTGGCCGCTTCAGCGGGGCTGAGCGCGCTGCGCGAAACCTGCACGACCTTGCCGTATTGCTGGCCGAACTTCTGGTACGGATAGGCCTGGTAGCGCAATACCACGCGGTCTCCCGGTGAAACGAATCCAATCGCGCTGCTCGGCACCAGCAGCTGCGCCTGGAGTTTCGAACCCTGCGGCAGGATCGACAGCAGTGGCTGGCCACTGGCGACGTTCTGGCCGGGCTTGACCAGCAGCGTCGAGACGATGCCGGCACGCGGTGCACGCAACACGGTGCCGCGCCGGGCTTCATTCTCGGCCAATTGGGCGTCGAGTTGCGCAAGCTGCCCGCGCAACTGATGGGATTTCGCGGCGGTGTCCAGCGGCAGTTGCGCCAATTGCGCCTGCAGATTGCTGCGCTGCTGCCGGGCATCCAGCCGCTGCCGTTCCAGCGTCTTGACTTCGGCCAGGTCGTTCAACGCGGCCGCCTGATACGCGTTGAACTGGGCCAGCGAAATGACGCCTTTTTCGAGTACGGGCCGGATCTTCTCGACGAAGTTGCTGGCGGTGGCGGTTTGCTTGCGTTGCAACGCGAGCTGGCCGTCGATCTGGCGGATCTGCGCGACCAGCATGTCGATGCGCGTTTGCAGGTCTTTGGCCCGGGCGCTCGCCTGCGGCTGCAAATCGGCCAGCGAGGCGTGTACCTGTGCTTCCTGCGCGCGCAATTGCGCGCTGACCAGGGCGTGGGTGTCGCCCATGCTGGCGCTGACGAGATCGGCAGAGATTTCGACCAGCGGCTGGCCGGCTGCGACGCGCTCGCCTTCATGCACCCGCGCGCGGGTAACGGTGCCCGTGGTTTGCGCCGCCAGTGTCAACACGCCGGCGCTGGGCTGCAACTGACCGCTGACGGTTTCGCGGCGGGTGTAATGGCCGAAGATCAGGAAGGCAGCGATGGCGGCGGCCAGTGCCAGCGCCAACGCAGCCCATCCCCTGAACGACAGCGGGGCCGCAAGATTGATCGCCCCCAAACATTGTCCGCGCTGTGCCTGCAGCACCTCCGTGCGGAACAGTCCGTCCACCCTGTTGCCCCCGCTCCCTGTTACCCCGCCGAAAGTTCTAGCAGGCCAACCCTTCGTCAACCTTTCGAGCCAATAAGAATTTGATTGGAGTCCATATCGTCAAGGCATGTGTGGGGTCCGACCAAAAACATGCGATGCGCCATCGGCACGCAGGTCATGACGGCGCATAGTGCTGTCGCAAACAGCGCGGGGCGCGACAGGTACGCGGGCACCGCAACGCGTGGCGCCGGTTGCGTCGGACACCACGGATACGGGACCAGCACCTGGCGGGCGCGTGCAAGGGTCCGCCGAGAGCATCGTGGCAACGGCTGCCATGCCGTTGCCGGATGCTTGCGGCAGCCCCCGCGCTACGCGCCAATATTGCGCAGAGGCTTGCCGTCCATGAGCTTGCCCTCGATCTGTTCCAGGGTGACGCCCTTGGTTTCGGGAACCAAGGCCCAGGTGAACAGCAGGAATGCGAGGTTGAACGCTGCATACAGCCAGAACGTATTGGCGTGTCCGAAGCGATTGAGCAGGGTCAGGAACGTGGCGCCGACGATCGCGGTGAAGACCCAGTTGGTCACCGTCGACACACCGATGCCGAAGTCGCGGCCCTTGAGCGGCTGGATCTCCGAACACAACGTCCACACCAGGGGACCGGCGGAAAAGGCGAAGCCCACCACGAACACCAGCAACATCGCGACGGCCAGCAGGCGTTCGCCTTGCGTGCCCATGCCGAGGTGCATCAGCCAGCCCACGATGCCGAGCCCGACCGCCATCACCACGAAGCCGGCGTACAGGATGGGTTTGCGCCCGATCCGATCGACCAGGCCAATCGCGATGAATGTGGCCAGCACGTTGGTCAAGCCGACGATGGCGGTGAACCACATCTGCATGCTGGTGGCGTAGCCCATGTCCGCGAAAATGCGCGGCGCGTAGTACATCACCACGTTGATGCCGGTGAGCTGCTGCACCACCTGCAGCGCGATGCCGAGACCGACCGAGCGGCGGAAGTTGCGGTTTTCCAGGAACAGCCGCCAGCCCTGCTGCGGCGTGCGCAGTTGCTCGCGGATCTCGGCGACTTCGATTTGCACGGCAGCGGGGTCGCCGCGCAGCTTCTGCAACACCGCGCCGGCGTCGGCTTCGCGTTGCCGCAACACCAGCCAGCGTGGACTTTCCGGAAGTCCGAGCACGCCCAGCAGGAACAACGCGCCGGGCAATGCGATGATGCCCAGCATCCAGCGCCAGCCTTCGATGTAGCTGAAGCCGGTGTCGGAAAGGAATGCCACGAAGATGCCGATCGTGATCATCAACTGATAGGTCGAAATCATCGCGCCACGTCGATCGCGCGGCGCGATTTCCGCAAGATAAAGCGGTGCGGTGAACGCGGCGATGCCGATGGCCAAGCCCAGCACGAAGCGGGCGCCGATCAGTGCGTCGGGCGACCATGCGGCCGCGCTGATCAACGAGCCGATCACGAATAGGCTGGCGCTGAACACCAGCGAACGCTTGCGTCCAAAGTGCTTGGAGAGCCACGCGGCCAGCGCGGCGCCGACCGCGGCGCCCACCATCATGCTGCTGACGATGTGTTCGAGCACGGTATCGTTGACGCCGAATTCGTGCTGGATGAATTGCTGCGCGCCGGAGATCACCCCGACGTCGAGACCGAACATCAGTCCTGCCAAGGCCGCCAGTGTCGCAACGAAGGCGGCGTGGCGGCGTGCCTGTCCGGCGGTGGTTATCGCGATGG
>DATCSF010000114.1:0-10185 GCA_036568625.1 Rhodanobacteraceae bacterium | reverse complement strand
CCGGAGGCCGGGTCGACGATGGCCAGGCGCTCGTGCACCAGGATCACCTTGTCATCGGCAAACACCCCGCTCCAGTCGGGTCCCCGATGGCGCAGGCGTTGTGACAGCTCCAGCGCCCGTCGGCGCAATCCGGCAAGGTCGTCGCCCGGTTGCAGATCGAACATTCCGAAAATCGAACACATGGTCGGGATCCTTTTTTGAAGTAGCTGTTGTTGAAAGTCGGGCCATGGACGGCCGTTCCGGACTTTGGACGGTCGAAACGATGAAGCTGGCGATGTCGAGAAGCGAAGCGGCGATCGCGGACGGTCGCACAAAAAACCGAGGCCCGCACTGGGCGGGCCTCGGTCGCGTGTCTTGTGTGGAAACTTGCAGCTACGCGCGGGCCCGCCAACGGTTGGCGTGGTTGTTCGCGCAATTATTGTTGACGGCCGGCAACAAGCCCCGCGCGTTCAATGCGGCGGCGTGGGCAAACATGGCGATCGTCGGTGACATGAACGAGACTTTTCCAGATTCCGTCGGCACATGCAAGTGCCGTGTTCATCCTTATCGGCGGAAAAGTGGCAACATTGAGACCTTCCGGCCAAGCAAAGCCCATGTCCCGCCGCACCCTCGCCCTCGACGACACCTTGTACGAATATCTGCTGGCGCACAGCCTGCGCGAGCACCCCGAGCAAGCCGCGCTGCGCGAAGCCACCCGTACGCATCCGCTCGCAGGCATGCAGATTTCGCCCGAGCAGGGCCAGTTCATGTCGCTGCTGATCAAGCTGATCGATGCGCGCCGCACCATCGAAATCGGCACCTTCACCGGCTACAGCGCGTTGACGGTGGCGCTCGCACTGCCGGACGACGGGAAAATCCTGGCGTGCGACATCAGCGACGAATACACGTCCGTCGGCAAGCCTTACTGGCGGCGCGCCGGCGTCGCGGACAAGATCGAACTGGTGATCGCCCCGGCGACGCAGACATTGGAGGCACGCATCGCTGCCGGCGAGGCGAACCGCTACGACTTCGCCTTCATCGACGCCGACAAGACCGCCTACGACGGCTACTACGAACGCTGCCTGCAACTGGTCCGCGCAGGTGGCCTGATCGCATTCGACAACACCTTGTGGGGTGGCGACGTCGCCAAGCCTGCGCACGACGACGACACCCGCGCCCTCCAGGCGTTGAACGACAAGCTGCATCGCGACGAGCGCATCGACATGGCGCTGCTGCCGATCGGCGATGGATTGACGCTGGCGCGAAAATGCTAGGTTTGCTGCCAGTGCCGCAGTAGCAGTTGCAGCGACTCGCGGCCACGCCATTCATTGGGCGTCAGTTCGAACGCAACCCGCAGCGGCACGGCTGCAGGAATGTCCTGCGCGACCCGGAACGCCACCGCCGGGTATATGCGCCCGTCGCGGGGATCGCGCAAGTTGACCCGTCGATGTGCGCCGTCGGCGCCCATCGTGCTGCACTCCACGCATTCGAACACGTTGTCGAACAGCGGCGCGGGGAAGCCCTGTCCCCATGGCCCGGCCACGCGTAGTTGCCGCGCCAGTTCGACGTCGAATGCTTCCGGCCCGAGTTCGCCGTCGCTCGCCAACTCCGGCTGCAGGAACTCCGGCGCGATGCGTTCGCGCACCACTGTATCGAACGCTGCGGCAAAGCGCGCATAGTTCGGCCGCTTCAAGGTCAGCCCCGCCGCCATCGCATGACCGCCGAAACGCACGATCAGGTCCGGACAGCGTGCATCGACCTCCGCCAACGCATCGCGAATGTGGAAGCCTGGCACCGAACGCGCCGAGCCACGCAGTTCGTCGCCCTCGCCCACCGGCGCGAACGCGACCACCGGCCGGTGCCGTCGTTCCTTCACCTTGGCGGCTACCAGCCCAACCACGCCGGGATGCCAGGCCGGATCGAACAACGACACGCCGACAGCATCATCCAATGCCAGGCCGTCCAGTTTGGCCATGGCGTCCTCGACCATCGATGCTTGCAGGTCGCGTCGTTGCGCATTGATGTCGTGCAGGATCCCGGCAAGTGCGTGCGCGCGTGCAGGGTCGTCGCACAGGAGACATTCGACGCCGAGCGCCATGTCTTCGAGCCGTCCCGCGGCGTTGAGCCGGGGCCCGATTGAAAAACCGAGATCCGCCGCGGTGGCGTTGCGCGAGTCGCGCGCGGCAACCTGGAACAACGCGGCGATGCCTGCGCATGCCTTCCCCGCGCGGATGCGACGCAAGCCGCCTTCCACCAGCGCACGATTGTTGGCATCCAGCGGCACCAGGTCGGCGACCGTGCCCAACGCCACCAGGTCCAGCAGGCCCGACAGGTCAGGTTCGTCATGTTGCGCGAAAGCGCCGTGCGCGCGCAGGCGTGCACGCAGCGCCAGCAACAGATAAAACATCACGCCGACGCCACACAGCGCCTTGCTGGCGAAGCCGCCGCCGGGAAGGTTGGGGTTCACGATCGCGTCGGCAACAGGCAACGTCGTGCCCGGCAGATGATGGTCGGTGACGATGACCTTGCAGCCGCGCGCTTTCGCTGCGGCCACGCCCGCCAGCGACGCGATGCCGTTGTCGACGGTGACGATCAGGTCGGGAGCGGGCTGCATCGTTGCCAACAACGCCGGGGTCAGCCCATAGCCATGGATCGCGCGATCGGGCACCGCGTAGCCGACGTTGCGCGCGCCCAGCAGGCGCAGGCCGCGCACCGCCACCGCGCACCCTGTTGCACCGTCGCAATCGTAATCGCCGGCAATGACGATACGGACATCGTGCGCGATCGCCGTTGCCAGCAGATCGACCGCGCGCGCGATCCCGCTCAATCCATCCGGCGGCAGCAAACCGGACAGACGGTGCCCGACCTCACCCGGGCACGTTACCCCGCGTGCGGCATATACGCGCTGCAACACCGGATGCACGGATGCGGGCCAGCCATGCGGTAGCGCGGACAGCGAGCGCCGCACCACCCGCAAGACCGGTCCGACCGAGGTCACGCGCGACGCCAGAAACGCAGGCGGTGCGCATGCCGCATCCGGTAACGTTCGCCGCTTGCAAACACCAGCGTAATGGTGTCGAAACGCCGCTCGCGCAGCCCGCGCTCGAACGTCGACAGCCATTGCTCCACCGGCTCTCCATCGCCGGGCCGTTGCAGGTCGAGCAACGCATCGCCGCCGTCGCCCGCGGCTTCCAGCGCCTCCCGCGCGGGTTCGAGCCGAACCGCGCCGGCCATCTTTGCCAGCCCGCGCAGCACATCATCCACGCTCGCGACCGACCGCAAAGCCGTTTCGACTGCATCCGGCAATGGCCCCTCGCCCCAGAACCACAGCGCATTGACCGGGACCTTGCCTGCCGCAATGCGCCTGGCATTGACCGGATGCGCGTGCAACAGGACCTGCGCTTCGTTGAACAGGCGCCGCCAGACGCGGCCCGCTTCGCCTTCCGGCAAGCACTCGACCAGACTGACGCCCAAGGCTTCGGCCGGATCCACGAATCTCGTGCCGGAAGCGGCCTCCGCGGGATGCAGGCACCATGTCGACGGCGTGTCCGTCACAAGCGTTGCGGACACTTCACCGAACAGCGGTCGCAACGCCACGGCGAGTTCATCGGCATCCGCCGCGGAAAGATCGGCAACCGGACACGCCATCAGCCGTGCGCCCGTTGCCTCGCTGCGCACCCAGGCCGGGTCGGCGCACAACCACGTTCCAGCCGCCACATCGCCCGCATGACAACGATGGCGCAAGGCCGCCGCGGGGATCCCGTCACCCGCGAACTGGAAGCGTTCGCGCACGACGGCGACGCGCGCATTTTGAACATCGGGAAGGCGATCCCCGCGTCTCAGCCAGTGATGGAATGCCGGCGCATCGCCGACGCGCGACACGGGCGGAAGCAGGACGTGCAGCGTGCTCATGTCGCGGCGGCTTCCAGTGCTTCGTAACGTCCCAGCCACTCCGCTTCGAGCGCGGCCTTCTCTTCGCGCAGGGCGTTCTGTTCGCGCCCGATGCCCGCAAGCACCGCGGTCGGCCCCTCGTAGATCGCGGGATCGGCCAGACGTTCCTGCAAGGCCGCCAAGGTGCTGTCGATGGCCGCCATGCGCGTCTCGATTTTTTCCAGGCTCTTGCGCAGCGAGCGGCCGCGTTCGCGTGCGGCGGCAGCTTCGCGGCGGCGTTCGCGCGGATCGGTCGTTGGCGCTTTTGCGTCGCCGCGTTCGGCCGGCTCGCCGCCGCGCGTGCGCAACCAGCGCGCGTAGTCGTCGAGATCGCCGTCGAACGGTTCGACCACGCCGTCGGCCACGCGCCAGAAGCTGTCGCACACCAATCCCAGCAAGTGGCGATCGTGCGCGACCAGCACCAGCGCGCCGGGAAAATCGTTGAGGGCATCCGCCAGCGCCCCGCGCATGTCGAGATCGAGGTGGTTGGTGGGCTCGTCCAGAACCAGCAGGTTGGGCTTGCCCCAGGCGATCAGCGCCAGCGCGAGCCGCGCGCGTTCGCCGCCGGAAAAACCCTCGACAGGTTCGAACGCACGGTCACCCGCGAAATGCCACTTGCCGAGCCAGTCGCGCAGCACCTGCGGCGCCGCGTCGGACGCCAGTTCGCGCAAATGTTCGAACGGTGTCTCGCCCGCGCGCAGGTTCTCGACCGTGTGCTGGGCGAAGTAGCCGATCGACAAGTCCTTGTGCGCGGTGCGCTCACCCGCCATCAAGGGCAAGTCGCCGACCAGTGTTTTCACCAGCGTGGATTTGCCCGCACCGTTGGGGCCGAGCAGGCCGATGCGGTCCCCGGCCTGCACGCTGAAGCGCACCTCACCCAATATCTTCGCGGCGGGTGCGTATCCCGCGTCGACATGGTCCAGTTTCAGCATCGCCTGTGGCAGGCGATCAGGTTCCGGGAATCGAAACTCGAAAGCGCGTTCGACCCGCACCGCTTCGGTGCCACCCAGCTTCTCGAGACGCTTGATGCGCGATTGCGCCTGGCGCGCCTTGGTGGCCTTGGCGCGGAAGCGGTCGATGAACGATTGCAGGTGTGCGCGCTCGGCTTGTTCCTTGGCGAACGCGGCTTGCTGCTGGTGCAGGCGCTCGGCGCGCTGGCGCTCGAAGTCGCTGTAGTTGCCGGCGTAGAGCCGCGCCCCACCCTGCTCCAGGTGCAGGACGTGATCGACGGTGCCGTCGAGGAATTCACGATCGTGCGAAATCACCATCAAGGTGCGCGGATAACGTCGCAGCCAATGCTCCAGCCACAACACGGCATCGAGGTCGAGGTGGTTGGTGGGTTCGTCCAGCAGCAACAGGTCCGAAGGCGCCATCAGCGCGCGCGCGAGGTTCAGCCGCCCACGCCAGCCGCCGGAAAATTCGGCGACGGTTTTTTCGTGATCGTCCGGTTTGAAGCCCAGCCCGTGCAGCAGGCGTCCGGCGCGGGCACGGCCATCGTAGCCGCCCATCGCGTCGATGCGCTGGTGCGCCAAGGCCGCCGCCGCGTGATCGCCATCGGATTGCGCGCGCGCTTCGTCGCCCAGCGCCGCGGCCAGTTCGACGTCGCCACCCAGGACGTAGTCGATGGCGCGATCGACCAACGCAGGCGTCTCCTGCGCGACCGACGCAATGCGCAAACCCGTCGGCACGTCCAGCGCGCCGGCGTCGGCTTCCACCTCGCCGAGGATTGCCGCGAACAGGCTGGATTTGCCGCTGCCGTTGCGCCCGGCCACGCCGACCTTCCAGCCGTCGTGAAGCGCCGCGTCGACACCTTCGAGCAACAGGCGGCCGCCACGGCGCAGCGCAAAATTGCGGAAGGCGATCACACGTAACGCACGCTCACGATTTCGTAGTTGCGCTCGCCGGCCGGCGCGTTGAAGCCGAAGCTGTCGCCCTCGCTCTTGCCGATCATGGCGCGCGCGATGGGCGACGAGACCGCGATCAGGCCCTGCTTGATGTCGGCCTCGATGTCGCCCACGATCCGGTAGGTGACCTTGTCGCCACTGTCGGCGTCCTCGAGGTCCACCAGCGCACCGAACACCACCTTGCCGCCCGGATTCAGCGTGGCCGGGTCGATGATCTGTGCGGTCGAAAGCGCCGCCTCGATGCGCTGGATGCGGCCTTCGATGAAGCCCTGCTGCTCGCGCGCGGCATGGTATTCGGCGTTCTCGCTCAAGTCGCCGTGTGCCCGCGCTTCGGCGATCGCGGCGATGATTTTCGGACGCTCGACGGACCTCAGGTTGTCCAGCTCGGCGCGCAGGCGCTCGGAACCGGCTTTGGTCATGGGGGCTCGCTGCATGGGCGGAACTCCTGTATTGCATGCGGGGCGCAGTCATGAACTCCGCGCCCCTTGATGAAAAGGCTGTTGTGAAAAGTCAGGCCATGGATGGCCGTTCTGGTGTTGCCTGATGCATTACGGGTGACTCTGCGAAGCGGTCTGGCGATGCGGCGATCATGGACGATCGCACAAATAGGGTCAGGCGACGGCGGCCCGTTCACCGGGCGGGTTCGCCTCGTGGCGATCGAGTTCGGCGTGCAGTTCCTGCAGGCTGATCACCGCGGCGTTGGTGCGGAAATCCAGCGAATGCAGCAACGCGGCCGCGCCCGCGACCGTGGTCGAGTAGGTGACGTGCTGCTGCAGGGCCGAGCGCCGGATCGAGAACGAGTCGGTGATCGCCTGGCGGCCCTCGGTGGTATTGACGATGTAGGCGATCTCGCCGTTCTTGATGGCGTCGACGATGTGCGGACGGCCTTCCAGCACCTTGTTGATGCGCTCGCATTCGATGCCGTGCTTGCGCAGGAACGCCGCGGTGCCACCCGTGGCGATCAGCGAAAAACCGCGCCTCACCAAATCGCGTGCGACTTCCAGCAAACGCGGCTTGTCGGCATCGCGCACCGACAGGAACACCTTGCCACCCGGCGCGGGCGCCGCAATGTGCGCGGCCTCGTGGCCACGTGCGAAAGCTTCGCCGAAGCTGCGCCCGACGCCCATCACTTCGCCGGTCGAGCGCATCTCGGGACCGAGGATGGGATCGACGTTCTGGAACTTCAGGAACGGGAAGATGGCTTCCTTCACCGACCAGTAGTGCGGCACGCGCTCCCGGGTCGTGCCCTGTTCTTCCAGTGTCCTGCCCGCCATGCAACGCGCCGCGATCTTGGCCAGCGGACGACCCGTGGCCTTGGACACGAACGGCACAGTACGCGACGCACGCGGGTTCACTTCCAGGATATACACCTCGTCGTTCTGGATCGCGAATTGGGTGTTCATCAGCCCCACCACGCCCAGTTCGCGCGCCAGCAACGTCACCTGCCGGCGCAGCTCGTCCTGGATTTCCGCCGACAGCGAATACGGCGGCAGCGCGCACGAGGAATCGCCCGAGTGCACGCCGGCCTCCTCGATGTGCTGCATGATCCCGCCGATCAGCACTGCGCCATCGGCATCGGCGATCACGTCGACATCGACCTCGACGGCGTTGTCGAGGAAGCGGTCCAGCAGCACCGGCGATTTGTTCGACACGCGCACCGCATCGCGGATGTAGCGTGCAAGGTCTTCGTCGGCGTGCACCACTTCCATCGCGCGGCCGCCCAGCACGTAGCTGGGGCGCACGATCAGCGGATAGCCGAGTTCGCGCGCCAGCACCATCGCTTCCTCGGCGGTGTGCGCGATGCGGTTGGGCGGCTGCTTCAGTTGCAGCTTCTCGATCAGTTGCTGGAAACGTTCGCGGTCTTCGGCCAGGTCGATCGAATCGGACGAGGTGCCGATGATCGGCACGCCCGCGGCTTCCAGTGCGCGCGCCAGCTTCAGTGGCGTTTGCCCGCCGTACTGCACGATCACGCCGGTCGGTTTTTCCTTGTCCACGATTTCCAGCACGTCTTCCAGCGTCACCGGCTCGAAATACAAACGATCCGAAGTGTCGTAATCGGTGGACACCGTTTCCGGATTGCAATTCACCATGATGGTTTCGAACCCGTCCTCGCGCATCGCGAGCGCCGCGTGTACGCAGCAGTAGTCGAACTCGATACCCTGACCAATGCGGTTGGGACCACCGCCCAGCACCATGATCTTCTTGCGGTCGCTCGGGTCAGCTTCGCATTCTTCTTCGTAGGTCGAATACATGTACGCGGTGGTGGTCGCGAACTCGGCCGCACACGAATCCACGCGCTTGTACACCGGGCGCACGTCGAGCGTATGGCGAAGGTGGCGCACCGCGCGCTCGTCCGACTGCAGCAGGGTTGCCAGCCGCGAATCGGAAAAACCCATGCGTTTCAACTCGCGCATCCGCGCGGCGCCCAGCGCACGCATGCCGCCCGCGCGCACGTCGGCTTCGGTGGCGACGATGTCCTCGATCGCCGCAAGGAACCACGGATCGATCTTGCACAGGTCGTGCACGTTTTCCAGCGACAGGCCCGCGCGAAATGCATCGCCCACGTGGAAGATGCGTTCGGGGCCGGGCTGGCGCAACTCGCGCTTCAGCGACTCCATGCCTTCCGGCGTTTTCCAGTCGATGCCGCCGGCATTCAAGCCATCGTGGCCCGTTTCCAGGCCGCGCAAGGCTTTCTGCAACGATTCGGAGAAGGTACGCCCGATCGCCATCACCTCGCCCACCGATTTCATCTGCGTGGTCAGGTGCGGATCGGCGGCCGGGAATTTTTCGAACGCGAAGCGCGGGATCTTGGTGACGATGTAATCGATGGTCGGTTCGAACGACGCCGGGGTCTTGCCGCCGGTGATCTCGTTCTTGAGTTCATCCAGCGTATACCCGACCGCGAGCTTCGCCGCGACCTTGGCGATCGGAAAACCCGTCGCCTTGGATGCCAGCGCGGACGAACGCGACACCCGCGGGTTCATCTCGATCACCACCACGCGGCCGTCGGCGGGATTCACGCCGAACTGCACGTTGCTGCCACCGGTGTCGACGCCGATCTTGCGCAGCACCGCGATCGAATAATCGCGCAGGCGCTGGTATTCCTTGTCGGTCAGGGTCAGCGCGGGCGCGACGGTGATCGAATCGCCGGTGTGCACGCCCATCGGATCGAAATTCTCGATCGCGCAGACGATGATGCAGTTGTCCGCGCGGTCGCGGACCACTTCCATCTCGAACTCCTTCCAGCCCAGCACCGATTCGTCGATCAACACCTCGTGCACGGGCGACAGTTCCAGTCCGCGCGAAACGATGCGCTCGAACTCCTCGACGTTGTAGGCGATGCCGCCGCCGGTGCCGCCCAGCGTGAACGACGGCCGCACGATGCACGGAAAGCCGAGCGCAGCCTGGCCTTCGCGGGCCTCTTCCAATGAACGCGCGATCGCCGACCTCGGCGATTCCAGCCCGATCTCGTCCATCGCGTTGCGGAACAGCTCGCGGTCCTCGGCCATCCGGATCGCATCGCGCGAAGCGCCGATCAGTTCCACGCCGTGCTTTTCGAGCACGCCGTGGTCGGCCAGTTCCAGCGCGCAGTTCAATGCGGTCTGGCCGCCCATCGTCGGCAACAGCGCGTCGGGCTTTTCCTTCTCGATGATGCGTTCGACCGTGCGCCAGTTGATCGGCTCGATGTAAACCCGATCGGCCATCTCGGGATCGGTCATGATCGTGGCCGGGTTCGAATTCACCAGCACCACGCGATAACCTTCCTCGCGCAGCGCCTTGCAGGCCTGGGCGCCCGAATAGTCGAACTCGCAGGCCTGGCCGATCACGATCGGGCCGGCGCCGATGATGAGGATGGTTTTGATGTCGGTGCGGCGGGGCATCAGCGAGCCTCCTGCATCAGCTTCGCGAATCGTTGGAACAGATAACTGATGTCGTGCGGTCCCGGGCTCGCCTCGGGATGGCCCTGGAAGCAGAACGCGGGGCGGTCGGTGAGCGCGAAGCCCTGCAGCGAACCGTCGAACAGCGAGACATGGGTGGTGCGCACGTTGGAGGGCAGCGTGGCGGGATCGACCGCGAAGCCATGGTTTTGCGAGGTGATCAGCACGCGGCCGTCGTCGAGGTCTTTCACCGGGTGGTTGGCGCCGTGATGACCGAACGGCATCTTCAATGTCTTCGCACCCAGCGCGAGGCCCATCAACTGGTGACCGAGGCAGACGCCGAACAACGGAACCTTCGCGTCGAGAAACTCGCGGGTGGACGCGATCGCATAATCGCAGGCGGCGGGATCGCCGGGCCCGTTGGACAAGCAGATGCCATCGGGTTTCATCGCCAGCACCTCGCCGGCAGGCGTCTGCGCCGGCACCAGCGTCAC
>DATCSF010000113.1:0-8505 GCA_036568625.1 Rhodanobacteraceae bacterium | reverse complement strand
CCGCCGCCGCCGCCGCCGCCGCCACCGCCGCCGCCGGAGCCGCCCAAGCAGCCGCCGCCGAAGGAAATCAAGCTGGAGCAGCCGCCGCCGCTGCCGCCGCCGCCCGCGCCGCCGCCGCCGCAGGAACAAACGATCATGTCGACACCGGCCGCACCGCCGCGTCCGCCGGCGCCGCCGCCGCCGCCCGCGAACGTCGCGCCGTCGGTCGACATCAGCTACAAGAACCGCAATCCGCCCAAGTACCCGATCCAGGGGATTCGTCAGGGTCACCAGGGCGAGGTGGTTCTGGCCATCACCATCAACGCCGCGGGTGAAGTGGTCGATGTCAAGGTGCAGAAATCCAGTGGTTATCGCGAGCTCGACCGCGCCGCGGAAGACGCCGCCCGCCATTGGCGGTTCAACCCGGGCGTCCAGAACGGCAAGCCATCGGGTGGCGTCGTGCTGGTCCCTGTGAACTTCAGCCTCAGCGGTATCGAATAGAAACTTCACGCTCGACCGGATCGAATCCGTTAGAGTCCATCAGTCAACGTTCCACTTGCTACAACTTGAAGGAAGGGTAGCGCCATGATCCAAGAAGCAACTCAAGCCGCCGCCGCACCCGTCGGCAATGCCAACGCGCAAGCCCTGCAGCAGGTCGGCGCGAGCCATTTTCTCCATGAAATCCTGACCCACCCGCTCGCGCACGCGATCGACTTCATCGTGCTGATCGTGCTGGTGATCATGTCGGTGTCGTCGTGGTACTACATCGTCGCGATCGCGATCCGCAACGCGCTGATGCGTTCGCGCATGGACAAGGTCATCCAGAAGTTCTGGGATACGCCCTCCGCGCAGGACGCCGTGCGGGTGATGGAGAAGCAGCCGCGTACCGAACCGTTTTCCAAGATTGCCCTGGAAGCGGCGTCCGCCGCGGCCCACCATCAGCGCCATGAGGGCAGCCGGATGGTCGAGGCGCTCAACCGCTCCGAGTTCGTCGACCGTGCGCTGCGCCAGGCGGTGGATCGCGAAAGCCGCAACCTCGAAGGTGGCCTCACGCTGCTGGCGACGGTCGGTTCCGCCGCGGTGTTCGTCGGTCTGCTCGGTACCGTGATGGGCATCTACTACGCATTGATCAACCTCGGTGCCAGCGGCGAGTCGTCGATCTCCGCGGTCGCCGGTCCGGTCGGCCAGGCGCTGATCATGACCGCCATCGGCCTGTTCGCGGCCATCCCGGCGGTGATCGCGTACAACGCCTACTCGCGCGCCAATCGCGTCACCATCGCGCACTTCGACGAGTTCGCGCATGACCTGCACGACTTCTTCGCCACCGGTGCGCGCATCGAGACCGGCTCCGCGGCGGCTGCTGCCGCGCGTCCGGCTGCCGCGGTGCCCCCGCCGGCGGTCAAGAAGTAAGAGGGCTTCGTCATGGCCATGAGTACCAATAGCACCGGCGGACCGGTCGCCGAGATCAACATCACCCCGTTGATCGACATCATGCTGGTGCTGCTGGTTATCTTCATGATCACCGCGCCGCTGGTGCAGCACAACATCAAGATCGACCTGCCGCAGCCCAACCCGAACGTGAAGCCGCCGGAGAATCCACCGACGCCGCACACGTTGTTCATCCGCGCCGACGGTTCGATGACATGGGACAACCTGCCAATCAGCAATGTCGAATTGCAGGCGCAGTTGGCCACCGTTGGCGCGAAGACGCTTGATCAGCAGCCGCAGGTGCACATCAAGGCTACCGACGACACCCAATACAATTATCTGGCCGAAGTGATGGCGGAAGCGCGCCGCTACAACGTACAGAAGATCGGTTTCGAGAAGTGAGGATCTGACGTCATGTCGATGAGTCTTGGCGAAAATTCGGGCAGCGAAATCCCGAAGGCCGAAATCAACGTGACACCGTTGGCGGACGTGATGCTGGTGCTGCTGATCATCTTCATGATCACGGCACCGCTGATGTCGCACAAGGTCAAGGTGGAACTGCCGCGGGCAGATCCCAATACCAAGCCGACCCCGATCCAGGTGCCACCCATCGACTTGGCGGTCGAGCCGGATGGCACGGTGTACTGGAACGACAGCCAGATCAGCGACGCGGTGTTGAGTGCCAAGCTGCGCGCGGCCGCGACCAGCGTGCCGCAGCCGGAGTTGAACATCCGCGCCGACAAGACCACGCCGTACCGGGTGATCTGGAAGGTCATGCAGGACGCCAAGTCCGCGGGCATGGTGCATTTGGGTTTCATCACCCAAGGCAAGGCCCGGCCAGGATCGGGTTCCTGATTCCAGCGTTTCGTCGATGCTTGAAAATGCCGCGCGCTGCGCGGCATTTTTTTGACCATTTTCAGGCGAGTAGCGCGAGGTACCGACGTACCGTGCGATCGAGGCCGTCGTACAACGCCTCGCTGATCAGCGCGTGACCGATCGATACCTCGGCGAGTTCCGGGATCGCCTGCTTGAACGCGTCGAGGTTCTTCTGGTTGAGGTCATGTCCGGCGTTCACGTCCAGCCCGGAATCCAGCGCACGCCGCGCGGTGTCGGCGCAGCGCTGCAGGGCGGCGGCGTAATCACCGTTGGCGAAAGCATGGGCGTAGGGACCGGTGTAAAGCTCCACGCGCGCAACCCCGATGGCGCGCGCTTCCTCGAAACCTCCGGTCGCGCCTGCATCGACAAACAGCGACACACGGCACCCGATCGCACCGAGCTCCGCGACGAGCGGCGCGAGTTTCCTGAGATCGCGGGTGAGATCAAAACCGTGGTCGGACGTGATCTGGCCGTCGGCGTCGGGGACCAGCGTTGCCTGGGCCGGGCTGGCCCGGCGCACCAGCTCGACGAAGCCGGGATAGCCCGGACGCGGTGGCGCGAATGGATTGCCTTCGAGGTTGAACTCGACACGGTCGTGCGTCACTTCCGCAAGCAGCGCGACGTCCTCCGCGGTGACATGGCGCCGATCCGGGCGTGGGTGCACGGTGATTCCGCCGCAGCCCGCCGCAATGCAGGTTTCCGCCGCCGCGGCCAGGCCCGGTTCATCTCCGCCACGCGCGTTGCGCAAGACCGCGATCTTGTTGAGGTTGACACTGAGGCTCGTCATCGAGAACACCCGGCGAAATTAGTTTGCAAAACCCAGGCCCGGAGTTCCGGGTCGTGATGGCGGCTTTGGTCTGCTCGCGTCGCCATGCATGAGACGCCGGTTCGGCGGCGGCTCAACAACGTGGCGATCAGGATGATCGCACGGATGACCCACAAAAAAGGCGCGGAGAAACTCCGCGCCAGAGAGTGCAATCCGGCCGGTCGCTGTCCGGACGGACTTACGGGGAGACTTCCCGTACTTCTGTGACCTTCGCCATTTGCGGGAGTTCCGGCGCCGAGTGCGACGGTTCAGCAAGGGTCGCCGGCTGGCCGAAACGCAGTTATGGCGTGGGGTTCGCCGCGCCAGGCCAAAGCACCGCGGTAGTCGGGCGCGGCCCGGAAGCCGGCGAGTTGCCAATCGCGTGCGTGGCCCAGTTCGGGGTCGACACGCGTCAAGACCCAATGGGCATTCTTGCGGCGCGCGAACGCGAGACGGGCCAAGCCGAACGAAAGCCCCTCGCCTACGGCCTTCAGCACCGCTTCCTTGGCGCACCACAATTCGATGAACGCACGGTCGCGCGCATCCGCGTCGAGCGGCGCGAGGGTGTCGGCTTCTTCGGGGTCGAAAAAGCGCCGTGCAATTTCAAGCGAGCGTTGATTCTTGCCCAGTCGTTCGATGTCCACGCCCAGCGGGGAACCGCGCGACAGGGCAACCAGCGCATAGTCGCCACTGTGCGACCAGTTGAACGAAAGTGCGGCGCTGGAGCCGGACTGTTTTGATCGGTGTGATTGACAACTCGCGATCGCGGGCTTCAGCCGCGGCTTGCCCTTGGCGTCCTGCTCGAGCGCGACGTCAGATACGGGAATGCCGAGATACGCCGCAAGCAATCCCACCAGCGGCGCCCGACCCCGTGACGGCGCGTACGGAACGCGCCACAGATGGATCGAATGGCCATCCAAACGCGGGCCGGTCGACTCCGGCGTGGCCGCGACGAACTCCAGATCAGGTGACATCAGCGTTGTCGCGTGCGGTCAGTGGCGCACACGTTCTTCGTACAGGCGCTTGACCACGGAGGGGTCGGCCAGCGTCGAGGTGTCGCCCAGCGCAGCCAGATCGACCTCGTTGTTTCCCGCCTCGGCGATCTTGCGCAGGATGCGACGCATGGTCTTGGCCGAGCGCGTCTTGGGCAGCGCCGCCGCCCATTGCAGATACTCGGGTGCCGCGAACGCACCGATTCGCTCGCGAATGCCGCCGACAAGCTCCTTCTTGAGTCCATCGCTCGGTGCGACACCTTCCTTCGGCGTCACGAAGGCATAGATGGTCGTGCCCTTGACATCGTGTGGACAGCCGACCACCGCGGCCTCGGCCACGCGTTCGTCGGCCATCATTGCACTTTCGATTTCGGCGGTACCGATGCGATGTCCGGACACGTTGATGACGTCATCCACCCGGCCGGTGATCTTCCAGTCGCCGTCGGCGTCGCGCTCGGCGCCATCACCCGTGGTGTAGACGCCGGGGTACATCTTGAAATAGGTGTCGATGAAACGCTGGTGGTCGCCGTACACCGTACGCATTTGCCCGGGCCAGGAGTCGGTGATCACGAGATTGCCGGAACCCGCGCCTTCGATGATCTTGCCGTCGGCTTCGAAGATCGCAGGCTGGATCCCGAAGAACGGTTTCATCGCGGCGCCGGGTTTGAGCACGGTTGAGCCCGGTAGCGGGCAGATCAGGATGCCGCCGGTTTCGGTTTGCCACCACGTATCGACGATCGGGGAGCGGCCCTCGCCCACCACGTCGAAATACCATTCCCAAGCTTCGGGGTTGATCGGTTCGCCGACCGAGCCCAGCAGGCGCAGCGACGTGCGCGAGGTCTTCTTCACCGGCTCGTCGCCCTCGCGCATCAGCGCACGGATCGCGGTCGGTGCGGTGTACAGGATCGTCACCTTGTGCTTGTCGCAGACCTGCCAGATGCGCGAAGCGTCGGGCCAGTTCGGTACGCCCTCGAACACCAGCGAGGTCGCGCCGTTGGCGAGCGGCCCATACACGATGTAACTGTGGCCGGTGACCCAGCCGACGTCGGCGGTGCACCAGTAGATATCGTCTTCGCGCAGGTCGAAGATCGCCTGGTGCGTCAGCGATACCCACACCATGTAGCCGCCGATGGTGTGCAGCACCCCCTTGGGCTTGCCGGTGGAACCTGAGGTGTACAGGATGAAAAGCGGGTCTTCTGCATTCATCGGTTCCGGTTCGCATTCCGCCGATTGCCCTTCCACCAGCGCGTCCCACCAGCGATCCCGCGGCGACTGCATGTTCACCGCACCGCCGGTGCGGCGCACCACCACCACGGTTTCGATGCTGGTGGTATCCGGGCGCGTCAGCGCTTCGTCTACGTTTTTCTTCAACGGGATTTTCTTGTTGGCGCGCACCCCTTCGTCGGCGGTGATCACGAGTTTGCACTGCGAATCGGCGATGCGGCCGGCCAGCGCATCGGGCGAAAAGCCGCCGAACACCACCGAGTGGATTGCGCCGATGCGTGCGCAGGCGAGCATCGCGATGGTGGCTTCCGGAATCATCGGCATGTAGATCGCGATGCGGTCGCCCTTCTTCACGCCCAGATGCTTCAGTGCATTGGCGAACCTGCAGACTTCCGCGTGCAGCTCGCGATAGCTGATTGCGCGCGACACGTCGGGATCGTCACCTTCGAACAGGATCGCAGTCTTGTCCCCACGCTTGCCCAAGTGGCGATCGAGACAACTGACGGTCGGGTTCAATATCCCGTCGGCGTACCAGCGAATGTGCAGATCCTTGGCGTCGAAGGAGACGTCCTTGATTTGCGTCGGCGGCCTGATCCAGTCCAGCCGCTTGGCCGCTTCCGCCCAGAAGGCCTCGGGGTCGCGCAGCGACTCGGCATAAGTGCGCGCGTAGTCATCGGGCTGGATCTGCTCGGCGGCGGCAAACACGGACGGAACGGGGTGCACTTTGCTCATCGCGACTCTCCTCGAGGCCAGGCAAGGCATCAAGCGTAGCAAATCGGCGATGCGGTGGTCGTAAAAACAGCGTCACCGCGGGGGCGCGGGCGGGAGCTGGCGCGTCGAGTCGTCGCCCCGCTTGCGGACGGTGTCGCGCAGTGCCTGGATCTCGCGATGGGTCATGTGCTCGGGACGCGAACTCGCGCGGACATGGCGCTCGATGAAAGCGAGCGCCGCGGCGATGCCGCTGACGAAACCGATGAAAATGCCCAGGCCCATCCAACCCGGCGAATGGCTCGCGAAGGCGAGGAGAAATGCCGCCAGTGAAACGAGCACCAGACCCCAGACCATATCGCCGTCCCGGTTTGCCGTGGCACCGATCATAGCCGACCCGTTTGGCATCGGCGTTGTCCTGCGCTTTGCGGCGTGAGCCGGATCACGTTGGCCTTGAAGATGAAAAGGGCCGCTTTCGCGGCCCCTTTTCGTCGGTGACCACCGTTGGGTATCTACTTCGATGCCGGGCCCTTCACCGCGGTGACGAAGCCGCCCGGACGCAGATACTGCTTGAACACGTTCTGGATGTGGGCGGCCGTCATCGCCATGTATTTTTTGGCGGCGATCGCATCGGCGTCCAGCGGCTTGCCTTGCAGGGACAGGCTCAGGAAGTTGCCGGCGATGGACGCGAAACTGGATTGCCCCAGTGCCAGCGATCGCAACATCTTGCCTTTGGCCGCATGCAGTTCCGCGGAACTCACCGGCGTGTCCTGCATCTGTTTCAGGTCGCGGACCACCAGCGTACGCGCCTGCGCGACCTTGTCCGGGTCGCAACCGTAATTGACGTTGAATGTCCCGCGGTGCTTTTGCAGGCTGACGCTGCTGTAGACGCTGTAGACGAGTCCGCCCTTGTCGCGGAGATCCTGCATCAGGTGCGCGTCGAAGCCGCCGCCGAGGATCTGGCTTCCCAGGTTCATCGCGAAACGGTCGGGACTGTTCTCGCCCATCCGGATGTTTTCGGCCAGCGTCACCGAATCCTGCACCGCCGAGGAATCTGGTGTGCGGAATTCGCTGGGCTTGTTTTCCGGCACAGCCGGATAATGGGTGTTGGGCTTCGGCCCGCTCGCCTTCTCCCAGGCGCCGAACGTGGCTTCGGCCACCTTGTGCGCTTCGGCGGGGGTGATGTCGCCGATGATGACGAGGGTGGTCATGTCGGGCCGGAAGGTCTGCGTGTAATAGTGTTGGACATCCGCCAGCGTCAATGCTGCCAACGACTTCGGCGTGGCGTAACGCAGGTCGGGATCGCCGGCTGGATACAAGGCTTCGTCCAGATGATGATCGTGCAGGAAGTCCGGGGACTGGATCACGCCGGCGACCGCGCCTTCCTCGTTGTGTTGCATTACCGCGAACGCCTGCGCGGGCATCGCGGGGTGCAGTTCATTGTCAGCCAGCAACTGCATGCCCTTGGCGAAGTTCGCCGCCGGCACCTTCAGCGAGAAACTCGAACCCGCGCTCTCGTGCGCGCTGATCGCATCCAGCGCCGTCTGGAATTGCAGGCGGTTCATGTCGGTGGTGCCGAAGTTGAAGAGCGAGTCCAGCACGTCTGCCACGCCCTCTCGCCCCTTCGGCGCCTGCAGGTCCTGATTCGTCTGGATCTGGCCGTACACCTCCACCGTCTTGCTGACCGTTTCCGGTTGCACGATCACGCGCAGCCCATTGGCGAGTGTGAACGATGCCGGGCTGACATTGAGCTGCGGCAGTTCCAGCTTGGCGAAATCGGCCTGGGCCCACGCCGGCAATGTTACTGAACCGCCGGGTTTGCCGCCGAAGCTTTCGGCACCGCCGAAGCCCTTGCTGGCCGAAGGTTTGCCCGACGATGTCGGCATAAGAATCGCCGTGATCGCTTGTGCCGGATCGAAAACCTTTTTCGCCAGCGCGTTGACTTCATCGGGTGTCACCGCAGCGATGGCCGCGCGAACATCGTCCGGCGAAGCGCCGTCGCGAAACGCCAGCGCTTCCGACCAGGCATTCGCCAAGCCCGATACCGAATTCTTCTTGTATTCGAGATCGGCGATGGCCTTGTTCTTGGCGGCGGTCACCAGGTCGGCCGGAACGCCTTTCGCGGCCGCGTTGGCGATGATGGCTTCGAGATTCTTCAGTACCTTCTGGGAGTCGCCGCCGCGCGGAAAACCTGCCAGCGCGAAACCGATGCCGGCGTGGGGCATGAAGCCGCCGGAGAATTCGCCGAACAAGGCCTTGCCGGTCAGCCCCATTTCGAACAACTTGCCGCGCTTGGACGCCAGCGCATCGGACAGCACCAGCGCCGTCGCGTAATCCTTGTCGCGCAGTCCCGGCATCCGCCAGGCCAGGGCGGCAATCCCGACCGGAAAGTCGCTGGGCAGTTGGATGGTTTTCGCCTGCATCGGCTTGAAATCGAAAGTCGGGCGCGCCGGAAGCGTCATGCGCGGGATGTTGCCGAACAGAGCCTTGACC
>DATCSF010000112.1:0-4128 GCA_036568625.1 Rhodanobacteraceae bacterium | reverse complement strand
GATCGGGACGGTGCCGATCTATCAGGCGTTCGAGAAGGCGGGCGGCGCCGCGGAGGATCTCACCTGGGAGGTCTACAGGGACACGCTCATCGAGCAGGCCGAGCAGGGGGTGGACTACTTCACCGTCCACGCCGGCGTGCTGCTCCGCTACGTGCCGCTCACCGCGAACCGGGTGACGGGAATCGTCTCGCGCGGCGGCTCGATCATGGCCAAGTGGTGCCTCGCGCACCACAAGGAATCGTTCCTCTACACGCATTTCGAAGACATCTGCGAAATCATGAAGGCCTACGACGTGGCTTTCAGTCTCGGCGACGGCCTGCGTCCCGGCTGCATCGCCGACGCCAACGACGAAGCGCAGTTCGCCGAACTCGACACGCTGGGTGAGCTGACCGACATCGCCTGGAAGCACGACGTGCAGGTAATGATCGAGGGTCCCGGCCACGTGCCGATGCACCTGATCAAGGAGAACATGGAGCGGCAACTCGACAAGTGCCACGAGGCGCCGTTCTACACGCTCGGTCCGCTCACCACCGACATCGCGCCCGGCTACGACCACATCACCTCGGCGATCGGCGCCGCGATGATCGGCTGGTACGGCACCGCGATGCTGTGCTACGTCACGCCCAAGGAACATCTGGGCCTGCCCGACAAGAACGATGTGCGCGAGGGCATCGTCGCCTACAAGATCGCCGCGCACGCGGCGGATTTGGGCAAGGGCCATCCCGGTGCGCAGGCGCGCGACAACGCGCTGTCCAAGGCGCGCTTTGAATTTCGCTGGGAAGACCAGTTCAACCTGGGGCTCGATCCCGAGAAGGCCAAGGAATTCCACGACGAAACCCTGCCCAAGGACGCCGCCAAGACCGCACATTTCTGTTCGATGTGCGGGCCGAAGTTCTGCTCGATGAAGATCACCCAGGACGTGCGCGACTACGCGCGCGAACATGGTGTTGGCGAGACGGAAGCTTTGAACGAAGGCATGGCCGAGAAAGCTGCCGAGTTCCGTGGGCAGGGCAGCGAGGTGTACCGCAACATCTGATAGTCGCACTCAATCGGCGTCATTGAAACCATGTGTTGGCGCCGCCTGCGGAGCTGGCGTTAGACTGAATATCCCCTACAGAGCGCAGGCAGCGAAAGGAGTAACGCGATGGCCACCAAAAAGCCGTTCCTGTCCGATATCAAGACGATTCGCCAGCGCGCACGTGAACACATCGAGAAGGGCGCCGTCACGCAGGGCTACAAGGCCGATCGCGAGACCGTGATCAAGGTGCTCAACGAGGCGCTCGCCACCGAGCTGGTGTGCGTGCTTCGTTACAAGTACCACTACTACATGGCTGCGGGCATCCACGCGCAGAGCGTCGCGGCCGAGTTCCTGCAGCATGCCAACGAGGAACAGACGCACGCGGACCGGATCGCCGAGCGCATCACCCAGCTCGGCGGCGCACCCAATCTCAATCCCGAAGGTCTGACGTCGCGTTCGCATTCCGATTACGTCGAAGGCGATGACCTGGTCGACATGATCAAGGAAGACCTGGTCGCCGAGCGCATCGCGATCGACAGCTACCGCGAGATCATCCAGTACCTCGGCAACGACGATCCGACCACCCGCCGGGTGATGGAGGAAGTCCTCGCGCAGGAAGAGGAACACGCCGAGGACATGAAAACCTTGCTGGAGGAACTCGGCAAGGAAGGCGAGCCGCCCAAGCCGCGCGAGCTGAAGCGCCAATAGCGGGCGCTGCAGCCAAGGAAGCAAATCGCCGGCGAGTGCCGGCGATTTCGTTTTCGGCTCCGCTATCCTTGCGCGCGATGAATGACCTCTCGAATACGGAACGCTCTGGGCGCTTCGCGGAAGGGCCGTGGCTCGCATTGTGGTGCGCGCTGCTGCTGCCCCTCGCCGTCCTGTTTCCACCGATCCCTATCGACGAGACCCGCTACCTCACCGCCGCGTGGGAGATGTTCAATTCCGGACAGTGGCTGGTGCCGACCGTCAACGGCGCCTGGTATTCGGACAAGTCGCCGCTGCTGTTCTGGCTGATCGCGGGTGGCTGGAAGATCGTCGGCGTGCACACCTGGGCGGCGCGCATCGAGGCGCTGATCGTCGCGCTGGGCATGCTGCTGACGGTGCGCCGGCTGGCCGCTCGGCTGGGCATGGAATCGGGCGCCGCGAACAATGCGATGTGGCTGCTGGCCGGGTGCCTCGGCTTCTCCGTGTTCAGCACCGCGATCATGTTCGATTTGCTGTTGGCCTTGTGCGTACTGGGCGCGCTGCACGCGCTGCTCGAGCTGGACGCTGGCAAATGGGCGCGCGGCACCATCGCGTTGGGTATCACGATCGGGCTCGGCATCCTCGCCAAGGGCCCGGTGATGCTGCTGCACATCGTCGCCGTCGCGCTGCTGGCGCCGCTGTGGAGCGACACTGCGCGTGCGGGCAAGGCGCGCTGGTATTTCGCCTTGCTCGCGGGATTCCTGATCGGCGTGGCGATCGCGCTGGCCTGGTTGCTGCCGGCCGCGTGGTACGCGGGGCCGACGTATTGGCAGCCCTTGTTGGACAAGGTCACCGGAAGAATCGCCAAAAGTTTCGCGCACCGGCGTCCCCTCTGGTGGTATCTGCCGTTGGTGCCGGTGCTGCTGCTGCCGTGGGTGCTGAGCCTGCGCGCGCCTCGCGTCGCCTGGGCCGGGTTGTGGCGCGGCCGTTTCGGGCGCTTCCTGTGGTGCTGGTGGGTCGTCCCGTTTGCTGCGTTCTGCGCCATCAGTGGCAAGCAGATCCATTACATGCTTCCGCTGCTGCCGGCGTGGGCGCTGGCGGGCGCATGGTTGCTGCAGCAAGCCGGCTCGCGCCTGCGCCCGCTGTGGTTCGCCTTGCTGACGTTGCTGGCGGGCGCCGGCATGGCGGTGTTGCCGTGGCTCGCGGCGAAGCAGTTCGGGTTTGCGCCCGAGCCCGCGCTCGCCGGGCTCGCACCCGTCGCGTTGATCGTGGCGATCGGCGTGTGGCGCAGCGGGGGCCGCAATGCGCGCTCGCTGGCGCTGTCGGCGACGGCGCTGGTATCGGCGGCGATGCTGGCTGGTGCGCTGGCCTATCTGCCGGCACTGGACGTGCGCCCCGCAGCCGCGTTCGTGAAACGGGAGTTGCAGGCGCGCGTGCCGATCGCGCATGTCGAATGGCACAACGGCCTGTTCGGTTACACCGGGCGGTTGCACCAGCCACTGCCGTGGATTCCGCGTGCGCAAATGCTGGCGTGGTGCCGCGCGCACCCGAACGGCATTCTGCTGACCAGCGATCGCAGCATCGAGCCCGCGGGTGCGACGCCGTTTCGTGTCTGGCCGTATTTCCTCTCGGGCGACCACCGCATCGTCGCGTGGCGTGCGGCGCAGGTGCTCGGCGTCGCACAGCACTGACCTCTGCCACGTGCAATCGCACCGCGGCAGGATTACGCTCCGGTGGTTGTCTTCGGAGGGAAACACCATGCTGCGCACCCGTAGGCTCTCTGCCCTGATCGTCGGCGCTTTCGTGACCGCCGCCGCCTTCGCCGCACCGCCACCCGTCAACGAGCATCCCGAATTGCACGCCATCGCGGGCGCCGTGAAGGCGGCCAACCTGCGCGCGACCGACGCGGCGCTGGTCGGCTTCGGCACCCGCCACACGCTTTCGACCACCACCTCGAAAACCCGCGGCATTGGTGCCGCGCGGCGCTGGGTGGCGGCACGGTTCAGCGACATTTCGAAGGGCTGCGGCGGTTGTCTACAAATCGTGACGCCTTCGCAGGTGTTCACTGGCGGGCGTATGCCCAAGGCCGGCGCCGAAGTGATGAACGTGGTCGCGATCCAGCGCGGCATTTCCGATCCCGATCGTGTGATCGTGATCACCGCGCACCTCGATTCGCGCCGCAGTGACGTGATGGACGCGACCGGCGATGCGCCCGGCGCGAACGATGACGGTGCCGGCGTTGCCGCGTTGATTGAAACCGCGCGGGTGCTGTCGAAGTACAAGTTCCCGGCGACACTCGTGTACTCCGCAGACTCCGGCGAGGAACAAGGTTTGTACGGTGGCAAGATCATCGCCCAGTACGCGGTCGACCACGGCTGGAACGTCGAAGCCAACCTCAACAATGACATGGTCGGCAATTCGCATGG
>DATCSF010000111.1:0-7823 GCA_036568625.1 Rhodanobacteraceae bacterium | reverse complement strand
GAACGAGGTATGCGACGCCTCCGGTCAGCGCACCCACATGATCGGCGTACTCACCGACATCACCGATCGCAAACGCGCCGAGCAGGAACTGCGCTACCTCGCCAACTACGACACGCTCACCGGGCTGCCCAATCGCGCACTGCTGGGCGAGCGTCTGGGCGCGGCCGTGATCAGCGCGCGCCGCGGTGGCCACAAGGTGGGCCTGCTGTTCCTGGATCTCGATCGCTTCAAGCACGTGAACGACTCGCTCGGCCACACCGCGGGCGACCGCACGCTCAAGGCCGCCGGCGCGCGTCTGCGCCAGTGCGTGCGCGAGAACGACGTGGTGGCGCGGCTGGGCGGCGACGAATTCACTGTGGTGCTGGAAGACCTGGCCGACACGCGCGGTGCCGAAGAGATGGCGCAGCGCCTGATCCGCGCCTTCGCCAAGCCGCTGCCGATCACGGGTACTCAGGAAACCGTGATCTCGCCTTCGATCGGCATCGCCCTGTACCCCGATCACGGCCAGACGCCGGCCGACCTGCTGAAATGCGCGGACACCGCGATGTACCAGGCCAAGGCCAGCGGCCGCAACACCTGGGCGGTGTATCACCCTGGCATGGACGCGCGGGCGCGCGACCACGCCACCCTGATCAACGCGCTGCGGCGCGCGCTGGACCGCGGCGAACTGCGGCTGGTCTACCAGCCCAAGATGGACCTGCACAGCGAAACCATCACCGGCATGGAAGCCCTGCTGCGCTGGCACAACCGTGACCTCGGCGAGATCCCGCCCAGCGTATTCATCCCGCTGGCCGAAGAAACCGGCCAGATCCACGAGATCAGCGCCTACGTGTTCGCAACAGCGTGCGCAGACCTGCGCCGCTTCCGCGAAAACGGCCACCGCAATCTCACCATGGCCATCAACCTGTCGGCGGCGCAGCTCAATCGCCCGGATTTGACCGCGCACATCTGCGATCTGCTGGCCGAGCACGATGTCGCGCCGAACCAGGTGGAACTGGAGTTGACCGAAAGCATGGTGATGGCCAACGCCGAACAATCGGTGCGCCTGCTCGGCGAACTGAAGTCGATCGGCGCGCGGCTGGCGATCGACGACTTCGGCACCGGCTATTCGTCGCTGGCCTACCTGAAGCGGCTGCCGATCGACACCCTCAAGATCGACCAGGAATTCGTGGGCGACATCACCACCGATCCCGACGACGCCGCGATCACCGCGACCATCATCACCATGGCCCATTCGCTGCAGGTCAGGGTGGTGGCCGAAGGCGTCGAGACCGCCGAGCAACTGGCGTTCCTGCGTGCGCAGCGCTGCGACGAGATCCAGGGCTACTGGTTGTCGCGACCGCTGTCGGCGGAAGCCTGCCTGGATTTCCTCAATCGCCATGCGGCCGCCAGCGTTGCCCTTTGAGCTGCGCAGACGGGTGTGGAAAGCATACGTTCAACATCCTGATATATTCGCGCCATGAACACCACCGCCACTCCCGTCGAAGCCGAACTCGCGGCCTTGTCCCGCGCGCTGGACCAGGTGCTCGAACGCATGCGCCGCCTTGCCGAGGAAAACGCCAGTCTGCGTCGCGGCCGCGACCAGCTGGCAGGCGAACGCGCCGCCCTGATGACCCGCAACGAGCAGGCGCGGGCGCGGGTCGAGGCCATGATCGAGCGCCTGAAATCGCTCGAAAACGCGGGCTGAAGCGCCATGTCCGACGAATCCGTCACCGTCACCGTCAAGCTGCTGGACCGTGAATTCCTGGTTGGCTGCAGGCCCGACGAACGCGAAGGCCTGCTGGCCGCGGTGGAACACCTCAATCGCAAGATGCGCGAAATCCGGCACGCCTCGCGCAGCCCCGGCTACGATCGCATCGCGGTGCTGGCGGCGCTCGACATCACGCATGAATTGTTGATGCTGCAGCGCAGCCAGAGTGCGCTGTCAGACAGCGCGGGCGAGCAGATCGCGTTGCTGCGTCGCAAGCTTGAAGCCGCACTCGAGGTACCCGTAGAATGAGGTTGCTGGCGTCCCCTGCGGTGAACGACAGCGCGCCCCCAGCAATGTGCCTTGTTCCTAATGTACGACCTGGGGCCGGCGGTTACCGGGTCCTTGTGCAAGTCCGTCGCGAACGGAAAGCCTGAAAACCCGGTGAGCCTGCCCACTTGATCCTCCAGGATCAGGGTCGCTCGGCGCGCATCGACATCGCGGAGGGCGTCAGTTCTTGTGCGTTCGTCCTGAACGCTGTTTCGTTCAGATGCCACGCAAGCATCACGCCCCCTTGCTCCGACGGCATCAGAACGGACTTCCTGTCCTGACTTCCCACAACAGCTGCTTCGACCGGAAAATGGGTAAAAGAGCTCGTCGCTCCGCCCACCTGCATGTCTCGCCGCGAATTGGCAGCGCGGGGCAGCATGAATGACGGTCGCGCCCTGCTGCGTGCTCGGATGTCGGTGCGGCGCAATGAGCTCGATGCGAGGCAACGCATCGCGGCCGCCGCGGGCGTATCGCACAGCCTCGAGCGCCTGCCCGAATTCATGACGGACGCGAACGTGGCGGGTTATTGGGCGGTACGCGGCGAATTGCCGCTCAACGTCGCAGTCGCTTCGCTCAAGCGGCGCGAGCAGCGCTATTTCCTGCCGGTGCTGGGTAAATCACGACGGCTGCGCTTCGCCGAATATCGCGACGGCGCGACGCTGCGCGGCAACCGCTTCGGCATTCCCGAACCCGAGACTTCAATGGAAGCGTTGCACGATCCCTGCGACATGGACGTGATCCTGCTGCCCTTGCTGGCGTTCGATCGGCAAGGACATCGTCTCGGCACCGGCGGCGGCTGGTATGACACGAGCCTCGCATTCCTGCACGATGCACCGCGACCTGCCCCGCCGCTGCTGGTCGGCATTGGTTACGCCTTTCAGGAAGTGGACGCCGTCCCCGCCGAACCGTGGGACGTCGATCTCGACTACGTGGCGACCGACGCGGAACTGATAGCCTGCGGTAAACCTACTTGATGGAACTGTCATGCAACGCTGGTTGATGAAAACCGAACCGGACACGTTTTCCATCGACGACCTGCGCGCGCGCAAGGTCGAGCCCTGGAACGGCGTGCGCAATTATCAGGCGCGCAATTTCATTCGCGGCATGCAGCGTGGCGACGAGGTGATGATCTATCACTCGAGCTGCGCGGTGCCGGGCATCGCCGGGCTTGCGAAGGTGGCCAGCGCGCCGCATCCCGATCCCGGCCAGTTCGATCCGCAAGACGAATACTTCGATGCCGGCAGCGATCGCGGCAACCCGCGCTGGACGCTGGTCGACGTGCGGTTCGTGCGCTAACTGAAGCGCGTGATCACGCTGGACGAGATCAAGGCGTTGCGGAATCTCGGCGATTTCGCGCTGACCCGCCGCGGCAACCGGTTATCGGTGCTGCCGGTGACGGACGCTCAGTGGAATGCGATTCTGGCGCTGGAATGAACGTCTTGGCAACCGGGGGCAACATGGACATCGAAGCGCAGAAGCGTGCGGCCGGCGAGGCCGCGATCGAATTCATCGAAGACAAGGGCGTGGTCGGCGTCGGCACCGGCTCGACCGTGAAGTATTTCATCGACGCGCTGGCGAAGGTGAAACACCGGATCGACGGCGCGGTCTCAAGTTCCGAACAGTCGAGCAAGCTGCTGCGCGCGCACGGCATCGAAGTGCTGGATCTCAATGCGGTGGGCACCATTTCCCTGTACGTGGATGGCGCCGATGAATGCGACAGTGCGCGCCGCCTGATCAAGGGCGGCGGCGGTGCACTCACACGCGAGAAGATCGTCGCCGCGGTTGCAAAGCAGTTCGTCTGCATCGTGGATACTCACAAATGCGTCGACGTGCTGGGCAAGTTTCCGCTGCCGGTCGAGGTGATCCCGATGGCGCGCAGTCACGTGGCGCGGGAAATCGAGCGCCGCGGCGGCACGCCGGTGTGGCGTACGGATTGCATCACCGACAACGGCAATTGGATCCTCGACGTACACGGACTCTCGATCAGAGATCCGGAAAGGCTGGAATCGGAGTGGAACCAGATCACGGGCGTGGTCACCGTGGGCTTGTTTGCGCTCCGACCCGCCGACGTGGTGCTGGTCGGCGATGGTAGAAGGTTCTAGTTCGATGGTCCCCTGACCGCCGTCTCGTCCGGGCACCGCTTGACGGTCGCCCCGATGAGGGGAAAGGCCATCCGTGGCCTGATTTTCCAGAAAAGTCGGCTCCGAGTGGAGCCTTGATCCAAGCAGCTTTCAGCGCCTCACGCGGCCCGGCGCAGGGCCACCAGTGCTTCACGCATTCCCGCAACGAGCTGGTCGCAGGCGGACGCGCCAATGGCGTTGCGGATTTCTTCGAGCACCTGCCCGCCGGTGTCGTTGGCGGCGGTCATCGCCTTGCGCCCGGCGTCGGTGACGACCCATGCATTTTCTTGCTGCACCACCAGACCTTGTTCGAGCATCAGATGCAGGTTGTCGTCGATGACGCGCGCATTCTGACGCAATTGTTCCGACAGCGTCGCCGCGGTCTGCGGCCCGGCAAACATCAAGCGCTTTGCGACGACATACATCAAATAATTCGTCAAACCGCTGGACTCGATACCCTGCTCAACGCGCTGCAGCAACACGCCACGCAGCGCCGCGGTCATTGCCACCAAGTCGTGCTGCGGCGTGCGGGGTGCTTCCATCGATACATTCATGATTTATCTCCGAGGTCAGGTCGGGGGCGTCGCCGGAATTGACGACGCCAAGACGATACCCCCTGGCTACCCCAGAAGCCAGAACTTTTTTCACATTTCGTGACGATTGGGCGGGAGCACTGCCCCGAAACGACAAAGCCCGCCGATGGCGGGCTTTGCATCTTTACGGCCAATCGCAGATCGCGATTGGCGGATTTGGCAGCCCCGGATGGATTCGAACCACCGAATGCCTGAGTCAGAGTCAGGTGCCTTACCACTTGGCGACGGGGCTTCGTGACTGATTTTAGAGCGAATCAAGCGACGCTGCGTGCGAAGCGGGTTGTGAAAACTCCGGCCACGGATGGCTGTTCTGGTCTCCACAGCCAAGAAACGGCACCCGTGACCCGCTACCTCAACAAAGCAGCGACCACGGCTGATCGCAAAACAACCTCAATGTCAGCCCATGGAAGGGCGCTCCGATGGTCGCCGACCGGGGATCCGCAAACTGCCGCGGGGTCCTCCGAAACGGCGATCATGGACGATCGCACAATCAACGCTTGGAGAATTGGGTGGCGCGACGAGCCTTGTGCAAACCCACCTTCTTGCGCTCGACCGCACGGGCGTCGCGGGTCATGAACCCGGCGCGGCGCAGCGACGCCTTCAGGGTCTCATCGTACTCGACCAGCGCGCGCGCGATGCCCAGGCGAATCGCACCGGCCTGACCGGTGATGCCGCCGCCCGCCACGTTGACCTTGATGTCGAACTTGTCGGCCATCTGGGTCAGCTCCAGCGGCTGGCGCACGATCATGCGCGAGGTTTCGCGGCCGAAGAATTGGTCCAGCGGCTTGCCGTTGACCAGGATTTGACCGTTGCCCTTGCGCAGGAACACGCGCGCGGCAGAGGTCTTGCGGCGGCCGGTGCCGGAATTTTGTTGCAGGGTCGCCATGATCAGATCTCCAACGCCTTGGGCTGTTGTGCGGTGTGCGGGTGTTCGGCGCCGCGATACACCTTGAGCTTGCGGAACATCGCGCGGCCCAGCGGGTTCTTCGGCAGCATGCCCTTGACGCCGAATTCAATCGCGCGCTCGGGATGCGTGGCCAGCAGATCCTTGAGGTTGGTGGTCTTCAGGTTGCCGACATAACCGGTGAAGCGGTGGTAATTCTTGGCTTCCAGCTTGTTGCCGGTCACCGCGACCTTCTCGGCGTTGACCACGACGATATAGTCGCCGGTGTCGACGTGCGGGGTGAATTCCGGCTTGTGTTTGCCGCGCAGGCGGCGCGCGACTTCCGAGCACAGCCGGCCCAGGGTCTTGCCATCGGCATCGACAACCAGCCAGTCACGCTTGACCGCCTCGGCCTTGGCGCTGAACGTCTTCATGGGAACGATCCGTAATATTGTTTGTCCGCACGTGATGCGGGTCGCGCCACGGGGGCGCGACAGGGTTGACAGCAACGAAAGACCGGCAAGGATAACGGCGCTGCGGGCTCCGCGCAAGCGCCGCACCGCCCGAAGCGACGCGCGCGGCAGGCTTGGTCGTCCGGACTGATCCTCCGCGGCAGCGCAGAATTCAGCGCCTAGGAACGCGGGTGCGCGACAATGGGCCGCATGAACACCGATGTCCGTCATCTTAACCCACTTGATCGCCTGCTGGCCGGATTTCAGCGCGCGCTGGACACCGTCGCCGGTGCGGCCGTTTCGGGCCGGCCCTCGCCAGGCGAAGTCCAGCCGCTACCCGAACTCGACGCGAAGGACCGCCGCCATGCCGCAGGCCTGATGCGCGTGAACCATACCGGCGAGGTTTGCGCGCAGGCGCTGTACGACGGCCAGGCGGCGCTGGCCCGCGATTCGGCGACCCGGTCGCATCTGGAAGCCGCTGCCGCCGAGGAAACCGATCATCTCGCGTGGTGCGCCGAGCGCCTGCGCGAATTGGACGACCGCCCCAGCCTGTTCAACCCGTTGTGGTACGCCGGCAGCTTCGCGATCGGCGCGCTGGCGGCGCTGGCCGGCGACCGCTGGAGCCTGGGCTTCGTGGTCGAGACCGAACGCCAGGTGGAAGCCCACCTTGGCGATCACCTGGAACGCCTGCCGGCCATCGACACGCGTTCGCGTGCCATCCTCGCCACCATGCAGGCCGACGAAGCGCGCCACGCCGACAATGCGCTGGCGCGCGGCGGCCAGAAGCTGCCGCCGCCGATTCCAACATTGATGCGTTGCGCCAGCGGCGTGATGAAGGCGGTGGCTTATCGCTTGTAGATACAACGCTGCCAGGCTGAATGGGCGATGCGCAACGCGTCGCGAGCAACGGCAGATTGCGGATCGCCTGAGCGCAGCCAGCGGAGGTACACGCAAAAGAACGTGAGCGTGGGGAGCGCCGCCGGCACGCAAGCTGCCGACCAAATCGACAGGCCCGGCGATTCGAACGCCTCAGGCGGCCCGAAGGGCGAGCCACACGGACGTGGCCAGCAGCGCAGCAGCGTTGCGCGCGCCCATCACATCAAATTCCGGCCGTGGAACAGTTCTTCGATCTCGCGCTTCAGCAGCGACTCGATCCGCTGGCGATCCTTGAACGAAAGATCATCCGCGTGCGCCTCGAACAGATAGGTGTCGAGGTCGAAGTCCTTCACGTGCATCTTGGTGTGGAACATGTTTTCCTGGTACACGTTGACGTCGAACATCTCGTACTTCTGGCGGATGTGCTTGGCGAGGTAATCCTGGATCGAGTTGATCTTGTGGTCGATGTAGTGTTTCTTGCCGTGGATGTCGCGGGTGAAGCCGCGCACCCGGTAATCCATGGTCACGATGTCCGACTCGAAGCTGTCGATCAGGTAGTTCAACGCCTTCAGCGGCGAGATCACGCCGCAGGTGGCGACATCGATGTCGGCGCGAAAAGTCGCGATGCCGTTGTGCGGGTGCGTTTCCGGATAGGTGTGCACGGTGATGTGCGACTTGTCCATATGCGCGACCACGGCGTCCGAGATCATGTCGCGGCCGAGCTTTTCCACCACCGGATGCTCGGAAATCAGGATCGTCACCGACGCGCCCTGCGGATCGTAGTCCTGGCGCGCGATGTTCAGGATGTTCGCGCCGATGATGTCGGCGACGTCGGTCAGGATCTGCGTCAACCGGTCGGCATCATAGGCCTCATCGATATAG
>DATCSF010000110.1:0-6468 GCA_036568625.1 Rhodanobacteraceae bacterium | reverse complement strand
CGAACGCGCCCTGCATCGCGAAAGTGCAGGCGCGATCGACTACGCGCTGCTGGACCTGACGCGCGAGGAATACGAAACCTATTACCTCGGCTTCGCCAACCGCACGCTGTGGCCGCTGCTGCACTTCCAGCCGACGGTGATGCAATACAGCCGCGCGCAATACACGGGCTACCGCGAGGTCAACAAACTGTTCGCGGAGAAACTGGCGCCGCTGCTGCGCGGCGACGACCGCGTCTGGATCCACGACTATCACCTGATCCCGCTGGCCGCGGAACTGCGCAGGCTTGGCGTCGGCGCCCGCATCGGTTTTTTTCTGCACATCCCGCTGCCGCCGCCGGAACTGTTGATCAACCTGCCCTGTCACGCCGACCTGATGGCCACCTTGAGCGCATGCGATCTGGTCGGCGTCCAGAATCGCGATGACGCACGCGCGTTGTTCGATTATTTCGCCCGCGAACTCGGCGCGACCCGCTCGCGCGACGATATTGAACTGGGCGGCCGGCGCACGCATGTCGCGCCATTTCCCATCAGCATCGACACCGCCGAGGTTGCACGCCAGTCGCAATTCGCCATCAGCAATGCCGCGGTGCGCAAGCTGCACGCCAGTCTGAATGACCGCCAGCTCGCGATCGGCGTGGACCGGCTGGATTATTCCAAGGGCCTGCCGCGGCGCTTCGAGGCGTTCGGACGCTTCCTGGCCGAGCATCGCGAATGGCGCTCACGGGTTTCGTTCCTGCAGATCGCACCGCCCTCGCGCGAGGAAGTACCCGAGTACCGGGAATTGCGGTCCAAGCTGGAACGTTCGGCCGGCGCCACCAACGGCCGTTATGCCGATCCGGACTGGGTGCCGATCCGTTACGTCAATCGCAGCTTCGCGCAATCCACGCTGGCGGGCTTCTACCGCATCGCGCAACTTGCGCTGGTCACGCCGTTGCGCGACGGCATGAACCTGGTCGCCAAGGAATTCGTGGCCGCACAACCGTCCGACGATCCCGGCGCACTGGTACTGTCGCAGTTCGCCGGGGCCGCCGGCGAATTGTCACAGGCGGTCCTGGTGAATCCCTACGACCCCGAAGGCCTGGTCGAAGGCATCGAACAAGGCCTGACGATGCCGCTGAAGGAACGTCGCGAGCGCTGGTCTGCGATGTTCGAGCATCTTTCGAAACACGACCTTGCGGCCTGGCGGCGCAACTTGCTGGCCGCCCTCGCGACGGGATGATTGGGGCGATTGCAAGCGCCCGCCAACTGTCGGTAGATTTTACACCTTCATGGTTGCGGCCAAAACTCAATAATCACTGTAAAAACAATACGTTAATAACGCCATGAAAGACATCTGAGGAAAAGGTCCGCCGAACAACATTACATTCAGTTTGAAGTCGACTCGTAAATAATCCAATCAAATAAAGGGTGGCACGGAAGTTGCTCGGATTGGTGCGCCCATGGCGACGCTACTGCCGGTCGCGCCGGAATCCGGGTGATTCGGCGACGCCAACACCCCTACGGAGCAACTTCGATGAAGAATTTTTCGGTTTTCATGATGCTCATGGTGGTTTTCGCACTGGGCGCGGTCGCACCAGCGCATGCGGACACGATCCCGATCTCGACCACGATCAACCTTGACACCGTGTTCGCCGGCAATACGCCGGATGGAACGGGTCCTTGGCTAACCGCCACCTTCACCTCCGAGCAAGGTTCGACCACTGGCACCCTCACGCTCACCTCCAACCTCAGCGCGTCGGATTTCCTGCAAGGCCTGAACAGCAAGAATGCGGTTACCGGATGGGCGTTTTATCTGGACAAATCGCTCGCCTCGGTTACTTGCACTTCCGGCATCTGCGCGGACAACAACACGCTGTTCGGCGGCAGCTACAACACCGGTCCGGTGCCCGGAATGTTCAATCTGGCCTTCGGCTGGTCTTCCGGCAACCGCTTTGATGCTGACGATTCGGTGGTGTACGAGTTGACCTTCAAGCATGCCCTGACCGGCGATCCGTTCTCGGCCAACGACAGCGGCTGGTTGTCGGTGGCACACGTGCAAGGCATCACCGGCGGATGCAGCGGCTGGATCGTGTCCGGGAATGGAAGCGGCGCAAGCAGCAGCGGGGCCTGCACCACAACCCCACCCATCGACGTCCCGGAACCGGCGGGGCTGGGAATTTTCGGAGCCGGTGTGTTGATGATCGGCTTCTTCCTTGGTTTGCGCCGGCGCATGGCTTGAAGCCACGGCCCAATCGATTCCCACAACCCCCGGCAACGGGGGTTGTTTTTTCCATTCCCGCAATTTCCGAAGCCCTTGGTCGAAGGCACCGGCCAAGGCCTCACGAAGTCCCTCGCGGAACGCCGCGAGCGCTGGGCGGCGATGTTCGAGCATTTGTCGCGGCACGACATTGCAGCGTGGCGGCGCAACTTCCTGGACAAACTGGACAGCCCGTAGCCATCCCGCTCGACAGGGACGGAGGCAATCAGGCAACAATCCGATTGCCCCGTCCCGCTGCCGGTCCCGCCGCTCACTTCCCGCGGCAGGCCGGCAATTGCGCGTTCACCGCGCTGATGTCGAAGGTGCCGAGGCCGGTCGTGAAATCCCAACCCGGTGCTGCCGGATACAGGTAGTTGTCGCCGACGATGATGTCGTGGAAGTCCCTGGCGGCGGTGCCGAACGGCTGCCCGAACGTGGCGTAAAGGACCGGTGCCGCGAAGCCCAGGCAATTGCCGTGCGCGGTCTGCATGCGCGCCCAGCTTCCCACCGCCAGCGGCGAGGACAGGCTGGTGCCGCCCACGCCCTCATCGCTGCCGTTCACCACCACATCGGCGCCGCCGATGTTCGGATCGCCCACCATCGCGATGTCCGGGACCGCACGCAGGCCGCCCGTGGTGTTGGTCGGCGGGATCACGCCGCTGGTCCAGTCGCCCGGCAATTCCCACACGCTGCTGCCACCGCCGCCGGAGACCCAAGCGGTCTCCGTGTCGTAGGTGTAACCGGGATTGGTGAGCAGCGACGTACCGCCGACCGCGACGACGTACTCGGACGATGCGGGATATTCGACCGCGCTCAGCACCACCGGCTGGCCGGCATTGACGATCAACTGGCAGGAGGCGCCGCCGTCTCCCGAGGCCGCAAAGAAGGTGATGCCTTCCACGGCGCCCTGCTCGTAGGCGATGTCGTCCAGCAACATGGCGCCGCTCAGGTACTCCAGCGTCTCGCAGCCGCCGAAGGACATGTTCACCGCCTTCACTTGGTCATCGCTGACGATCCGCTCGAAGGCCGGGGTGAGGTCGGCATCCGCGAGCGAGCCGGCGTTGTAGAAGATGATCTCTTTCAGGTCCTGCGCAATGCCCGAGGAGGCCTGGCTGTCGAGGTCCCACTCGTCCAGGCCGGCGGTGTCGCTCGACTGCAGGCCGGTCGGCACGATCCGGTACGGGACCTGTGGCAGATTGAACTCCTTTTCGTACTGGCGCAGGTCCTTCGGCACCTGCGTGAGGTCGCCCTCGGTCACGATGCCGATGGTGGTGTTGTGGCCGGTCGGCGTGGTGCCGGCATCGTAGGCGATCTGGTATTGCGGACCGGAATACGGCGGTGTCGTGATCGGGTTCTGCGGCGTGCTGCGTACCAGCGGGGTCGTCATCACGCCGAAGTCCTGCAGCCCGACCACCGCCGAGACGATGCCGGCGAGCGATGACGGCACCTGGGCCGGCGAAGTGTTCGCGAACACGTTCCGGCCCTGGTAGTTGAACGACACGAGGCTGGTGTTGAAGGCGTTTTCAACCGCTTCGGCACTGCCGTATGCGCTGACGGTGAGATTATTGCCCGAGGTCTCGAAGTTGGTGAAACCGAGACCCGTCAGATAATTTTCGACCAGGCCCACGTCTGTCGCTGACGGCGCATAGTCGGCAAGGAACTGCGCCGGCGTGATCGTCTGCTCGAACTGCGGATTGCCGGGCGTGGAAACGGCCACCACCTGCGCGTCGAGCTGCGCCTTGTTGCGCGGCACCAGCCCGACCACGACGTGGATCCGCTGTGCCGGATCGACCGGAACGGCGATGATGTCGGCCGGCAGCGGTGTGGCCTGGGTGGCGGTGTTGGCCCAGGCATCGGCATGTGCGGCGCGCGGCGCGATGAGGGCGCCTGCACCGAGTGCAGCGGCGATGGCCAGCACCAGGTGGACACGATTGTGTACAGCCAAACGATGTGAACGCGACATGAGGGTCTCCTCCAGCGAGTGGTGACGTGGATGCAAAGCCCTTCCTGCACGCGCCCTCGTCGCGCGAAGCGTTTGTAGATGCTCGGTCCGCGTCGCTGAACGAATTGTAAAAAAAACGCGAGCCGGCGAATCGTTGGGCGTTCGTTTACCTCCTGCCCTTCGCCCCTGACGAGGCGTGTCGCGTGGCCCGGATGGCGCGCAGCGGAAATCCGGGATCACCACTCGCGTGGATCACGCGCTCCCCAAAAATCCCCGAATTCCCCCGCTGCGGAGCTGCACCCGGGTTGCGCGTGCTGGTGCCCCGTCGCCAGCATGGGGGCCAGCGCCGGCCAGACGTTCGCCAGCACTCGAGGTTGCGCGGCGGCCGTGGGATGCAGGCCGTCCGGCTGCAGCAGCTCGGGATCGAGCGCGATGCCATCGAGCAGGAACGGCACCAAGGCCGCGTGGTTCTCGCGCGCGAGGTCCGCATAAATCGCACGCAATCCGGCGCGGTATTGCGGACCGTAGTTCAAGGGCAATTCGATGCCGAGCAGCAGCACGCGGGCACCGCTGCCGCGCGCCTCGTGAACCATTGCGGCAAGATTGGAGCGGATCGCTGCCAGCGGCAAGCCGCGCAGGCCATCGTTGCCGCCGAGTTCCAGGACCACGATGCCGGGCTGGTACCGTTCCAGCAAAGCCGGAAGCCGCGCGCGGCCGGATCCGGTCGTCTCGCCGCTGATGCTGGCATTGACCAGCGTGCGCGGCGGACGCATATCGGCAAGACGTTTTTGCAACAGCGCCGGCCACGACGCACCCAGTTCGATGTTGTGGGCGGCGGAGAGCGAATCGCCCAGCAGCAGGATGTTGCGCCGTTGCGCGGCGTGCGCCGGCGGCAGCGCCACCCACAAAACAAGGCACACCACGATGCATGACAGGCGGGCAGACATGAGGCTCATTTCCGCTAAGGACATCGGCAAGCACGTCGAAGGACCGACGGGCCGCCTCGACATTCTTGACGATGTCAGCCTGGATGTGAATGCCGGGGAAACCGTGGCGATCACCGGCGCGTCGGGTTCGGGCAAGACGACGCTGCTTGGATTGCTGGCAGGACTGGATTTGCCAAGCCGCGGCAGCGTTCGTCTGGATGGCCACGTGCTGGACGCCATGGACGAGGAAGCGCGCGCGCGGCTGCGCCTGCAGCTGGTCGGCTTCGTGTTCCAGTCCTTCCATCTGTTGCCGGCACTGACGGCCGAGGAAAACGTGATGCTGCCGCTGGAGTTGGACGGCACGCCCAACGCGGCTGCGCGGGCCCGCAAGGCGTTGGCCGCCGTGGGGCTCGAGCCGCGCCGTGCGCATTACCCGCGCCAGCTCTCGGGCGGCGAACAGCAACGCGTCGCGATTGCACGCGCATTCGTGCACGAACCGCGCATCCTGTTCGCCGACGAGCCCACCGGCAATCTCGACCACGCCAGCCGCGACGCGGTCGCCGACCTGCTGTTCGCGCTGAACCGCGAACACCACACGACGTTGGTCGTCGTGACGCACGACCCGGCGCTGGCCGGGCGCTGCGCGCGCATCCACGACCTCGTCGACGGGCGTTTGCGGATGCACGCGACATGATCACGGCGCGATTCGTCATTCGCACTCTGCGCCGCGAATGGCGGCTGCCGGAACTGCGCACGCTGATCGGCGCCTTGTTATTGTCGGTCGTCGCGCTCGGCGCGGTCGCCACCCTCGCCGCACGCGTCCAGCGGGCGGTGGTGATGAGCGCAGCCGAATTGATCGGCGGCGACCTCGGCATCAACGCAGCCACGCCGCTGTCGGCGGAATTCGTCCAGCGCGCACACGCGCTCGGTCTTCGCACCAGCGCGCTCGCCGAATTCCCCAGCGTCGCGTTTGTGAACGATCGCAGCCAGTTGTTGCAAGTGGTCGCGGCCGATGCGGCGTGGCCGCTGCGCGGCAAGCTCGTCCTTGCCCGCCACGACGGGGCCGATCGATCGATGCACGCGCCGTCTGCAGGCCAAATCTATCTCGACCATCGGGCATTGGTGGCGCTGGGCCTCGCAACCGGGGAACGCGTGCAGGTCGGCGGCGTCGACCTCGTGATCACCGGAGAGATCGAGCAGCAGCCGGGCGGCGGCGACCTGGTGGCACTGGCGCCGCGCGCGGTGATGGCGCTGGCCGACGCAAAAAGCGCAGGCCTGCTCGGCACCGGCAGTCGTGCCCGGCATCGCCTGCTGGTGGCCGGCGCCCCGACGCCAGTGGCCGCGTACCGCGCCTGGGCCAAGGC
>DATCSF010000109.1:0-8220 GCA_036568625.1 Rhodanobacteraceae bacterium | reverse complement strand
GTGTCGGCACGTATGCGTGGTACGACACCCGCCACGTCGCGCGCACCGCGTTCGCAATGTTTTCGGACGAAGTGGAAGTCATGCCCCCCCACCGCGTCAAGGTTCCCGTGCAGCGCGTGCACCGCGACCGCGCGCAGGATGCGCGCGAGGCCGGGTTGTAGGCATCGCCGGGGGGCGCAGGCGGGACTTGCCCGGGCCACCCAGAAACCCCTGCCCTAACCGCCACCCTCGATCGCGATCCCTGCGGCTTCGATCAATTCCCGCGCAGGCGTTTGCACGAACTCGCGTTTGGCCAGCGCGTGCACGTCGGCTTGCCAGTGTCCGTTTTCCCGCATGGCCAAAAGATCGATATCGATCGCCACGTCGCGGGTCCCGCCACGCACGCGCCCCAAACCGGTTTCGATGTGCTTGAGTTGTGCGCGCAGCGCCTCCCGGCCCAGGTCGCAATCGAGCGCCGCAAGCGCGTTGTAGTAAAACCGGGCAACATCGCCGCGCGCCGGCATGCGTTCGATCGCGGTCAACGGCGTAACGTGACCGAGCGATGCCAGGCGTTCGAACGCCTGCTGCATGCGTTCCGGCTCCGCAAGGTTCGAACCCAGCAGCAACAGATACCGACGGGTGGACACGTCAGCCGAACTCGCGCCGGGTTTCGACACCGACGCGTTCGCAACCGAGCTTATGCGCGGCATTGGGCTTCTCGATGCGCAACCCGATCGCGCGCGCTTTCGGAAATTGCCGGTGCAGCATGGCGACGCAGGCATCGGCCAGCGTTTCCAGCAGGCCGTCGCTGCGCGCCGACACGAACGTTTTGAGGGTCTCGACGACCGCGCCGTAGTCGACGGTGCCATCGATGTCGTCCGCCGCAGTGCCCGCATCACAGGCGAGCGATACCGACAGCACCACCGGCTGGCGCGCGGCGCGCTCCCAGTCGTAGACGCCGATGACGGTTTCGACCGTGAGCCGCTCGATGAAAACGGTATCCATCCTCATGCCACTTCCGGCAATGACTGCAAATCCCAGCGCGGCAGCACGCGAATCCCGGGGCCGGTGGTCTGCCCGGCCGCAAGCCGGATCGAGCCCGCCAGCGCAATCATCGCGCCGTTGTCGGTGCAGAAGGCCAGACGCGGGAAATACGGCTGGAAGCCTTCGCGCTGCCCCGCCGCGGCCAGTTGTGCGCGCAGGCGCTTGTTGGCGCCCACGCCACCGGAGACCACCAGGCGCTTGTAGCCGGTTTGCGCCAATGCACGCCGGCACTTGATCGCCAGGGTTTCAACGATGGCCTCCTCGAAGCCGCGCGCGATGTTGGCCTTGGTGGACACGGCCCGATCGCTGTCGCGCCAGGCCAGCAGCACCTGGGTCTTGAGGCCCGAGAAACTGAAATCGAGTCCGGGCCGATCGGTCATCGGGCGTGAAAACCGGAACGCCTTCGGGTCCCCCGACTCCGCCAGTTTCGCCAGCGCCGGCCCGCCGGGATACGGCAGGCCCATGAGCTTGGCGGTCTTGTCGAAGGCCTCGCCGGCGGCGTCGTCGAGCGTGTCGCCGAGGATCGTGTAGCTGCCGATCTTGTCGACCCCGACCAGCATGGAATGGCCCCCCGAGACCAGCAGCGCTACGAACGGCGGCGCCAAGGGTTCCGCGCCGGGTGCGGGTTCCTCCAGCAACGGGGCCAGCAGGTGCCCCTCCATGTGGTGCACTCCGATCGCTGGCAGCTCCAATGCCCAGGCCAGCGAACGCGCCACGGAGGCCCCGACCAGCAGCGCCCCGATCAGACCGGGGCCCGCCGTGTAGGCCACCGCCGACAGGTCCGAAATTTTCAGGCCGGCGTCGGCAAGTGTCTGGCGCAAAAGGGGAAGCACCTTCCTGACGTGGTCACGGCTGGCGAGTTCCGGCACCACCCCGCCATACTCGGCATGCAGGGCGACCTGCGAATACAGCGCGTGCGCCAGCAGCCCGCGGCCGGGTTCATAAACCGCCACCCCGGTTTCGTCGCAGGAACTCTCGATACCCAGTACCGGACCGGGTACCGGAGGCTTTGAATTGGACATGTCGATCACGGTATACTTTGCGGCTCACCCGCGCACAAGCGGGCCAGTTTACCAAGTGGAGCGTCCATGCCCAGCGTCAAAGTCCGCGAGAACGAGCCGTTCGAAATCGCCCTGCGCCGCTTCAAGCGCACCTGCGAAAAGGCCGGCGTGCTCGCCGAAACGCGCAAGCGCGAGTTTTACGAGAAACCGACCCAGGAACGCAAGCGCAAACGCGCTGCGGCGGTCAAGCGCCACCTGCGTCGCATCTCCCGCGAAGTCACGCGCCGCAAGCGCCTGTACTGATCCAAGGCGCGCAACCTGCGATTGCTCAGCCGGTGCCGCCCTGCGGCACCGGCTTTTTGCATTGGTCGCCATCGATTCGGAATTGCCATGAGCGAACTCAAGACCCGCATCACCGATGACATGAAAGCCGCGATGAAAGGCGGCGACAAGCCGCGGCTCGGCGTGGTCCGGTTGATCCTCGCCGCGCTCAAGCAGCGCGAAGTCGATGAACGCATCACGCTGGACGACGCGGCCGTGCTGCATGTGCTCGAAAAAATGCTGAAGCAGCGCCGCGACTCGGTCGCGCAGTACGAAGCCGCGCAGCGCGAGGACCTCGCCGCGCAGGAACGCTACGAAATCGGCGTCATCGAAGGTTATCTGCCGGAGCAACTCACGGACGTTGAACTGGATGCGCTGATCGCGCAATGCATCAGCGACGCGGGCGCCACCTCGCCGCGCGACATGGGCAAGGTCATGGCGCTGTTGAAGGAACGCGCGACCGGCCGCGCCGACATGGGCGCGCTGTCGCAGCGCGTCAAGGTTCGATTGGCGGGTTGACCGCCCCCGTGCCGTCTGAACGCCCTGCGCCACCCGGACGACATCCCCTGTCTTTTTTTCGCGCCCCTCCCGGGGCGCGGGTGACTTCTCCTTGTTTGGCCAAAAAGAAGCCATCAGGAGAAAAACCACTCCGCGAACACGTCCTCCGCCCAGCCACGGGCTATGGATGCGCTCGCGGCCAAGGGGTTCGCCGACGGCTTGCGTGAGCGAACCCGCTCCTGTGCCCGCGCGGGCGGAAAGACATGACCTCGAACCGTAAGCAGTCGCAAAGCGACCGCGGATAACATCGGTCGATGAACGCGCGTGTTCACCTTCGCATCCTCGACACCGACGGCAGCATCGACACGAAAGCGTTGACCGCCGCCGCGGCGTGGGCGTCGGTAACACACGTCGATTTGCGCGATCTCGGTCCTGCGTTGCGGCTGTGGAGCCGGCGCAAAAACATCGACGCCGCCCGCAGGCGCATCGCCGCGGCGCGCGACCCGCGTCCGTCGATCACGTTCCTGGGTTCGGGCGATTTCCATCATCTCGCCGCGCTCCTGGTCGAGCGAGTGGCCGAGCCTTTTGCGCTGCTGCACTTCGACAACCATCCCGACTGGGTGCGCCTCGCGCCGCGCTGGCACTGCGGTTCCTGGGTGAACCGGGTGCTGGCGCTGCCCAATCTCGAACGGGTGGTGACGGTCGGCCCCTGCAGCGATGACCTGGTGAGCCCGGGCCGCAAGGGCGGCAATCTGCGAGCGCTCGCTACCGGGCGGCTGGTGCTGTTCCCGTGGCAGCACGACCCTTCACGGGTGCGCCGCCGCATCGCCGACGGCCCCGGACATGAGTGGCGCGACGGCCGGATCGTCTGGCGAAACCTCGGCGAAAGGCAACTGGAGGATGCTATACGCATGGTGCTCGACGCGATCCCGACCGAGGCGGTCTGGATCACGATCGACAAGGACGTACTGCCCGAACACGAGGCGCTGACCAACTGGGATCAGGGCCGCATGCCGCTGGCCGCATTGACGGCCATGCTGCGCGCGGTCGGACAGCGCAAACGGCTTCTGGGCGCGGACATCTGTGGCGCCTATTCGCCACCGCGATACGCCAACTGGTTGAAGCGCATCGAGGCACGAATGGATCAACCGGCGCGCAGCACAACGGACCGGCAGAGAATCGACGACAATACACGCACCGATTGCGAACTGGCGCGAACACTGATCGACGCCTGCGCCGTCACCTTCCCCCCATGACCTCCACCCTCGTCACCTTGTTGCTGCTGCTCGGCTCGGTTGCCTGCGACGTCACCGGCCAGGTGTGCTTCAAGCTCGGCGTCGGCCACGCGACCGCGGGGACCGACGGCCCCTCGCTCGCCTACAAGGTATTCCACTCGCCGTGGGTCGCACTGGGCGTTGCGGTGTATGCACTGGAATTCGTGCTGTGGTTTGCGGCCCTGTCACGCACCCAGCTCAGCATCGCGTTCCCGTTCACGGCGCTGGGTTACGTCGGCGTGGTGTTGGCCAGCCGCCACGTTCTGAACGAACGCATCTCGCTGCGCCGGTGGCTTGGCATCGGCACGATCGTCGTGGGCGTGGCGCTGATAACCGGACAAAACCTGGCGTGAGCCGAACAATCATGACCCAATCGATGCTCAAACAAGCAGACTTCCTGCTGCGCGGCGGACGCGCGGGGGTGCTGCTGATCCACGGTCTCACCGGCACGCCGGCCGAAATGCGTTTCGTGGGCAAGGGCCTGAACCGTGCCGGCTTCACCGTGTACGGCATGCAGTTGGCCGGCCACTGCGGCAGCGAAGCCGATCTCATCAAAACGGGCTGGCGCGATTGGGCGCGCAGCGTGCTCGAGGGCGCGGACCGCCTGCGCCGCGAAGTCGACCATCTATTCGTGGCCGGCCTGTCGATGGGTTCGGTGCTGGCGCTGAACCTTGCGATCGAACGCCCGCAATGGGTCGATGGCCTCGGCTTGTACGGCAGCACGTTTTTCTACGACGGCTGGACCATTCCGCGCATGGCGCGGCTGTCGTTCATGCTGCCGCTGGTGTGCGGCATGGGGTTCTTCAAGCAGCGCCGCTTCATGGAAAGTTTTCCGTACGGCATCAAGGACGAACGCGTGCGAATGCGCATCGCCGGCGCGATGCTGGACGGCCAGAGCGAGGCCGCGGGCCTGCCCGGCAATCCATGGCCATCGCTGGCGGAATTCCACAAGCTGGTGTGGCGGGTGCGCCCGCGCCTGCAGGAAGTGCGCGCACCCGCGTTGATCATGCACGCCGCCGACGATGACATCGCCAGCGTACGCAACGCGCGCCTGATCGAGCGGCGCGTCACCGGCCCCACCGAAACCGTATTGCTGAACGACAGCTACCACATGATCACCGTCGATGGAGAGCGCGACAAGGTGATCGCGCGTTCGGCGGATTTCTTCACCCGCATCCTTGCCAATAGCCCGTTGCGCGTCTCCCAGCCGCGCATCGCTGCGGCGACCGTCACGGCGGCATGATTACCACCACCGCACACGGCTCCATCGACGCATTCGCGCCGGTCGACTGGAACCACCTGTTTCCGCACGAGCTGGAAGACCACGCCTACTTGCGCGCGGTCGAACGCGCCGGCCTGGCGGGCTTTCGCTATCTTTATTTTGCGGTGTGCGAGGGCGAAAAATTGCTCGCGGCGGTGCCCGCGTTCGTCACCGATTACCGCCTCGACACCACGGTGCGCAGCGGCCTGCGCCGCCTCACCGGATCGCTGGCGAAACTGTTCCCGCGTCTGCTGCGCGTCCCGATGCTGTCGCTCGGCTCGCCGGTGACCGAACGCTGCCGTGCCCGTTTCGCACCCGATTCGACGCCGCAGCAACGCGCAGCGTGGCTGGATGCAATCCTCACGCAAATGGAAACCGTCGCGGCCGAACAAAAGCTCGGCATGCTGGCTATCAAGGATGCCCCTTGCGACGAGCCGGTGTGGCAGCAGATTGGTTCACGGCACGGCCTGCACGCGCTGCCCGGCTTGCCGGGCGCAACGCTGGACCTGCGCTGGCACGACATCGATGCGTATCTCGATTCGCTCGGCGCCTCCACCCGCAAGGATCTGCGGCGCAAGCGCCGCGAAGGCGCGGCGCTACGGATCGAATGGCGCGGCGACGTCATCGGCATTGCCGACGACGTGCAGCGCCTGTATCGCGAAACCCTGGCACACGCCGAGCTCGCGTTCGAGGAGTTGACGCCCGCGTACTTCGACAACGTGTTGCGCGACATGCCCGGCCGCGCTTTCTGCGTCACCTATTCCGAGAACGACCGGCTGGTCGCTTTCAACCTTGTGCTGCGCGACTCCGAACGCCTGCTCGACAAGTTCCTGGGCATGGATTACGCGGCGATGGATCGCTACAACCTCTACCATGTGAGCTGGCTGGAAAACGTGCGATATTGCATCGGCGAAGGCATTGGCGTGTACGAAAGCGGGCAAGGCCTGTATCGCGAGAAGGTGCGGCTCGGCAGTACACTGCATGCCAACGCGTTGTGGTACCACCACCGCAACCGCGTGGTGGATGGCGTGTTCGCACGCTTGGAAAAGCTGGCGAGCCTGGATCGTTTCGAAGAAGCGCCGGCCACGCCGGGACCGCCCCGACGCGCAACCAAGGGAACACCCGGCATGCGCACGCAAACCCCGACACGCTGGCGCCCGCCGATGCCGCTGATCGGCGCATGGGCGGCGCTGCTGATCATCGAAACGCTGGGCCAGGTGGCAATGAAGATGGCGGGCGCCAACGTCGGCGCATTCAAACCGGACTGGCCATCGGTTCACGCGGCGCTTTCCACCCCCTGGCTGTGGCTGGCGCTGGCCTGCTACCTCGGACAGTTCGCGGTGTGGATGACCATCCTGGAAAAGTCCACGTTGTCCGCCGCATTTTCGACCAGTGCCATCGTCTTCGTCGCGATCATGTTTGCATCGTGGGCGGTGTTCGGCGACCCCATGGGATGGGAAAAGATTCTGGGGTCGATCATCATCGTGACTGGTATTCTGCTGCTGGGCGGCGATGCACAACACACCCCGCCAGTGTCACCGCGCAACGACGCCGAACGGAGCCTTCCATGAGCGACGACGTACAAACAACCGTGTTCTCGATCATCGCCAAGGAAGCCGGGATCGACGAGGGCAAGATCACGCTGGATTCGACCCTGAAGGACCTCGAAATCCCCTCGCTGGACGCCATCCAGATCATTTTCGAAATCGAGGACCGTTACAAGATCCAGATGCCCGATCGCGATCCGAACTTCGACACCGAATCGGTGAGGGGCCTGGTCGATACCGTGGAAAAACTGTTGGCGGACAAGGCTGCGAACCCGCAGGTGTCCGGCGGTTCCACGCCTCCGGCGCCGCCCGCGGCATAAACCCGTTTCGCCATGGACCGCCGCGTCGTCATCACCGGAGTCGGCGCCATCTGCGCGCTGGGCCGTGATGCGCGCACGGTCTGGGACGGCATGCGCGAAGGCAAAAGCGCGATCGCGCCGCTCACGGGATTCGAAAACGAAGACATGCGGGTCAAGGTGGCGGCGCAGGTGCGTGACTTCGATCCGGCCGCGCATTTCGATTCGAAGAAACTGATCCTGCTCGATCGCGTCTCGCAATTTGCGTTGGTCGCCGCGCGCGAGGCGGTCACGCAATCCGGCCTCGACTTCGCGCAAGGCGGTCTGCGCCAGCGCAGCGCCTGCGTAGTCGGCACCGGCACCGGCGGCGAAGTCACCAACGACGAGTGCTCGAAGCGCCTGTACGGCGAAGGCAATCCGCGGCTGCATCCGCTGTCGATCGTGCGGCGGATGATGAGCGCGCCGGCCTCGCAGGTTTCCATCGAGTTCGGCATCACCGGTCCGAGCTTCGCGGTCTCGAGCGCATGCGCCTCGGCCAACCACGCGTTCGCGCAGGCATTCGCGCTGGTGCGCTCGGGCGTCGCCGACGTGGCGCTGGCGGGCGGCACCGAAGCCTGCCTGACGCGCGGCGTGTTGCGCGCGTGGGAAGCCATGCGCGTGCTGGCCGACGACACCTGCCGGCCATTCTGCAAGCAGCGGCGCGGCTTGGTGCTGGGCGAAGGCGCGGGCGTGATCGTGCTGGAAGACTTCGACCACGCGCGTGCGCGCGGCGCGGAAATCCTCGCCGAGTTCGCCGGCACGGGCATGAGCGCCGACGCCGGCGACATCGTGATGCCGTCCGACACGGGCGCGGCGCGCGCGATGACCGCGGCGCTGCGCGACGCGCAACTCGCGCCGGAAGACATCGATTACATCAACGCCCATGGCACCGCAACGCCCGCCAACGATCCCACCGAGACCCGCGCGATCCATGCCGCGTTCGGCCAGCACGCCAAACAG
>DATCSF010000108.1:0-19533 GCA_036568625.1 Rhodanobacteraceae bacterium | reverse complement strand
TCGGTGGTGGAGGTGGCTGAGGAATGATTCGAGGCTGCCCCCTCTTTCGTCATTCCGGGGCGGCCCGCGGATTCATCGCGGGCCGAACCCGGAACCCAGTGACTTTTTTTCGGGTCTCGAAAAGGCGCTGGGTTGACTCGCGCCATCCTTGGCGCTCGCTCTTTGGGCCGCCTTCGGCGTTCGCGGCTGCAGTCCTGCAACCGCAGTCGGGTTCCATCGCCGACAAAGCCGGCGATGGCCCCGGAATGACGAGCAAATATCGGACCCTTTCGGCAATAAGGTTTTTGATGTGCGTGCTCGCGACCACAGCGCTGGCGGGCTGCGAGCGCGGCATGCACGAAATGTACGACCAGCCGAAGTACAAGCCGTTGACTTCGAGCCCGCTGTGGCCGGACGGCAATTCGTCGCGGCCACAGGTGCCCGGCACCCAGCCCCGTTCCGCCGGCGCGCTGGCCGGCACCACCAGCGGCCGCATGGATCGCGTCAAGTTAGTCCCCCCCGCAGGCCCGATCACCGGCGTCGACGCGAATGGCAAGCCGCTCGCGCAGGCGGGCGCTGCCGCTTCGCCCGGCTATTCGAATCCGCTGCCGATCACGCCGAAGTTGCTCGCGCGTGGAAGGCAACGCTTCGACATCTATTGCGCGCCCTGCCATAGCCGCGTGGGCGACGGCGACGGCATGATCGCGGAACGCGGTTTTCCGCACCCGCCGAGCTATCACACGGCGGCGCTGCGCAATGCGCCGGACAGCCATTTCTATCAGGTGATCACCGACGGCTATGGCGTGATGCATCCCTACGCCGATCGCGTTTCCCCGCACGACCGCTGGGTGATCGTCGCGTACATCCGCGCGCTGCAGTTGAGCCAGCATGCGCCGAAGTCAGACCTGAGCGCTGACGACGTGGCGAAGCTGAAGGCGACCACGCCATGAGCGCCTGGCTGCCCCGCACCCTTGCGCAATGGTTCGCGGTATGGGTCGGCGTCGCAGCCCTGGCGGCGTGCCTGCTGTTGGGCCTGTGGCGCGAGCCGAAGCAGGCGATGCTTTCCTACCTGTTCGCGTTCTTGTTCTTCACCGGCTTGAGCGTCGGCAGCCTCGCGTTGTTGATGACGCACGCGCTCACCGGCGGGGAGTGGGGTCATTTCATCCGCCCGCAGTTGCTGGCCGCGGCGCGCGTGCTGCCGCTGATGGCCCTTGCGGCCATCCCGGTCCTGATCGGGATACGCGCACTGTACGCATGGACCGCGCCCGCCCAACACGCGCAGGCACACGCGCAAGATTGGTATCTCGCGGAAACTTTTTTCATTGTCCGCACCGTCGTCTATTTTGCGGCGTGGATCGGCTGGCTGTTTGCGTTTGGCCGCTGTCTCGACGATCGCGTGCGTGCGCGCCGCGTCGCCACGCCTGGCCTGATCGTGTTCGCCCTCACCTCGCTGCTGGCCACCACCGACTGGGTGGTGTCGCTGACGCCGCACTGGCACTCGTCGGTGTTCGGCATGATGGTGGGCACCGGCTGGATGTTGGCCGCGTGCGCGCTGGCGACCGCCGTCGCGGCGTGGCCGCGCGGACCCGACGATCGAGACCGGCCGGACGTGCTGCACGACCTCGGCAACCTGCTGCTGATGTTCGTGCTGGCATGGTCGTATCTCGCCTTCATGCAATATCTCACCATCTGGATCGCCGACTTGCCCGACGAAAACGCGTGGTACATCCCCCGCACGCTGACGTCGTGGCGGTATCTCGCGTGGTTCCTGATCGCGTTCAATTTCGCGCTGCCCTTCGCGGTGCTGCTCGTTCGTGCGGCCAAGCGCCGCCGCGCATCGCTGGGCGCAATCGCGACCATGCTGGTCGCGGCAAATCTTGCGGATGCGTTCTGGCTGGCCGTGCCCGGCCTGCGCCCCGACGGCTTCACGCTGCACTGGAGCGACCTGTGCGCGCCACTGGGCCTCGGCGCCCTGTGGTGGTGCGCGTACCTCGGCCAATTGCGACGCGCGCGCGAGATGTTGTCCGTGCCGGTGGCGGCGGCGGAAGAAATGGAGCGCTCGCATGGCTGAGCCGACGGAAAAGCCCTTCGGTCACGAACCGGATGCGATCCATTACCGCGCGGTCCTGATATGCGTGGCGATCCTCGCCACAGTCGTGATCGGCGTCGTTGTCGGGCTTCACCTCATCCTCACCCGCGCGGTGATTCCCGATCACGCCGAAATTGCCGCGCGGCCGGCACGCATCCCGCCCAAACCGCGACTGCAGTCGCACCCGCAGGTCGACTTCGCGCAATTCCGTGCGCGCAAGCAGGCATTGCTTTCCGGATACCGGTGGCTGGACGCGCAGCACGACTACGCACGCATTCCCGTCGAACGTGCGATGCAAATTTACGCGGCGCAGCACGCGCGATCGTCATCGGCGCCTCGACCGTCCGCCAGCACCGCGCAACCGTCGCGAGGGCCATGACGATGTCGCGCACGCCTGCACGTTCTCGCTGGACGATTGCCGTATTGCTGGCACTGCTGATATCGGTGCCCGCGCCCGCCGCGGCGCCGGCCACCCATGTGCGCGCACCGGTCGACCTTCGCCAGCGCGTCGGCTTCGACCAGGAACTCGGCGCACAGGTGCCACTGGATGCGGTGTTCCGCGGGGCGAACGGCAAGGCCGTGCATCTGCGCGACCTGCTGCGCGGCAAACCGCTGTTGCTGGTGCCGGGGTATTTCACCTGCAAGACCTTGTGCAGCATCGTACGCACGGGCGTCGCCAATGGCGTGCGCGGCACCGGCTTCATTCCAGGCAAACAATTCGACGTGATGCTGGTCAGCATCGATCCGAAGGAAACGTCGGCCGCGGCCCGCCACGCACAGCACACGGACGCAGCGAACCATCCGGGCGCGGGCGTGGAGCACTGGCATTACCTGACCGGACCGCAAGCGTCGATCGCGCCGCTGATGCACCGCATCGGCTTCCGCTACCTGTTCGATGCGCGCGCCGACCAGTTCGACCACGCGACGGGCGTGGTGGTGCTGACACCCGAAGGCAAGGTTTCGCAATACCTGTTCGGCGTGAAGTTCCCACCCGAAACATTGCGGCTGGCGCTGGTGGATGCCTCGCATGGAAGGGTCGGCAACATCATCGACCGACTGGTGCTGCTGTGTTGCCGCTACGACACCTCCACGGGACGCTACACGCTGACGATCCACCGGGTCATGCAGGGGCTCGGCATTTCGTTTGCGATGTTGCTGGCCGGACTCGTCGTGCTCCTGCGTCGCAGCGAGAAGCATCGCCGGCAGGAGGAATCATGAGCGCCAGCGGCTTCTTGCACCTGCTGCCCAACGCCTCGACCAACGCGCGGCCGCTGGACATGCTTTGGTGGACGATGGTCGGGCTGTGCGCGATCGTCGCGATCGGCGTGTTCGTGGTGATGTTCGTGTTCTGCATCCGCTATCGCAAGGGACGGCCGGCCGATCGCCAGCTCTTGCAGGACACGCTGCCGGTCGAACTCACCTGGACGGCCGTGCCATTCCTGATCTTCATGGGCGTGTTCGTGTGGAGCCTCACGCTGTACGCGCGCAGCCGCACGCCGCCGCCCAACGCCGAAACCATCTATGTCGTGGCCAAGCAGTGGATGTGGAAGGTGCAGCACCCGACCGGACAGCGGGAGATCGACACGCTGCACGTGCCGCTGGGCGTGCCGATCCGGCTGACGATGACCTCGCAGGACGTGATCCACAGCTTTTTCGTGCCGGCGTTCCGGGTGAAGCAGGACGTGCTGCCCGACCGCTACACGCAACTCTGGTTCACCGCCACCGAGACCGGCGACTACCGGCTGTACTGCACCCAGTACTGCGGGCTGGATCATTCGAAAATGGGCGGCGAGGTGATCGTGATGGCACCGCGCGCGTATGCGCGCTGGCTGGATCGCAACGCCACCGGTACCAGCCTCGCGGCACAGGGTGCGGCGCTGTTCCGCGCCAAGGGCTGCAGCGGCTGCCACGGCGCCAACGCGTCCGTGCATGCGCCGGACCTGGACGGTGTCTACGGTCGCATCGTGCACTTGTCGGACGGCAGCACCGTCGTCGCCGACGACCGCTACATCCACGACTCGATCATGCTGCCCGACAAGCAGATCGTCGCCGGCTACGCGCCGATCATGCCGTCGTTTTCGGGAGACCTCACCGAAAGCCAGGTGCTCGCGATCATCGCCTACCTGAAATCCACCAGGCCGGGCACGCAGCCCGCGCATGAGGGAACCAAGCAATGAACGCCACCGTCGTCACGCCGGGGCTTCCGGAACTGGAACCGCCGCGCAGCTTCTACACGCACCGGTCCGGCCTCCTGGGTTGGCTGCTCACGCGCGACCACAAGCGCATCGCGATCCTCTACACGATCACGATCACGCTGTTTTTCTTCATGGGCGGCGTCGCGGCGGCGATGATGCGGATCAACCTGGTGGAACCACAGGGTGCGTTGCTCTCGGCCGAAACCTACAACAAGACCTTCACCTTCCACGGCGTGGTGATGGTTTGGTTTTTCCTGATTCCGTCGATCCCCGCCACGCTCGGCAATTTCCTGCTGCCGCTGATGATTGGCGCGCGCGACCTCGCGTTTCCGCGCCTGAACCTCGCGAGCTGGTACCTGTTCGTGATCGGCGGCTGCTTCACGATCGCTTGCCTGCTGCTGGGTGGCGTCGACACCGGCTGGACGTTCTACACGCCGTTCTCGACGATGTTCTCCAACTCCAACGTGATCCTGGTCGCGGTGGGCGTGTTCGTCACCGGCTTCTCGACCATCCTGACCGGACTCAACTTCATCGTCACCACCCACAAGCTGCGGATGCCAGGCATGACCTGGTTCAAGCTGCCGCTGTTCGTATGGGGCATGTACGCGGTGAGCCTGGTGATGGTGCTGGCAACGCCGGTGCTGGCGATGACGCTGTCGCTGATCGGGCTGGAACGCATCGCGCACGTCGGCATCTTCGACCCGGCGCTCGGCGGCGATCCGCTGCTGTTCCAGCACCTGTTCTGGTTCTACTCGCATCCCGCCGTGTACATCATGATCCTGCCGGCGATGGGCGTCGCCAGCGAAATCATCCCGTGTTTCGCGCGGCGCGGGATCTTCGGCTACCGATTCATGGTGTACGCGCTGATCGGCATCGCGGTGGTCGGTTTCCTGGTGTGGGGCCACCACATGTTCGTCGCCGGGATGTCGGCGACGGCCACGCTGGTGTTTTCGATCCTCTCCTTCATCATCGCCGTGCCGTCCGCGATCAAGGTGTTCAACTGGACCGCGACGCTCAGGCGCGGGCGGATCAGCTTCGAGGCGCCGATGCTGTACGCGCTGGGCTTCGTCGGCCTGTTCATGATCGGCGGCATGAGCGGCCTGATGCTGGCCGCGCCCGCGCTGGATATCCCGCTGCACGCCACGTATTTCGTGATCGCGCACTTCCATTACGTGATGGTGGGCGGCACCGTGATGGCCTACCTCGGCGGCATCCACTACTGGTGGCCCAAGATCACCGGCCGCCTGTATTCCGAAGCGTGGGCGCGCTTCGCCGCGATCCTGATGTTCTTCGGCTTCAACTTCACGTTCTTCCCGCAATACGTGCTCGGTTACCTCGGCATGCCGCGCCGCTACCACGCCTACCCACCCGAGTTCCAGACACTCAACATACTTTCGTCCACGGGCGCGTCGATTCTCGCCATCTCCTACCTGATACCGGTGATCTATCTCGGCTGGTCGCTGTTCCGCGGCGCAAGGGCGCCCGACAATCCCTGGGGGGCGCGCGGGCTCGAGTGGCAGACCACCTCGCCGCCGCCCAAGCAGAATTTCCTTGCGCGACCGGTGGTGCAGAAGGCCTACGCCTACGACGAACCCGCGCCCGGGACGCAGGCATGAACGGCAGCGCCGCCATCGTTCGCGAACAAGGCCGGCGCGCGCGCGGCCAGGTCGCCGAGCAGTACGACGACGCCGGCCAGCAGCACGCGACGGCGCAGTTCGGGATGTGGGTGTTCCTTGCCACCGAGGTGCTGTTTTTCGGTGTGCTGTTCGCGGGCTACGCGGTGTGTCGCGTCCGCAATCCGGAAGCGTTCCTGCTGGGCAGCCGCCACACCGAAATCCTGTTCGGCGCCGTCGAGGCCGCCATCCTGCTGCTGAGCAGCGCCACCGTCACCTTCGCGGTCAACTTGATCACCTTCGACGCGCGCCGCGTGGTCGTCGTGCTGCTGGCGATCACCGCGCTGCTGGGCGTCGCGTTCCTGGCGCTGCACGGCGTCGAGTATTCCCACGAATACGACGAACACCTGATGGTGGGCGTCGATTTCGTGCAGCACGGCCCGCACGCGCGCGGCATCGAATTGTTCTTCTTTCTTTACTACGCGATGACGCTGTACCACAGCCTGCACGTTCTGGTCGGCGTGGGTGTGATCGCGACGGTGGCCACGCTCGTGTGGCGGCGAAAAATCCGCAGCGAGTACACCACGCCGCTGGTGTTGGCCGGCCTGTACTGGCACCTGGTGGACATTGTCTGGGTATTTCTTTTTCCGTTGATGTACCTGATTGGCAGGTAGTGAATGGATCGCGCGAACGATCATCTTTTCGTCATTCCGGAGCCGCCTGTGTCTCGCGCGGGCGGAATCCGGAACCTAGTGACTTTTTCGAGTGAGAGCAAAGTCACTGGGTTCCGGGTTCTGTCGCCGATGAAACCGGCGACAGCCCCGGAATGACGACAAAAGAATGCTGCTAAAAGTGAGGCCACAGTCATGAACAGCGAAATCATCAAGAAAACCGCACGCACGCCGGCACTGGCGTTGCTCGGATTGCTGATATTGCTCGCCATCAACATCGGCCTTGCCTACGCGCCGATCGGGCAGCACGTGCGCCTGCCGGTCAAGCTGACGATCTGCTTCGCGATGGCGTTCATGTTGATGGTGTTCTGCATGCACCTGCACCGCGCGACCGGCTTGCTGCGTCTGGCAGCAGCGGTCGGATTCCTGTGGCTGGCGATCATGATCGGCCTGATGCTGACCGACTACTTCACGCGCGTCGCCGTGCCGCCGCCGTGGTGACCGGGCCATGTCCGGATTCAGTGATGGTTTCGACGCGGGTGTCCACACTGGATCACATACAGCCGCCAAGGAGAAATCGCATGGAACAGCAATGGGACTTCTTCAAGAAAGGCGAGACGTCGATGGGCGTCTTCTATCCGCTGCACTACATCGTCGCCGGCTACGACGGCCTGGATGCGGCGCAGGCCGCCGAGGCGGCGTTCCGCGAATCCGGCGTCGCCGCCGAGGACGTGCGCCCGGCGCCAGGCGGATTCGTGGCGACGCAGCTCGAATCGCGCGGCGATCGCAACGCGATGGACAAGCTCAACAACGAACTGGTCAAGATCTTCGGCACCGAAAAGGGCTACACCACCGAAGACAAGCAGCACGCCGCGGACGGCGGCGCGTTCCTGTTCGTGTATGCGCCAAGCGATGAAGATGCCGCGAACGCCAAGGCGGTGTTCGCCGGGCATCCGCCGGTGTTTGCGCGGCGCTACCTACGTATTGCGATCGAACAGATCGTCAGGAACCCCAAGGCGACGTGAGCGTTCCAGCCGCACCTCGGCATCGGCGCAAGCGAACCAAGGCCTGTCCAGCCTTCCGCCGTTCCGGCGCAGCCGAGTGCAGTGTCTTTACCGCTGATGCACAAGGCACCAGAAGTCCAAGCCTTCCCTATCCTGCCGTCATCATCTTTTCGATCAACTCGCTGATACGCGCGGCGTCCAGCGGTTTGACCACGTGTTCGTCGAAGCCCGCTTCCATTACACGCTCGTGATCGCTGGCCTGACCGTAGCCGGTGACGGCGATCAGCGGCAGCTTGTCGCGCCCCGGCATGCGCCGCACCGTCTGCGCCACCTCGTAGCCGTCGATCACCGGCAGGCCGATGTCGATAAGCGCCACCTGCGGTTCGAATGTCTTGATCGCTTCCAGCGCGGCCCCGCCGTCGTGCACGACATGCGTGCGATAGCCCATTTCCTGGAGCAGCAACGCCAGGCTGTCCGCAGCCGGCGCGTAGTCGTCCACGATCAGCACCTTGATCCGTTCCGCCTCCCGGCCGGCGGATGTCGCGTCCGCCGTTTCCGATTCGTTCGAGACCGCTCCGGGTTCGCGCACACGTTCCAGCAGCGGCAGCCGCACGGTGAATTCGCTGCCCTTGTAGCGGCCCTCGCTGGCGGCGGTGACACTGCCACCGTGCAACGCCACCAGGTTATGCACGATCGCCAGCCCGAGCCCCAGTCCGCCGCGTGAGCGATCGAGCAAGTGCGTGTCCTGGATGAACGATTCAAACACGCGCGGCAACACGTCCGCGGCGATGCCTTGGCCCTCGTCACGCACGCGCAGCACCGCCTCGTTGCCTTCCCCCGTCGCGGTCAGCCAAATATTGCGATCGGGCGGCGAGTACTTGGTCGCATTGGCGAGCAGGTTGACCAGCACCTGCACCAGCCGGCGGCGGTCACCGGAGACGATCAGGCCATCCTCGACGTGCATGTGCAACGATTGCCTGCGCCCTTCCATTGCGGCCCTGGTGGCATCCACCGCCGCCGCGACGAGCTGCCCGACCTCCAGCCTTTCCCTCTTCAGCTCCAACTTGCCGTTGGCGATGCGCGCCACGTCCAACAGGTCGTCGACCATCCCCGCCAAGTGCTGCACCTGGTCTTCGATCACGCCACGTTCGCGGACCAACACGTCCGGCTCACGCAGCTTCATCAGTTGCAGCGTGGTCGCGATCGGCGCCAGCGGATTGCGCAATTCATGGCTCAGCATCGCGATGAATTCATCCTTGGCGCGATTCGCCCGCTCCAATTCGGCCTCGCGTTCGCGCAGCGCGGCCTCCGTGCGCGCGCGCTCCATCGCCGCGCAGGTGCGCTCGGCCACGTCCTCGACCAGCCGGACTTCCGCGTCCGTCCACGCGCGGGGGCCGGCCTGACCCACCACCAGCGCCCACACGCGATTTCCCTCGCCGAGACGCAGCGGCGCCGCGAGCAAGGCGCCCATCCCGCGCATCGCCAGAATGGCCGCGCGTTCACCTTCGCCGAGCGTCGGGTCGCGCGCGACGTCGCCAATCGCAACCGATTCGTTTTCCAGCCGCTGCATGCAGACTGGAAAGTCGGACAAGCGCAACTCGCCGGCTGACCCGAACAACGAAGGCAAATCGCCGCAGCGGTATTCGGGTCCCGGCCGCGCCCGGTCCTCATCACGCAACAGATACGCGACGCAGCAGCGATCCACGCGCATGTGCCCGGCCAGTATTCGCATGGACGCGGTGCCGACCGCCTCGGCATCGATTCCATCGCGCGAGGCGTCGCCAAGTTTCAGCAAGAGCCGGTGCCGGGCATCATTTTCACGTGCAACAGCTTCCGCGCGCTTGCGCTGGGTGATGTCGCGGGCGATCTTGGACGCCGCCACCACCCTGCCAGCGTGGTCGACGATGGGCGAAACGGTGATCGAGACGTCCAGCAGCGAGCCGTCTTTGCGCCGACGCACCGTTTCGTAATGGTCCACGCGCCGGCCGCTGCGGATGCGTGCAATCATGTCGGCCCCCTCGTCCACGCGGTCCGACGGCATCAGGATCGCGAAGGGCTTGCCGATCACTTCCCGCGCGGCATAGCCGAACATCCGTTCCGCACCCACGTTCCAGGTCTGGATGATGCCGTCCAGATCCTCGCGGATCATCGCGTCATCGGAGGACTCGACGATTGCGGCAAGCAGCTTCGTGGTCACGTCGACGCGCTTGCGGTCGGTGATGTCCTCGCCCAGCGCGATGAAGCGGTCACCATCAACCGCGTAAACGTGGGCGGAGCGCCAGCGGCCCGTTTCCGGCTGCTCGTACTCGACGTATTCAGAATGACCCGAGCGCACCACGCGGTCCGCTGCTTCCAGCCAGCGGTCCGGCGTTCCCCCCACATCGCTCATCCGCTTGCCGATCGGCGCGTCCGGGGGGATGCCAGTCAGGCGTTCGAACGCGGGATTCCACTGCAGCAGCCGATAGTCAATGGCATTGCCCCGCGCATCGCGCACGAGCTCGGCCTCGCAGAATGTCTGCGTCATGCTTTCGAACAGGACGCGGTACTTCCGTTCGCTCTCGCGCAGTGCCTCTTCCGCCTTGGCCCGTTCGACGATCGCCCACGTGCGTTCGGCAACGTCCGTCGCCAGCGCCTCCTCGTCAGCGGTCCAGTGGCGCGGGCCCGACTGGTGCAGCGCCAGGAAGGCCGTCAGCCGGCCGTTCTTCACCAGCGGCACCTTCAACAGCGCACGAATCCGGAGTTGCCGGCAGCGCTGCTTCTCCGCGTCGGTCAATGCGTCCCATTTTTCGATGTCCGGCACGGCGACGATGCGTCCGGCCCGCAAGGCGTCCGCCGCCGCCGTGCCGAAATCATCCAGCAGATAACGACCTGCCAGCTTGGGGACGCCTTCGCCGCAGTAATCGAAAGCGAGGAACGCCTCGCCCTGCGACTCGACTTCGGCGTAGAACGCACGATCGGCGCGCAGGTGCGTGCCCAGCCGCCGCGCGGCTTCGGCGCGGATGGCCTGCGGGTCGCCAAGCGACCGCAACGCCTCGGCAAGCGCAAGCAGGAACGGCTGCGGCCGCAAGAGTTCACCCCGCTCGCGGGCAGACTCGGGAGCAGCTTGTCCCGGACCGGCATGCGTCCCACTTTCCGTGTTCATTGCATGACCATGGACTCCGCACGGGCTTCGAGTATAGGCCGCTGCGAAAGCCGTTCAAACCGGCCAAACGCGCACGGCTCGGCCTGTCCGTCAGGCCGCCAGCTTACTCCGATCCTGAAGCGACGCGCCGCCGCCATCGCCTGAAACGGCGGGCCTGCGCATGCGCGGGAAAACCGCGCGATTCCCGGCCTTTCACGGTCTCAGCACCACCAGCCGTGATGCACATCCCGCAGACGCGAAATCTTCCCTGCCATGAAACGTTACCACTTGGATCGGAACTCATTCCTCGGTTCGATCGCTGCCGCTCCAGCCAATCATTTGATCGAGTCGAGGTACGCGGCGATCGCGCGCGCCTCGTCTTCCTTGATATCCATGTCCGGCATGGCCACACCCTTGATCACCTGCTGCGGATGAGCGATCCAGAACGCCAGGTTGTCCGGATCGTTCGGCAGCACGCCGGCGATGTAGCTGCGCCTGCTCCAGTGCGTCAGCGGCGGGCCGACCAGGCCGGCGGCGCCGTTGATGTCGGGGATCTCGTGGCAGGAACCGCAACCGTAATGCCGGATCAAGCGCGCGCCACGCTGCGATTCGGATTCCACGGATGCGGCCGTTTGCGAATACGCGCGGGTCTGCACACCGATCGCGAACGCCGCCAGCAGCAGCAACGGCAGCACGTGCAGCGAATGCAATGCCGCCGTACCCACAAGCCCGGTGCGGGGCTGGGCGGTGTTGCGCCGCCGGTCAGCGCGATACCATGCCATGAACACGGTGCACAGCGCGGCCACGTGCACCAGGTTCGATGGAATCCACATGATTGCGCCGGCAAGTTGCTGGTCCTGCAGGGGCGTGAGGCCGTACGCTTGCGTCGTGTGCAGATGCACCGCGTAGATCGGCGAGGTGGCGAAAGTCAGGATCGCGCCGATCAAGCTCATCACGAACCCCGAAGACACCACGAACACGATGGTCGCGCCGAAATCCAGTCGGCGGCGCTGACCATAGGGTTCGATCACGATGGTCCAGAACGCCAGCGAGAACGCGAGGAAACTCAGATGCTCCAGGTCGTGCAGCCATTCATGGCGCACCGCCCAGTCGTATGGCCCCGGCAGGTGCCAGAAACACAGCGCTGCGGTCAAAAGCAGCCACACCAGCAGCGGCCGCAGCAGCCATCGGAACGCCGTCTGCATGCCCGAGCGGTTCCAGCCACGCACGATGCCGCGGCGTGCATCTAGGTCGAATGCCCACAACCACGTGACCACCGGTCGCCCGTACACCAGCAGCGCGGGAACCGCCAGCAGCAGAAGCATGTGTTGCGCCATGTGCACCGAGAACAGGTCTTCGGCGATTGCATCCAGCGGCGATTCCAGCGCGAGCAGCAGGATCAAAATGCCGGCGAAGAAAGACAGTGCCCGCAACCGTCCGAGGATCTTCGCGCGCTGCACGCGGTCCATGCGCAGCATGCCGATCACGTATGGGATCGTGGCGAACGCGGCGCACGCCAGCGACCACGGTTCCCAGCTCCATTCCGTCAGTATTTGCGGCATTCCTTGCCACCTGCTTCAGTCATTGCACACCGGTTCGATGAACAGCATCACGATCGTGAAGATCACCGCGAGTGAAAACAACGCGCTGGTCAGCACCGCCCACTGCGCGATGTGGCGGTTGCGGCGTTCGCCGACGTGCCGCAGCGAAGCGCCGCGCCATCTGCGCCATTGGCCGAGCGCGACGAGGAACGATCCGCCGGAGACGATGATCGCGGCCATGTCGATGCCGATCAGGATCCACCACAAGGGGCCCCAGACCGGCGTCAATAGCGGGATGTCCATCGGATAGCACGCGTGCGCCGACAGCGCATAGTTCACGCCGAGTTGCAGCGCCCACGCCGCCGGCGCGCCGAACACCGCAAACGTCAATGCGGGGCCGACCGGCAACCGCGCGTCCTGCGGTGGATTGCTGTAGGTGACTTCTTGCATGACCTGAAACACTCCTCAACCTGGTCCGATATAAGGCAGCATGTAGAACGTGATGAAGATCGCGGTCCACACCAGCACGATGAAGTACCAGTACATCGCCGCGATGCCGATGGCGATATGGCGCTGCTGCGTGATGTGGCCGAGCACGCTCCAGATGATCATCGCGACCAGGATGAATTCGCCGGCGATCGCGTGCAGCACGTGCAAGGCGGTGATGGCGTAAAACAGTGAGCTGTAGGCGTCGGCATTGATCAGGAACGGCTCGATCCGCCAATCGAGGAACTGCAGCACCACGTAGGCGATGCCCAGCAACAAGGTGATCGCCAGCGCCGCCTGCGAGACCACCCGGCGCCCCACGCGGATGCCGTGCTCGGCCCACCACATCGTTGCCACGCTGATCAGCAGCGCCACCGTGGAGGGAATCGAGTAACGCAACGGCGGCAATCCGGTGGGCGGCCAGGTTTGCGCGTGTTGCGATTGCAGGTAGTAATAGCTGAAGAGCAGGTAGGCGAACAGCGCGGCTTCGGCGCCGATCAACGCCAGCATGCCCCACCAGCCGCCGGTGCGGTAGCCGGCCTTGCCGACCGGCAACGGCCGCGGCGGCGTGCGTTCGTCGTAAACATTGGCGCTCATGCGCGTTCCCTCGGGTGCCTCGGCGCCCAACCGGTTTCAACAGTCGGCCAGAACCAGTAGAACAGGGCCGGGATCAGCGCGGCCATGCAGGCCAGTGCAACCCACCACATCGCCATCAGCATGCCGACGAATACGCCGGCGATCAGCAATGCCGTGATCAACGGCGCAAGGGTCGGGCTGGGTTGCTTCAGGATCACGTCCGGCTCCGCGTCCAGCACGGTGGTGCCGGGAATCTCGTGCTCGTGGTCGAGCACCGCGCCCGGTTCGAAAATCGTGCGATCGCCCTGCTCTTCCAGCCGGTCTTCCCACAACGGATGGATACTGCCCACGCGCGGAATCACGTCGAAGTTGTAGCTGGGCGGCGGCGACGGGATGGCCCACTCCAGCGTGTCGGCGTCCCATGGATTGGCCGGCGCCTTTTGGCCGGCCGCGAGGCTGCGGATCACGTTGACCACGAACAGCAGCGCGCCGAGCGCGAAGATGAAGGCGCCGATGGTGGTAACCAGATTCAGGTCGCTCCAGCCCATGCCCGCGGGATAGGTATAGACACGCCGCGGCATGCCGAGCAGCCCGGAAATGTGCATGGGGAAAAAGCCGACCAGGAAGCCGACGAACATCAGCCAGAAATTCCACCGGCCCAGCTTCTCGCTCATCATCTTGCCGGTCATCTTGGGGAACCAGTGATAGATGCCGCCGATCACCGGGAACACGTTGATGCCGATCAGCACGAAGTGGATGTGCGCCACCACGAAATAGGTGTCGGTGAGCTGCCAGTCCAGCGGCACCGCCGCGGTCATGAAACCGGACACCCCGCCGACCACGAACAACACGATCTCGGCGGCGAAGAACTTGAACGCCGTGGTGAACACCGGCCGCCCGGTCCAGATGGTCGCAGTCCACGCGAACACCGACACCGCGGAAGGAATCACGATCACGAAGCTCGCCGCGCTGAAGAAGCCCATCGCGATCACCGGCAGGCCGGTCGAGAACATGTGGTGCACCCACACGCCGAAGCCCAGCACCATGGTCAGGATGGTCGCAAGAATCACCGCCGAATTCGCCACCAGCGGTCGCCGGCAGTACACCGGCAAGCCTTGCGAGACGATGCTCATTGCCGGCAGCACGATCGCGTACACCCACGGATGTCCGAAGATCCAGAACAGGTGCTGCCACAGCAGCGGCCGGCCACCGTTGGCTGGATCGAAGAAATGCGTGCCGAACTGGCGATCGCACCACAGCATGAAGAAATCCAGGCTCACCGCCGGCACCGCGAACAGGATGCCGACGTTGGCGGTCAGCGTGCCCCAGATCATGATCGGCACGCGGCTGATGCTCATGCCGGGCGCTCGCGTCCGGAACGCGGTCGCGATGAAGTTGATCGCGCCGGCGGTGGTGGAGATGCCGAGGAAGATCATCCCCAACGAATAGATGTCGACGTTCCAGTCGGGGCTGTAGGTGCGCGAGGCCAGCGGCACGTAATTGAACCAGCCGACGTCCGTGCCCTTGCCGTTCCAGAAACCGATATACATGAAGATGCCGGCCAGCAGGAACACCCAATAGGTGAACATGTTGAGGCGCGGAAATGCCATGTCGCGCGTGCCCAGGATCAGCGGCCACAGGTAATTGCTGAAGCCGGAAAGGATCGGCAGTGCGTACAGGAAGATCATCGTCATCCCGTGCATGCTGAAAAACTGGTTGTACAGCTGCGGCGACAACAAGTGTTCGTTGGGCTGCGCCAGTTGCAGCCGCATGCCCAGCGCCTCCACGCCGCCCGCCAGCAGGAAAATGAACGCGGTGGCCAGGTAGCGTTTGCCGATCTTTTTGTGGTCCACCGTCGAGAACCAGCCGATCAAGCCGGGTTTGTCGCTCCACATGTGCTCCAGTTTTTCGCGCAATTCCGGTGTGGGCTGCGCGACGACAGGCGTGCGGAAGGTGGGGTTGGCGGCCATGTGGGGCGTCCTTGCTATTGGTCCTCGTCAGCCCGAACAAGCTCCACAGTGAGCGCGATCCGGGACCCGGTGTCTTTGCTTTGAACGCGGGTCGACGATCGCCGTCCCCGGCGTGCTTTTTCGGACTGCGTCATTTCAAGGTCTTCATGTAAGCCAGCAACGCCTGCAGTTGCGGACCATTGAGCGATTCGACCGGCATGTCCACGCCTGGCTTCAGCGCCTGCGCGTTGCTGATCCACGCCGCGAGATTGCCGGTGTTGTTCGTCAAGGTGCCCGCCGCGATCGTGTGCCGACTCATGAGATGCGTAAGATCCGGCCCCATTCGACCCTGGCTGCCGGCCAGTCCCCGCACGGTGTGGCACACCGCGCAGCGCGCCTCGAAAACGTTCGCGCCTTCGCTGGCGAACCCTGCCGGAAAACCTGCCGCCGGTTGCAACTGGCGAGTCCACCACGCTTCGAACGCGCGCGGTGGTTGCGCAACCACGTACAGCGCCATGTGCGCGTGCTGCAAGCCGCAGAACTCGGTGCATTGGCCGCGATAGACGCCGGGCTTGTCGGCTTCCAGCCAGGCGTAGTTGGTTTGTCCCGGAATGGCGTCGGTCTTGCCGGCGAGTTGCGGCACCCAAAACGAATGGATCACGTCGGCGCTCTTCAAGTGGATTGCCACCGGCACGCCAACCGGCACGTGGATTTCGTTGGCGGTCTCGAACGAGCGCTTGGGATGTCCCGCTTCGTCGTATTGGACTTCCCACCACCACTGGTGGGCCGTGACAAGCAGCGTGATTTTCGGATGCCCCGGCGGCGCGGCCGCATGCGCCAGCACGAAGAACGTCCAGATTGCCGACAGCAGCAGCAAGGCGATCGACACCGGCACCCCGACCAGCAGCCACGGCATGCCATTGCGACCGCGCGTCACCACCGGCCGGCCTGCATCGTCGTAATCACCGCGGCCGCGCTTCCACCAGATCCCGATCAGCACCGCGAACGCGATGAACAGCACCACGAACATCGACAACGCCAGGAGACCCCAGTCCAGTGCCTTGATCGGATCGGCCGGCCAGCCGTGCGAAACCAGATACGTCATCGGCGGCGCCGCGACGGCCGCGCCCGGCGCCAGCCATGCGCCGATGGACAGTGCGAATTTCATGACAGGCTTCTGGGCGAAGACGGCGGGGGCTGCGGATGTGCCGACGAGGCTGGAGGTGCCGCTTTCGACGCCGGCGGGGTTGGCTTCGCGTGCTTGGGCATCGGTGGCGGCTGGATCGTGCCGAGCGGGTGCGGTGTATTGCCCGGCCCGGCCTGCGCGCCGAACTTGGTACCGGGTCCGAACTCCGGATTGGGCTGCGAGAGCGTTTCGACGTATGTCACCAGTGCCCAGATCGCTTGCGGCGGCAGCACGGTGCCCCATTGCGGCATGCCGTTGGGTCGACCGTGCAGGATGCTGAGATAAACGTCGCCCGGGCTGCTGCCGTAGATCCAATCCTTGTCCGACAACGCCGGACCCATGCCGCCGCCACCGCCTGGCGCGTGGCAGCCGGCGCAGTTCATGGAATCGAAAAGCTTCTTGCCTTCCATCCACGCCTGGCGGTCGCCCTCGTAGGGATTTTTCAACTGCGAAGACGGACCCATGTGCAGGCCGGAAACCGGCACGTGCTGCAGCTGCGTGGTCTGGTCTCCCTGAATCCTGGGCACGACCTGCGCAAAGGCAAGGGACGCCGCAGCGACGGCCACTGACCCTGCAATGCAAACCGAAAGCATTGGCTGCTTCATCATGCCCTCCATGGCTTGCACGTGGCTTGAAAGCTAGTGTGCACGGCAGCTTGCGCACCGGCGGTGCCCGCAATGCCGACGTACCTGCGTGTACGTTCCGCTTGCAGCGCTCCGGCGCGCGTCATCTGCCATCGCTCGTGGCACTTTCAAAACGCGTGATTCCAACTCTCGCAAAGCTATCGTCGTGTAATCGTGTTCGTTTCGGGCGGAACGGCATTCAAATCGAGTTGCGGCACGCCGTAATCGGCCAACAGCGCGTGGATCGCGGCGCGATGGGTTTTCACGAAAGTATTCAACTTGTCGCGCAGCGCGGTGTCGCCGTGGCGCACCGCCATCGAAATGGAAAACTGGAACGGCAGGATCGTGTGCGTTTGCACCAAGGGCACCACGGCCAGTTTCACCGGCTCGCGCGTCGCGAAATAGCCGGCCAGGGGGCCCCAAGCAATGGCAACGTCGACGTCGCCGTTGGCCACTGCCTCGATCAGGTCCGCGGACGGATTGGCGCGCCCGTAATCCGCGAACAGTTTGTACACGTGCACGTTCTTGACGATGCCGCGGTGCGCCAGCGTCGCGCCGCCGGGCAGATCCACCCAATCGTCGCCGGTCGCATGCACGCCGATCTGCAACGTGCGCAGGCGCGGATCGTTCAGCGACGTCAATTGGTATGGCGCGTCGGCGCGATAGACCAGCACGTAGCTGGACCGGTAATACGGATGCGTGGTGAGCACGCCGTAGGCGTGGTCGTCCGTCGGCAGCCCCATCACCACGTCGCACCTGCGCGCATCCAGGGTGTCGCGCAGGAACGCCTTGCCTTGCGCCCACCAGGTGAACTCCACCTGCTTGCCGAGCGATTGCGCCACCATCCGGGCCAATTTGTTCTCGAAGCCCTGTTCCGCACGATTGGAAAACGGAAGGTCGTTGGGGTCGGCGCACACACGCAGCAGCGACTCCGTTTTCGCCGGTGCGGCACCGGGATATTGCGTGTGCTGCGCGAATGCGCAGGCCGGCGCGAGCACCGCAAGCAGGAACCCGATGATGCGCGAGGATTGCGGACGGCGTTTCACGCTGGCCCTCCTGCTTCCGGCAACGCGAAGACATAAAGCGTCCCGCCCATGGCGGTGATATTCGACAAATTTGCCGTCGCGCCGAACATGCCCGGCCCCGCATAGGGATCGCGCGTGTCGAGCTTGCCGGCGACGGTGGGCGCCGGCGCAGCCTGTGCGCCCAGCACGAGCAACACCACAACAAAGGCGACCGCGACCGACGCGCGAGTCCCGCGCCCGCGGCGGATCTTTTGCGGGTTCCTCTTGCCCTTCATTTACCGCCACCCGCGGAAGCCACGTTGTTGCTTGCCGGCAGGGCGAATACGTAAAGCATGCCACCCGGGGCGGTGTAATCGGGCAAGTCCTGGGTGGCGCCCACGAATCCGAGCGCGCCATATGGATTGCGAGGGTCGAGTTTGCCTGCCACCACGGCGCCGGCCCAGCCGCCGACGCCGGAGAAGATCGCGACGTATTCGCGTCCATCGGGACCGCGATAAGCGATCGGCTGGCCGCTGATGCCCGAACCCACGCGGAACTTCCACAGCAGCTTTCCGGTTTTGGCATCCACCGCCTTGAACCAGCGGTCCATCGTTCCGTAGAACGCGACGCCGCCGGCGGTGACCAGCGCGCCGCTCCACACCGGGAATTTCTCGTGGTCGGACCACACCACGCGCGCGTGCACCGGATCGTAGGCCGTGAACGCGCCGCGCCAGCCGCCGGGCGCGGCCTTCATCGCAACCTTGGCGCCGACGTAGGGCGTGCCTTCGATATAGCTGACCTCGGAGACCTCCTCGTCCTGGCACAAGTGGTTGTGCGGGATGTACAGCAGACCTGTCATCGGCGAATACGCGGACGGTTGCCAATCCTTGCCGCCGGTCGCGGCCGGGCACATGTTGGTGACGGTCTGGTCGAGCTTGGGCTGTTCGGCCGGGTTCACCACCGGCGCGCCAGTCTGCAGATCGATGCGTTCGACGGTGTTGACGCCCTGCATGAACGGCTGCGCGGAAATGATCTTGCCGGTGGTGCGGTCCTGTACGTACAGAAAACCGTTGCGGTCCGGGTGCGCCAGCAACTCGCGTTGCTTGCCGTCGATGACGGCGTTGAACAGTACGCTTTCGTTGACGCCGTCGTAGTCGTGGGTGTCGTGCGGGTTCCACTGCACCGCCCACTTCGCCATGCCGGTGTCGGGGTCGCGCGCGAACAGCGTGCAGGTCCAGAAATTCGAACCGGGCCGCTGGTAGGGATTCCACGGTCCGGGGTTGCCGGTGCCGTAATAAATCAGGTCGAGCTTCGGGTCGTAGGTGATCCAGCCCCAGACGGAACCGCCACCGATTTCCCAGGCCGATTGGTTGGGCCAACTGGTTGCGCCGAGATCGGGGCCCTTGTCTTGCGGATACGGCGGGTTGAAATCCTTGCCGATCAGCACGTCCTTGTCGGGGCCGGTCGAATACGCGGTCCACTGCACCTTGCCGGTG
>DATCSF010000107.1:0-14504 GCA_036568625.1 Rhodanobacteraceae bacterium | reverse complement strand
ATTACGCTGGCGGTTATCGCTTCCTCGACTTCACCAAGGTCGGCGTGCCGTTGATCGCGCTGTTCTGCGCGTTGTCGATGCTTTTGATTCCGAAGATCTGGCCGTTTTGATCGTTGTGCTTTCCACACCGGCGACTTCCATATCTTGTTCCGCGCCCCTCCCGGGGGACGCGGAACAAGACATGGATGTCCTCGCAACCAAGGGACGGCAGGCATGACGAGCCTGCCCGCGCCGACGCAGAAAAAGCTCGGGTTGGTGATCGACCTCGACATCTGCGTCGGCTGCCACGCCTGCGCGGTCGCCTGCAAGGAATGGAACGACGGCGGCGATTTCGGGCCGCTGCCCGACGACGATCCTTACGGCGCCGAGCCGCACGGCGTGTGGTTCAACCGGGTGCATAGTTACGAAGTCATCCCGCAGGGCACTGAATCCGCCCTGCCCATCGTCAGCCCACACTCCCACAACCCCCAGCCTGCGCCGGCGGCGCAGGATCGTCCCCTTGACTCAAGGGCGCTGGAACAGCCCCCACTCGTTCCGCAGATGGTGCATTTCCCGCGTTCGTGCCTCCACTGCGAGACGCCGGATTGCGTGACGGTGTGTCCGACCGGCGCCAGCTACAAGCGCGCCGAGGATGGCATCGTGCTGGTGGATCAGGACAAGTGCATCGGCTGCCAGCTGTGCGCGTGGGCCTGCCCATACGGCGCGCGCGAGATCGCGTTGCCGCATCCGAAAACGGCGGCGTCGGACAGTAGCCGCAAGGATTCCAAGCGTGGCACGATGCAGAAATGCACGCTATGCGTGGATCGCATCTACAACGAAACGCTGGAGATGCGCGATCGCCAGCCGGCTTGCGTGCTGGCCTGCCCCACGCACGCGCGGATGTTCGGCGATCTGGGCGACCCCGAGTCGGACGTGTCGAGGGCGGTCGCCGAACGCGACGGCTTTGCGCTGATGCCGGAGTTCGGCTACCGGCCGGTGAATCGCTATCTGCCGCCGCGTCCGCGCCGGGACGGTCCCACTGCGAAGGCAACCCTCTCCACCGCCGAAGAGGCGCTCGATACCGAACAACTTCCGCCGCTGCTGCGCTGGCTGGACAAGGCGCTGTCGCGATGAAACCCGCGCTGTCGGTGATCTTCTTCACGGTGTTGAGCGGCACCGGTTACGGCCTGTGGTGCCTGCTGGGCCTGGCGCTCGCGGCCGGCGTCTATCCGCTTTCCGGGGTGGGCGTGCTGGCGCCGCTCGTGTTCGGTTTCGTGCTGGTGACCGCGGGCCTGCTGGCTTCGACTTCGCACCTCGGCCGCCCCGAACGCGCATGGCGCGCGCTCAGCCAATGGCGCTCATCGTGGCTGTCGCGCGAAGGCATCGCTTCGCTCGTCACCTACCTGCCGATGCTGGCCACCGCATGGCTCGCATTCTTCGGCCACACCGGAGCCGGCCTCCGCACCGCTGGCGCGCTGCTGGCGTTGTGCGCGCTCGCGACCATCGGGTGCACCGCCAACATCTATCGCTCGCTCAAGACCATCCGGGCGTGGCGCACGCGTCAGGTGCTGCCGCTGTATCTCATGTTCGCGCTGCTGTCTGGCGGATTATGGTTATGGGCATGGCTGGCGCTGAGCGCTGAACACGTGATCGGCATTGCGTTCCCGCTGGCGCTGCTGGGGCTGGCGGTGATCGCGGCGGTGATCAAGATCGATTATTGGAAGCTCATCGACAGTCTTCCCCCGGACACGGCCGGGCATGCAACGGGCCTGGAGATCTTGGGCCAGGTGCGTGCCTTCGAAGCGCCGGTCACCGAGGAGAGCTACCTCACGCGCGAGATGGCTTTCGTGCTGGCACGAAAACACGCGGCGCGCTTGCGCCGGATCGCAGTCACGCTGTTCGCACTGATACCCGTGCTGGGCATCGCGGTGGCGTTGCCCAGCGGCGCAATGTGGATCGCGCCTGCCGCGGCGCTCGCCGCGAGCGCGGGACTGTTCGTGGAACGCTGGCTGTTCTTCGCCGAAGCGCGCCACGCGGTGGCGGCGTTTTTTCCGGAACGACAGACTTGAAACGCCAGTTTGCGCCCCCAGCTGTTCCATTACACAAATTTAACAACGATTCAGCACCCGGACTTCAGCCTTGCGGGTTTCGCTGGACAGATCCAAGGAGTTGTTCATGACCCTCTCTCGCCTCGCTGCACTCGCGGCGATTTCCGCCTTGTGCCTGCCGGTCCTGGCCTTGGCCGCGCCTGACACCAACTGGAGCGGCAGCGGTGAATTCGGCTTGGCCAACGCCACCGGCAATACCAAATCGATGAACGTGGATGCCAAGTTCAAGCTGGCGTACGAGAACGACACCTGGAAGGATGCATTCTTCCTCGACGCCAATCGCGCCAAGAGCAACGTCAAGACACCGATCGTGCAGGATGGTGTGGTGATCGGCCAGGCGACGACCTACCAGACCACCGCCAACCACTTCGACGTCGGCGGTTCGATCGGCTACAAGTTCAATCCGCGCTCGTACCTGATCGGCGCGGCACGCTACGACCACGACGATTTCGCGCCCAACCGCTGGCAGGAGGTCGCATCGATCGGTTTCGGTTACATCGTGATGAAGAACGTCCGCAGCGAGTTGTCGTTCGAGGCGGGCCCCGGTTACAAGCGTTACCAGCCGCAGACCTACACCCAGGTCGACACCAGCGTGACGCCGCCCGTGGCCACCGTGATCACGCCGCCTGTGCAGGACGAGGCCATCGGCCGCGGCTTGATCAACTACAAGCTGGCGCTGACCGACAGCGCCAGCCTGCAGGAGACGTTCCTGGCGGAAGTCGGCAGCGAGAACAAGTACTACCAGAACGACATAGGCGTCGCGGTGGCCATGACCAAGACCCTGGCGCTGAAGGTGGCGTACGAGAATCGCTACAACTCGGACATCGTGCCGGGCACCAAGCACATGGACAGCCTGTTCACCACCAATCTGGTGTACAGCTTCGGCAGGTCGCAATGACGGCGGAAGTCGGGACGGCTTGACGACCCCCGCATTCCGGGTTCGGGCTGCGGGCGCTGCGGACCGACGGTGATGCGCGATACGGCAATCTTCCGCGTGACAGGTTCGCGAGACTTGCCGGTCAGTTGCGGTCTCTGCGCAACAACGCGTCCGCACCTTGTCGCTTCAATGACCGCGCGACTTCACGTCCGAGCGCGACCGGGTTGCTGCCTTCGGCCTCGGCGCGCAGCAGACGGCCATCGCGCGCATCGCCCAGCAGGCCGCACAGGTGCAGCATGCCGTCCGCGAGGATCGCGCACCACGCACCCAACGGCATCGTGCAATCGCCGCCCAGTTCCGCGTTGAGCGCACGCTCGGCAGCGACGGCGCGGCGGGTCGCGGCATCGTCCAGCGCCCTCACGGACTCGATCACGCGCGCGTCGCCCGCACGCGTCTCCACCGCGATCGCGGCCTGCCCGGGTGCCGGCAAACAGTCCGGTGGCGCGAGGCGCGAACGGATGCGTGCGTCGCAGTCCATGCGCTGCAAACCCGCCACGGCAAGGATGATGGCCGCGTACTCGCCGCGATCGAGCTTGGCGAGGCGCGTGCCGACGTTGCCGCGCAGGTCGGCGATGTCCAGATCCGGCCGCTGCGCGCGCACCTGCGCGCTGCGCCGCAGCGACGACGTGCCGACGCGCGCGCCGCGCGGCAGATCATCGAGCGAGGCGAAGTCGTTGCTGACGAACGCATCGGCGCAGTCCGCGCGTTCCAGGATCGCGGCCAATTCGAATTGCGGTTCGAGTCGCGCCGGCACGTCTTTCAGCGAATGCACCGCCAGATCGGCCCGGCCCTCGGCCAGTGCGACCTCGAGTTCCTTGAGGAACAACCCCTTGCCGCCGATCACCGCCAGCGAGCGATCCAGCACCTCGTCGCCGCGCGTGGACAGCGGCAGCAATTCCACCGCGAGGCCGGGATGAGCCTTGCGCAAGCGCGCTGCAACGTGCTCGGCCTGCCACAGGGCGAGTGGGCTCTTGCGGGTGGCGATGCGCAGGGTTGAAACCATGTGTCGGCATTGTCCGAAACGCACAGTATGACAGCAATTGTCACGCGGGCCCTGCGCGTGCCCAGCGCAGGAAGCGTTCACCGAACGCCGGCACGCGCCACATCAGGTAGGCCATCACCACCGCGTTCAGCAGCGCCACCAGCAGGAACAATTGCGGGATGCTCAGCCCGGCGCCCAGCAGGCCGATTCCGAACAACGCCGCCGCCACCAGGAAGATGGCGTTGATGATGTTGTTGCCGGCAATCACCCGCGACAACTCCTGGGGCACGCTCATGGCCTGCACCGTCGCGAACAGCGGCACGATGAAGAATCCGGCAAACACGCCGATCAGGGCCAGGTCCAGCGCGAGCCATGCGTGGCTTGCCGTGCCCAGGAATGCCAGCCAATCCACGCCGCGGGTCGCGGCGTGCGCGTGCTGCGCGGCGTACAGCAATACCCCGAACACCGTCATGCCCGCCGCGCCGAGCGGTACCAGCCCGATCTCGATCCGACGTCGCGAGAGTTTTTCGCACAGCAGCGAACCGATGCCCACGCCCACCGAAAACAACGTCAGCACGAGTATTTCGACGCTGGCGTCTCCGCCCAGATACAGCTTGGTGTAATTCGGCAATTGCGCGGTGACGACGCCGCCGAAAAACCAGAACCAGGAGATTCCCAGCACCGCGTTGAAAACGGTGCGGTCTTTCGCGGTGATGCGCAGCACCCGCGTGCTTTCGGTGAACAGGTTCCAGTTGAATTTCAAACCCGGCGCGACCGCCGGTACCCTGGGAACCGCGAGGCTGGCAAGAAATCCGAGCACTGCCACCGCGATCACCAGCACGGCAGCCGCCAGCCAGCCAAAGTGCGAAGCCATCGCGGCGCCACCCGCCGTCATCCCGATCAGGATCGCGATGGACGTGCCGGTCTCGACCAGTCCGTTGCCGCCCACCAATTCGTCCCGTTCGAGCACCTGCGGCAGGATTGCGTATTTGATCGGACCGAACACCGTCGAGTGCACGCCCATCATGAACAGCACCACGAACAGCAGCAACGGGCTTTTTGCGTGGAAGCCCCACGCCGCCACGCACATCGCCGCGATCTCGAACAGCTTCACCCAGCGGATCAGCGTGTGCTTTCCGTATTTTTCGGCAAGCTGCCCGGCGCTCGCGGAGAACAGGAAGAACGGCAGGATGAACAGCGCAGGCGCGAGATTCGAGTAGAACGCCACCGTGCCGTCGGAAAGGCCCATCTGGAACGCCACCAGCACGATTGTTGCCTGCCGGAACGCGTTGTCGTTGAAAGCGGCCAGCGATTGCACCGCGAAAAACGGCGCGAAGCGGCGCTTGCCAAGCAGGCGGAACTGGCTCATGCGTATAAGGATTCCCGGCCGTGGCCTGCGTACCATACCGGCGCACGCGCGCCGCCGGCAGGGCGATGCCGTTTGTCCGTTGCCGAAATGTCGCCCGGACGCGCGCCGTCGAAACGGGCGCGTTCAGCGCGATGCGGGCTCCGGCCGAGCGACCGAAGCGCGCGCGTCACACCTGCGCCGGCAGTCGTCCACGCACGGTTTCCGCGTCGAACGGCCCGGGCGACGCGATCAGGCTGCGGGCGGCATCGACCTGGCCCCAGGTATTCCACAGCAGCACGCCGCGCACGCGGCCGGCATCGAGGTAGTACACCACACCTTCGCGGAACGGCGTGACCCATTGCTCGACGGTTTCCAGGCGCGAGTCGAGCGTGCCGACCGCCTCGTAGCCCAAATCGAACAGGTCGGAATAGAAGAACGGCAATTCGTCATAGGGCGCATCCTGCCCCGCCATGCACCTGCCCGCGCGCGTGCCCATGCTGATGGCGGCGTTCTCGTGCTCGACGCGAAGGCGGCCGAGTGCCGGCGCCGGAAACGATGCCACGTCGCCCGCGGCGTAGATGTCGGGATCGGACGTTTGCAGGTGATCGTTCACCACGATGCCGTTCTTAACCTCGAGCCCCGCCTCTTCGGCGATGCGCGTGTTCGGGGCGATCCCGAGGCCGGCGATCACCGCGTCGGCACGCATGCTGTCGCCATTGGACAGCTCGATGGTCATGCCTTCGCCACCGGCGGCGCCAGCCTTCACCGTCACGCCTGCGCGCACCTCGACGCCCTTCTCGCGGTAGTACGCCGTGACCGCATCGGCCAGCGATTCCGGGTACACGCGTGCACCGATCGCATCGTCGGGAAACAACATGGTCACCTTGCAGCCGTTCATCGCCATCGCGGCCGCAATTTCACTGCCGATGAAACCGCCACCGACCACCGCGATGCGCGCACCGGGCTTCACCGCCTTGCGCAGCCGTTGGTAATCGTCGAAGGTGCGGTAGTAGATGAAGCCGTCGCCACCCGCCGGCAGTTTGCGCGGCGTGCCGCCGGTGGCAATCAGCAGCTTGCGGTATTGCCAGCTATCGCCGTGATCGTCGTGGACGATGTGCGCGGCACGATCGATTTTCGTCGCACGCCGTGACAGGTGCACATCCGCGCGCGCCTTGTCGATCGGGCGCCAGATGTCCGCTTCCTTGCCGTCCTTCCACAGCGCCTTGGTGAGCGGCGGGCGATCATAGGGCGGATGCGATTCATCGCCCAACATGCCGATGCGCGCCTCCGCATCGGCTTCGCGCAGCGCCTGCGCCGCGGCTTCGCCGGCCATGCCCGCGCCGACGATCAGGTAATCGAATGCGTGTTGCATGACGTTCCTTTTTTTCTACAGGCAGATGCCCGAGAATACCCCATTCATCGCACGATCACAGAAGGGGATGTGCGAACGACCGCGGCACGCGTGCTCGGTTACTGCCGCGTGGCGCGCAGGTTCGCGGGCGTCGCGGCGAAGCCGGGTGTCGCGCGCCAGGGATTGATATCGATGCCGCCGCGGCGCAGGAAACGCGCATACACCAGCAATTGCAGCGGCGCGCACTGCTTCTGGATATCCAGGAACATGCGCTCGACGCAGGCCTCGTGGAAATCGGCGTGTTCGCGAAACGACACCAGATAGCGCAGCAGTCCCGCGCGCTCCATCGGCGCGCCGCAGTAGCGGATCTGCACGCTGGCCCAGTCGGGCTGGCCGGTGACCGGACAGCGCGAACGGAAGGCGTGGCTGACCAGTGCTTCTTCGACGAAGCGCGACTTGGGCTGCACCCGCAGGTGTTCCGCACGCGGGCGCTCGTAATCGGCGATGTCGAGCGACTGGGCGTCCAGCGATTCGCCGACGAAATCAGTCGCCTGCAAACGCCCGAAATCAGCGGGTTCCAGCAACGCGACCCCAAGCTCCGCCCCCACGCAGGCGGACACGTCACGGGCGATGCGGTCGCGCACGGCGGATGCATCGTCGAAACGCGTCATCGCGTAGCCGTTCAAGTACAGCTTCAGCGATTTCGATTCCACCAGATTCGGTGAATCGCACGGCACCCGCAATTCCGCCACCGCGATGCAAGGCTTGCCGCGCGCGTCCAGCCACGACAGTTCCCAGGCGTTCCAGATATCGGCGCCAATGAAGGGAAGCGTGGCGGCACCGATGCCCAGCGGCTTGCGCGCCACGGCGCGCGCGACGGGAAACAGCACGCCAGGATCGATGCGGCCCGGGAACTCCGCGTGGCGGCCGAGCGGGCTGGTCTTTTCCGGCACCTCAATCACCCGAGGACACGATGTACTGCTCCAGTTTGCCGTCGGGCTGCACGTACGTGGTAATCGAGAGCTTGGTCTTCGGGAACACCAGCGTGTAGCCGCGCATCTGCATGCCGCCGCGCTTGCGCGCCGCACGGATGGTGAACGACTCGGGCTTGCCGAGCGGTGCAAGGCTGGTCCGGTAATCGTGCAGCGCGGTGGTGCTGAAATAACTGTTGGCATTGGCGGTGAACAGCTTGCGGTCGATCCTGCCTTTCTGCAGGCCGGCGAAGATCGCCTTGGCCTGCGCCAGCGCCGTGGTCGCGGCGGAATCGTGCACCTCGAACATGGCCTTGGCGATGCCTTTCGCGATCACGCCAAAGGTGCCAACCGCGTCCTGGTTGGTGAGCACCACCACCGCGACCTTGTCGTCGGGAAACACGTAGTTGCCGGCGGTGAAACCCATCACCTCGCCGTCGTGCGAAATCATCCGGTGTCCGTCCATCTTGCCGACAAACACCCCGAGACCGTAGCCTGAACCGAGGCCGTTGCTCAACAGCACCTCGGACTGCATCGCCCACCACGAGGCCGGCTGCAGCAGCGTCTGGTCGATCATCGCGATGTCCCACTTCGCGAGGTCGCTGGCGGTCATCGCCAGTTCGCCCGCGCCGAACATCCAGTCCACGCCCTCCTTCTGCGACGGGCGCAACGGGCCGAGCGCGAAGCGCGAGTAGCCGCGCGCGTCCGTGGCCGGCAGCGCGTGCAGGTTGGTGTCGTAGGCGTCGGTGATGCCGAGTTCGGGAAACACGTGCTGCTGCAGGAACTCGAACGGAACCTGCCCGGTGAGCTTCTCGACGATCGCGCCCGCGATCACGTAGCCGGTATTGCTGTATTGCCACTGCGAACCCGGCGCGAAATCCAGCGGCATTTTGGCCCAGACATCCATGATGTGCGCGGGCGTCGTCGACTCTTTCATCATCGGCATCAGGTAATCCTGCGGCCAGAAATCCTGGTAGCCCGAGGTGTGCGACAGGATCTGCCGGATCGTGATGTGGTCGGCGTCGGTGAGGCCGGGGAAGAACTTCGCGACATTGTCGTCGAGGCTGAGCTTGCCTTGCTGCTGCAGCACCAGGATCGCCGCGGCGGTGAATTCCTTGCTGATCGAACCGACGCTGTAACGCATTGCGGGCGTTGCCGGTGTTTTCGGATCGAGCCGCGCGTTGCCGTAGGCTTTCACGTAGACGAGCTTGCCGTCGCGCACCACCGCAATGGAGGCACTGGGCGCGCCCGCCTTCGCCAGTGCGTCGTGGGCGATCTTGTCGATCTTCGCGGAAAGCTCCGCGGGCAGCGCGTCCTGCGCCGCCACCGGCACGCTGAAGAATGCCAGCAGCGCGATCAGCCCCAGCAGGCGGAAACAATGCGGCAACGTTCGCATGGATGCTCCCTTACTCGGCATGTGCAGACGCGAACGATAGCAGCATCGACGCCGAGGCTCCGGTGGCGGCGCGACCGCCGCGGCTACCAGAAATACACCTGCAGCGACGCCGGCTTGGGCTTGGGGGGAATCGCGCGCAGGAATTCCCGATGATCGGGGAAGTTCATCGCGCTGCGTTCGATCAAGGTGTCGACTTCCGCCATGTCGTACTTCGCCTCCTGCCGCGTCGGCGCGCGCGTTTCGCGATCGTCGGGAAACAGCCCGACGCCCGCCAGCAGGCTGTACCAGGACATGATGGGATAGCCGCGCCCGAACGTACCCTTGGCGATGCCGGCGGTGATCGGGCGGCCGGCGAGCCAGGCGCGCAGCAGTTGCTCAAGCGGCGCGGACAGGTGGGTGTTGGCGGCGTTGGCACGCCAGTAGTCGGTATCGGTGCGGGTATTGGTCTTGAAGTGGGTGACGATGTAATCGCGCGTGCCTTCGACGCGACCGTTGAGCGTGTCGTTGAACGTCTTGCGCGTGGCTTCGCCCAAGTCACCCTTTTCCAGCGCCGCGACCAGCATTTCCGCAGTACGCTGCACGAACAACAGCGTCGTCGCCTCCAGCGGTTCGATGAAACTTTGGGCCAGGCCGTTGGCGACGCAGTTGCGGTTCCACGGTTCGGCCACCCTGCCTGGGCGGAACTGCAGATGGCGCGCCGGCAGGTCGGCATGCAGCAAGCCCAGGTGTTCGCGCAGTTCCCTTTCGGCCGCGTCGGGCGCGCAGAAACCCGTGCTGTAAACATAGCCGTAGCCGTACCGCGTGGTCAGCGGAATCTTCCACACCCAGCCATGGCGCAGCGCCGTCGAAACGGTCTGCGGCATGATCGCGCCGTCGTGTGGTACCTGGATGGCCACCGCGGCATCGTTGAACAGGTTGTCCTTGTACGAGATGAACGGCGTGCCAAGCGCCTTGCCGATCAGCAGCGAGGCAAAGCCCGTGCAATCCACGTAGAAATCGCCGGTCAGGACCGCGCCGTCCTGCAGGCGCAACGAGGCAATGTCGCCGGTTTCGCTCAATTGCACGTCGGTGACGTGACCGGCGATGTGGGTCACGCCACGCTCCACGGCCTTCTTCTGCAGGAATTGTCCCAGCAGCACCGAATCGAAATGGAAGCCGTACCACACGTCGAACGGGAAGCTCCGTTGCGGACGCGGCGCCTTGCACTCGCGCGCCAGCCGCGCGGAAATGAAGAAGCGGTTCGGGTGCGCGTGCACGTCGGCGCGATCGAGACGCGCGTGGACATTGTCGATGAACGGCGCCATCGTCATGTTGTCCAGCATCGAGGCGAACGCGTGGAAGTAGCTTTCGTAGCCGGGCCGCGTGGACCAATGCTCGAAGGTGATGCCGGCCTTGTAGGTGGCATGGCATTCCGGCATCCATTCCGCCTCCTCGATGCCGAGGCTCTCGAAGAAGCCGCGCAGCCACGGCGTGGAGCCTTCGCCAACGCCGATCACGCCGACCTGCGGCGATTCCAGTACGGTCACCTTGAGGCGCGCGCCGTAAGCGGAATTCGCCAGCAACAGCGCGGTCATCCAGCCGGCGGTGCCGCCGCCGACCACCACGATGTGCTTGACCGGCGGCTCAGCATCGGTGCGCGCGCCCGGGGGGCGGGCGACGATGTTGTGGTTGAAAACGGTGGCAGTGGCGTCGGACATGACGGCTCCCGTGACGGTCGCGCGGGTCCGCGGGCAAGGGCAGACCCCGTGCGCATGGCGTGCAGGCGCGAACGATAGCACCACCCTGCGGTGCCGGCGTCGGCGGCAGTCAATGCCATCAAGCAACGCCGAAACAAAAAAACGGGGCAGCGTGTGCTGCCCCGTGATGCCCTCCAGAGGACGACTCAGTGCGGCTGCGGTTCGGGCGGCGGCAGCACTTCGATGTCGGCGCGTTCGCTGCGTTCGGCGTGATGATCCTGGCCCAGCAGCAAGTACATCGCCGGCACCACGAACAACGTGAACAGGGTGCCGATCGAGATGCCGGTGAAAATCACCAGGCCGATGCTGTGGCGACCGGCCGCACCGGCGCCCGCGGCGATCACCAGCGGGATCACGCCCAGCACCATCGCGAAGGTGGTCATCAGGATCGGGCGCAACCGCACCGCGGCCGCCTCCTCGATCGCATCGCGCTTGCTGAAGCCATGCAAGCGCTGTGCGTCATTGGCGAACTGCACCATCAGGATGCCGTGCTTGCTGATAAGGCCGATCAGGGTCACCAGGCCCACTTCGGTGTAGATGTTGAGCGTGGACAGCCCGAGGTTGATGAACAGCAACGCGCCGAAGATCGCCATCGGCACCGATACCAGGATCACGATCGGGTCACGGAAGCTCTCGAACTGCGCCGACAACGCCAGGAACACGATGATGATCGAAAACATCAGCGTGAACAGGAAACCGCCGGATTCCTGCATGAACTGGCGCGACTGGCCCGCGTAGTCGGCGGCGTAGCCGGAGGGCGCCACCTGCTGCAGCGTGTCCTGCATGAACGTGAGTGCCTGCCCCAGCGACACGCTGGGCGCGATCACGCCGGAAATCATCGCCGAGTTCAACTGCTGGAAGTGGTTGATCGACTCCGGCACCGTCTGGTACGTCAGGTGCGCCACGGTCGAGGCCGGGATCATGCCGCCCGACGGGGTCTTGATGTAGTAGTTGTCGAGCTGCGCAGGGTTCAGGCGATCGACCTGTGCGACCTGCGAGATCACGCGGTAGGCGCGCCCCGAGATCGAGAAGTAATTGACGTAGTTGCCGCCCAGCGCCGCGGACAGCGCCGCGCCCACGCTCTGCTGGGTCATGCCCAGCGCCGCAACCTTGCTGCGATCCAGCGTCAGCGTGGCCTGCGGCTGGTCGATCTTGAGGTCGCTGTCGACGAAGAAAAACATGCCCGACGCCTGTGCCCTGGCCACCACGGCCTTGGAAACCTCGTTGAGGTTCTGCAGTGGTTCGGTGGTCTTGATCACGAACTGCACCGGCAGGCCGAACGCGCCCGGCAACGACGGGAACTGGAATACCGCAACGCGCGCACCGGCAACCTGACCGACCTTCTGCTGCACTTCCTGCTGGATCTGGTCCGCGCCGCGGCCGCGCTCGCCCCAGGGCTTCAGCATGATGCCGGCGAACGCACTGTTGACGCCCTGGGCGCCATCGACCTGGAAGATGTGGGTGTATTCGGGCAGCGATTTGGCGATGTCGAACACCTGCTTCGAATACATCGCCATCTGGGTGATGGTGGCGTTCGGAGGCCCTTGGGTGTTGGTCAGCACGATGCCCTGGTCTTCCTGCGGTGCCAGTTCCGACTTGGCGGTCTTGAACAGGTACACATTGCCGAGAAGGATCAGCGCACCGAACACGATCGCCACGATCCAGGTATCCAGGGAGGAATGCAGCATCCGGCGGTAACGGTCGCGTATCGCGTCCGCCACCCTGTCGATGCGCTTGACGAACGGTTTCTCATGATCGGCTTCGCGCAGAAAACGCGAGCACATCATCGGCGACAGCGTCAGCGCGACGATCGCCGATATCGCCACCGCGCCGGCCAGCGTGAACGCGAATTCGGTGAACAGTGCACCGGTCAGGCCACCCTGGAAGCCGACGGGCACATACACCGCGATCAACACGACCGCCATCGCCACGATGGGCCCGGCCAGCTCGCGCGCGGCCAGCAGCGCCGCCTGCAGCGGCGGCTGGCGATCCTTCATGTGGCGATCGACGTTCTCGACCACGATGATCGCGTCATCCACCACCAGGCCGATCGCCAGTACCAGCGCCAGCAGGGTGAGCAGGTTGATCGAATAGCCCAGCAGCAGCATCACCAGGAACGCGCCGATCAGCGACAGCGGCATCGCGATCACCGGGATCAGGACCGAACGCAGGGTGCCGAGGAACAGGAAGATCACCGCAGTCACGATAATCAGCGTTTCGGCAAGGGTCTTCACTACCTCGTCGATCGAGGTTCGGATGTAGTCGGTGCCGTCAAACACGATCCGCGCAGTGATGCCGGTCGGTATCTGCGCCTGGATCGAGGGAAACACCTTGCGTACGCGGTCGATCACGTCCAGCACGTTGGCATCCGGCGCGGCGTTGATGCCCATGAATACCGAGCGGTTGCCGTCGAAGGCGACGTTGAAATCGTAGTTTTCCGCGCCGAGCGTGACGCTGGCGACATCCTTCAGGCGCACGACGTCGGCGCCGTTCGCCTTCACCACCAGGTTCTTGAACTCGTCGACCGTGTGCAGGTCGGTGGCCGCGGTCAGGTTGACGCTGACCATCTGTCCCTTGGTGGTACCGACCGCGGAAAGATAGTTGTTGGCAGCCAATGCGGCATTCACGTCGCTCGCGGTGACGCCGCGCGCCGCCATCTTCAGTGGATCCAGCCAGGCGCGCAGCGCGAAGGTACGGCCACCCAGGATCTGGGCGTTCTGCACACCCTCCACCGCATTCAACTGCGGCTGCACCACGCGCGTCAGGTAGTCGGTGATCTTGTTGGTGGGCAGCTTGTCGGAATAGAAGCCGAGGTACATCGACGCGACCTGTTGGCCGGTCTGCAACGTGATCACCGGCTGCTGCGCCTGCTGCGGCAACTGGTTCTTCACCGAATTGACCAGCGCGGAGATCTCGGTGAGGGCCTTGTTGCCGTCGTAGTTCAAGCGCAACGTCGCGGTGATGAACGACACGCCGGGCGTGCTGGACGAGGACATATAGTCGATGCCCTGCGCCTGCGCGATCGCCTGCTCCAGCGGCTGGGTGATGAAGCCCGCCATGGTTTGGGCGTCGGCGCCGTAGTACACGGTCTGCACCACGATGGTCGCGCTTTCCGTCTTCGGATACTGGCGGATGGGCAGCGAGGTCACGGCGCGCAAGCCCAGCACCAGGATCAGCAGGCTGACCGTGGCGGCGAGGACCGGGCGCTTGATGAAAAGATCGGTGAATTTCATGGGGGAACCTGCTGCAAATTATTCCGGGATGGCCCAACCGCCTTCGTCATTCCGGACGCCGCGTCAGCGGCGATCCGGAACCCAGCGACTTTGCTTTTTAGAAAAGGCACTGGGTAGACTCGCGGCTTCCTGCGGCTCGCCCTTCGGGCCATCGGCTGCGCCGATGTTCGCTCCGGCATCCTGCCTCCGCAGTCGGGTTCCATCGCCGATGGAGCCGGCGAAGACCCCGGAATGACGGGACAAAATCACTGTTCCACCGGATGCGGATTCGGATTGAACGCCGGCTGCTCCTTGTTGTTGATGTTCACCGGGGTGCCATTCTTGAGCTTCAACTGGCCGCTGGTGACGACCACGTCGCCTTCCTTGACACCGTCTTCGATCGCGACCTGGTCACCGCGGGTCGGCCCGACCGTCACCACCACCTGCTGCACGTAATGCGATGGACCCTTCTGACCCCCGGATG
>DATCSF010000106.1:0-2504 GCA_036568625.1 Rhodanobacteraceae bacterium | reverse complement strand
GCCGCGCCGTAATCAACGAGCCCGACTGCAGCCCGGCCTCGATGACCAGCGTCCCCAACGCCAGCCCGGCAATCAACCGATTGCGGCGCGGAAAATGGTCGGGCCGGGCTTCGGTGCCAGGCGGAAATTCGCTGACGATGGCACCATATTGCTCAATTCTGGCCGCAAGTTCGCAATGTTTGCGCGGGTAGACCCGATCAGGGCCGGTACCCACCACGGCCACCGTCGTACCGTCCGCATCCAAGGCCGCGGCGTGGGCAGCGCCATCGATCCCGTCGGCCATGCCGCTGGTGATGGTCAGGCCCGAGCGGCTCAACGTACGGGCGAAATCCCTGGCGTTGGCAAGCCCCTGCGCACTGGCGCTGCGCGCGCCGACGATCGCGATTTGTGGCGCCAGCAGTACCGCCGGATCGCCCGCGACGAACAAGGCGGCGGGCGGTTGCGGGATGGTTTCCAGTTGCGGCGGGAAATCGGCTTCGTCGCAGCGCAACAGACGATGTCCCGGCTGCGCCAGCCAGGCGAGATCGAGTTCCAGTCGCGCCTCGTCGGGCCGTTCGATCGATCCCAGCGCGGCCTGATCGAGCCCCGCGGAATGGCGGAACCTGCGAATCCCACCCCGCGCCGCGGCCGCCGACCCGGCCTGCTGCAGCAACACGCGCACGCCCGCAGCTCCCACGCCGGGCGCACGCAACAAGCTCAGCCACGCAATCAGTTCGTCGGTGTCATGCATGTTGAGAAGTTTAGGGCCGCTGCAAAACGAAACGGCGCGGACCACGCCGCGCCGTCGTGTAAGACTTTTCCTTGCCATTCCGCTCAGGGCGGCTGTCGTGAAAAGTCAGGGCGAACCCGGATATTCACGCGACGGGCCCAACGCATCGCGTATTCGGATGAGCGCCCCGACCAAGGGAACCACCCGGGCCGGCGCCCCACGCCATGGATGGCTGCTTGCCCTGCAAGCGCGGCTATTGAGGCGCTTCGATCACGTCGCGCACCTTCACGGGCCGGATGCCATCCATTACCAGGCCGTAGCTGACGTGCGCGAAGGTGCGGAACACCATTACGTGGCCCACGAATTCGGCCGGCAACTTTATCTTGGAGCCGAACTCGCGGCGGTCGGTGTGTCCCTGCACCAGGTCCGGCACGGTGTCGCCTGGTTGATAGATCGCGAAGGTGGTGCCGTTGTCCACACCGTCGTCGCTGCCGACATTCAGCGCCACCACGTCCATCGGGCCTTGCACCGAAATGCCGTCGTAACCGTTGGACAGCGCCATGACGTAGGCGTTGGCGGGCGCATTCTGCGGCGGGTGTGGGTAATAAGTGTAGTCGTAAGGCGTGTCGTTGGCCGGCATCAGGCGGTCGCCGGCGCGGATTTCCATGCTGGCGTTGGTGAGCAGCAGGGTGGCCGGATCGCCATTCTTCAGTACCTGGGCGGTGCCGATCACGCGCACTTCGGTGCCGATCTCGTTGCCGCGGCCGAAATGGCCGTCGTTGCGGAAGTCTTCCTGCCACGGACCCGGCACCAGGTCCACGTTGCTGTTGAGCAGGTGGGCGACCTCGTCGCCCTTGCCACCGTCGCCGAAGTCACGGAATACGTGGCTGGGACGCACGATCGCGAAGCGCTGGCCAACGGTCGCCGCCGGCAGGTTGCGCACGTACAGGTTCATGCCCTCGGTGGCGCGCGGTTCGTTTTCTTCCACGGCGACCACGTACGGCGTCTGCCGCAGTTCGGCTGCCGTGAGCACCCGGAAGTCCTTCAGGAACGGCTCGATCGCGGACAGCGGCACTGTCGGAATCGGATTGGCCTCGATCGTGGCGCGCTTGGCCACGCGCAGGCCATCCACGTCCAGGTCCAGCACGTCGCCCGGGTAGATACGGTGCGGGTTGTAGACCTGCTGGTTGACGTCCCAGATTTCCGGCCACAGCCACGGCTTCTGGAGGAAACGCGCGGAGATGCTCCATAGCGTATCGCCCTTCTGCACGACATACGTGTGCGGGTGATCGGCACGCAACTGGGCGCCGGCAGCGTAGGCGGCAACCGTGACCAGCAGGCCCGCGATGAGCGCAAGCAGTTTCTTAACCATGACCGGCAATCCCCCGATCCCCCACGAGTTTCGGCCGAGTGTACCCGAATGGCGGACGGCGGCAAGCACAAATTTCACATTTGGTGATGCACTGATCACTGCGGGCCTGCATCGCGGTACTGGTACGCTATCGCCGGCGTGAAAACGGCCCAGAACGGCCCCATTTCCTGTACAGATCCTGCAAATCGGCGCTTGAGCCATGGCCAAACTCGACATTCTTGAATTCCCCGACCCGCGCCTGCGCCTGGTCGCGCACCCGGTCGCGACGTTCGATGCCGATCTGAAGCGGCTGGCCGACGACATGCTGGAAACCATGTACGACGCGCCCGGCATCGGGCTGGCCGCCACCCAGGTGAACGTGCAAAAGCGCCTGCTGGTGCTGGACGTTTCCGAAACCCACGACGATCCGCGGGTGTTCGTGAA
>DATCSF010000105.1:0-19854 GCA_036568625.1 Rhodanobacteraceae bacterium | reverse complement strand
GTGGTACAGGAAGGCGCCCGGCACCTTGGCGACGAAGGAATAGGTCATCGATTCGCCGGGCTTCAGTTCCGCGTAGTGCAGGTTGGGCGGCGTGATCGCGGAATGGAAATCGAGCGAATGCTCCATCGTGCCCTTGTTGGTGTAGGTGACGTTGACCATCTGCCCCTGGCGGACATGGATCACCGGCCCCGGCACGCTGTCGCCGAAGGTCCATGCCTGGTATTCGACGCCGCTCGCGATCGCGACGCTGGTGTCGGTCGACTCGATGTGGACGTCCACGCTGTCGCCGGGTGCAAGCGGCGGCAGGCTCGCGTCGTGCGCCTTCTCGACGGGTTTGGTGGAAGCGAGCGACAGTGGCGACACCGCAGCGGCGGCCGCGGCGGGCGTCGGCGGCCGCACGTTCAGGCTGCTGTGCAGCCCGGCGACCAGGAAGAACACTAGCAGCGCGATGCCGAACAGGGCTGGTCCCTGCACCCGCCACGATACCGGATGGACCCTGGTCGGTGCCATGTCGGTGCGCCATTCGGCAAGCCGCCGCCAGCCCGGCCAGCCCCGCTCGATGTAATAGTCGAGGCTGTACGGGCTCGGACCCGAGCGGCTGTTGATCACGATCAGCGCGATGAACACCAGCACGTAGATGATGCCGGCGCCCATGTTGGTGGCGCCCACCGTATACGGACCGCCGAAACCTTCGGCGGTACTCCAGACCAAGAGGCTGAACAGCGCACCCAGCACGTACACCGTCTTGCGCGCGAAGCCCAATATCAGCGCAAGTGCCAGCAAGGTTTCGATGATGCGGGTCGCCCACACGAACAATCCGGCGTGGGGCGTGACCAGATCGATCCAGAAGTTGAACCACCAGGCCGACCACGCCGGCTGCCCGTGCGCGGCGTTGTGCAGGTAGCCGACGTAGTGGACCGCGAATTGCGACGTCCACGTGAATGCGGCGTTGGCCACCCATATCAAGCCGAAGGCGACCCGCAGCGCGGTTCGCGCCATCGCCGGCCAGGCTTCTGAAAACGGTTCACGAACGTGTTGTTGTGCCATGCGGGTTCTCCTCGATGACTCGTGCAGGGCTGACGCGGGTCGCAATGCAACGCCAAAAGGTGGATTGTCGAGGTCGTGTCCGGCGCTCGACTCCCGATGCACGGACACGGTTCGCGCCGAGGCATTGCCAACGCATGCCGAAAGCGGACAGCTCATATCGTAAGCGATTGGTGAGGGCGAAGTCGTGTCACGGCGCATTGAGCGCCATCGCGGATCACGCTATAGTGCGCAGCCCGCCTGTCGGGTCTCCCGGTTGCCCGCCTTTCCGCCATGCTTCGCGGCTTGCCGAAAGACGGCGCAGTTGACCGCGCGAACCGACGAACCAAACGCAAAGCGGGCAGTTAGCTCAGCGGTAGAGCACTACCTTGACATGGTAGGGGTCACAGGTTCGATCCCTGTACTGCCCACCACCTTTCCCACAAAATCCCGCGACACTTTAGAAACCGCGCAGTGACGCGGTTTCTTTGTCCGCAGGACACGGGGTGTCCTGCCCCAATCCTGCGGGCTGTTGTCGTTGGTTTGAAGGTCACTTTGACGGAAACAGTACGTGCCGCCAGAGGCGGCAACCGCCATTCCTTCCGTCCGCTCGCGGCGACCCATCGGCGATCCTGGCCCGCCCGTTGGCCGGTCCATCCAGACCGGAGCGCTGGTCTGCGTCACGCGTTCGGCAACAGCGCTTTTTCGACACGCACGATGAAGGCGTGGAATTCGGCCATGTAGTTGCGCAGGAATTCGGCAGTCTCGTCGTTGGTGACCTGGCCGTCGTCGGTGATCAGCCCTGTCGTGAATTGGATGTAGGCCTCGAGGGTGTTCATCAGCGGCGAATTGCAAAAGCACAACACGCTGCGCAGGCTCTGCTGCGCGACAGCCGTTCCGATCGCACCGGGCGAGGTACCGATGATCGCAGACGGCTTGCGGGTAAACGAATTCCTGCCCCAAGGCCGACTGGCCCAGTCGATGGCGTTCTTCAGGCCGCCCGGGATCGAGCGGTTGTATTCAGGCGTCACGAACAACACCGCATCGACGTCGGCGATCCGTTGCTTGAATTCACGCGCAATCGGCGGGTAATCGGCATCGTAGTCATAGCTGTAGAGCGGCAGATCCTTGAACGGGATCTCGGTCATGCTCAATTCCGGCGGCGCCAGGTTGACCAGCGCCTTCGCCAACTTGCGGTTGAGGGAAGCCTTGGCGAGGCTGCCGACGAAGTAACCCACCTTGTATGTAGCCATGATTTGCTCCTCTGTTGGCACAGCTTCTGACCCGGATTTCGATAGCCGCCGCCGCTATGGCATCGAGCCGATTGTGGCGACCAGTGGAGCTCGCGCCGCCCGGCATGGAATGGGCCGCGGACTTCTGCGCCAGCCTATCCTATCCCGAGTCTGGCAAGCGGCATCAGTACCCGACCGTGAATCGCTGTCGCGAATGTCGGCGTCTACGGGTCATGGACCGCCCGGGGCAATGTGCCCGGGCGGCGCCGATCCCGGGAATCGACTGGCGTGGCGTCACGGAGGCCCGCGGTCGCAAGCGATTACGACGTCGTAACCAGGTTGCCATTATCAATACGTGGCGTGAGCCTCGAATCGTGGAGCCTTCTTGATGAGCGACCCCGCGCCGGCGAGCCGGATGCCGACCATCTTCTTCGGGCACGGCAACCCGATGAATGCGCTGTATGCCAATACCTGGACACAGGGTTGGGCCGCCATCGGCCGCCGCCTGCCGCGCCCGCGCGCGGTGCTGTCCGTCTCCGCCCACTGGTACCTGCCGGGCACGGCACTGACTGCGATGGCGGCGCCGCGCACGATCCACGATTTCGGTGGTTTCCCGCGCGAATTGTTCGAAGTGCAATACCCCGCCCGCGGCGACCTCGACCTGGTGCGTCGCGTCCGCTCGCTACTCGGCCCCGGCGATGTGCGCGCGGACCTGTCGTGGGGACTGGACCACGGCACCTGGTCGGTGCTGCGTCATGTGTTCCCCGATGCCGACGTGCCGGTGGTGCAACTGAGCATCGACGAGACCCAGGCGCCCGCATTCCACTACGAACTGGGCCGGCGCCTGCGCCCACTGCGCGACGAGGGCATCCTTCTGATCGGCAGCGGCGACGTGGTGCACAACCTGCACACCTACGCCTGGGGGCGGCGTACCGTCGAACCGTTCGACTGGGCGATGCGATTCGAGGCGAAAGCGCGCGAGCTGATGCTGCAGGGCGATCACCAGGCGCTGGTGAACTACGAATCGCTGGGTCGTGACGCAGAGTTGTCCATCCCGACGCCGGATCACTACCTGCCGCTGCTGTACGTGCTGGGCGCGAGCGTGGCGGGCGAGCCGGTGAGCTTCCCGGTCGAGGGCGTGGATGGCGGTTCGATTTCGATGCTGAGCGTGCAGTTCGGCTGAGTGCGCGCGGGCGGCCCGTGCAGGACCGGCCATGAAATGGAGGACAGGAAGACGGCGACACCACTGTCCCGCGCCCAAGCGGGCGCCCGCGTCAATGCACTTCTTCGTCGCGCCGACGGTCGTGGGCACCCGATGCACCGGTTTGCGCCACCGGCAGCCGGGCGGTGGGAAGGTGCCAGCCGTAACGGATCGCCATGAAGCGCAACGCGAAACACAGAATGCCGCCCGCGACGGTCGAGGCGATGGGCGAGGCGTGCAGCAGATGGCCAACTACCACCACGATCGCGCCGGCAAGCGCCGCCAAGGCATACAGGTCGGCGCGCAGGACGGCCGGAATCTCCCTGACCAGCACGTCCCGCAGCATGCCGCCGCCGATGCCGGTCAGCATGCCCAGCAAGGCGGCCATGGCGGGATTGAGGCCGAAAAACAACGCCTTTTCGGCGCCGGCCACGGCGAAAAACGCCAAGCCGACGGCATCGAACCACACGATGTCATTGCGCAACCGATCGGTGACGGGAAACCAAAAGAAGGTGATCAAGCCGGCAAGGATGGAAACCGCGACGTACTTCCAGTCGGCGATCGCCGCAGGCGGCACCGCGCCGATCAGCACATCACGGGTCATGCCGCCCGCATTGCCCGCGGCGAAGGACAGCACCAGGATCCCGAAGATATCGAGCCGGTGCCTGACCGCGGCCATCGCGCCGCTGATCGCGAACACGAACGTGCCCCCGAGATCCAGCACGAGCAGCAGCAGGTGGGGAATGTGCGGCATGCTTGTCCTTCATCGTGTCCAGTCAGGACGGCGGCAGCGCGCGCGGCGGCCGTTCCACACCCGGTTCGAGTGTCCAGTGCAGCACCGTCAGGAAACGCGGGCTGTGGTTGCTCGGGATCTGGTCAGGCGTCGAGTCCAGTGAAAAATCCGGCGCGACGCTTCGGAAAGCCAGGATTTTCATGGTCCACCTCCCATCCACAAGAGGCAAGCTACAACGCCGCACCGCCCATCGATGCGACATCGAAAAACCAAGATACGCCCGCCCGCCCAGGCGGTAAAGAAGCGGTGGAGGCTGCCTGAAAACACGGCCCTCACCGCGACATTGCGCACGGGCGTGCACCCGATCAAGATTCACGTGCGAACGGCGACGCGAAGTTTGCCCATGGGCACCATCGGGGCCGTTGAACCCGATGCTTTGCAGGCCCGGCAGGGATCACGCGACGCACCGCCGGATGCCGCGACCTCACCCATGCAGAAGCAAAGGAGAGTGCCATGCGCTACACGTTGCTCGATGGCTGGAGAGATGAGTTGCTGCTGCTCGCGCGCATTTTGCTGGTGATCCTGTTCGTGCTGTTCGGTTACTTCAAGCTGACCGACTTCCACGGCACGATCGCCGAAATGACGGGCGCTGGCTTGCCGATCCCGACGGCCGCCGCGGCGGTGGTGGTCATCCTGGAGTTTTTCGTCGGGATTGCGATCCTGCTGGGCTTCTTCACGCGACCGCTGGCGTTGCTGCTCGCCGTGTACACCTTGGCCGCGGCCTTCATCGGGCACCACTACTGGAACATGACCGGTGGCGCGCACATGGCGAACATGATCAATTTCTACAAGAACGTCTCGATCGTAGGCGGCTTCCTGCTGCTGTGTCTGACCGGACCCGGGAAATACTCGATCGACCGCAAGTGAGGGACGAACTCGCGGGACGTCCGCGGATGCTTTCCGGATGGGCCGGGCCCGCTGCCCGGCCTGTTCGCGCGTAAATGCCCCGATCCTTCGCCGCTGGGGACCGAGGATCAGCCGGACGTCGCCACGACCAGCACCTTGCCCGGATTCATGATGCCGTCCGGGTCGAGCGCAGCCTTGATCCGGTGCATCAACGCCATCTCGACCGGATCCTTGTAGCGCGGCAGCACGTCGCGCTTGAGTTGGCCCACGCCATGCTCGGCGCTGATCGAACCGCCGACCGCATGCACGCGGTCGTGGACCAGCGCGTACACGTCGTCCTGTCGGGCCAGCAACGCGTCCTCCGCCCAGTCGGTGCCGCGCGCGACGTTGTAATGCAGATTGCCGTCGCCCAGATGGCCGAAGATCACGTGCCGGATGCCCGGAAACGCGGCCTGCAACGCCGCATTGGTGCCGCGCACGAATTCCGCCATCCGCGACACCGGAACCGACACGTCGTGCTTGACGCTCTTGCCGACCTGCTTTTCAGCCATCGGAATGCTTTCGCGCAAGTGCCACAACGCGTGGCTTTGCGCCAGCGAGCCCGCGATCACCGCATCCTGCACCAGGCCGGCTTCGATCGCCTCGCCCACGACGACCTCGAAACGCTCGCGCGCATGCGCTTCGGATTCGCTGTCGGAGACTTCCAGCAACACGTACCACGGCAATTCCGAAGATGGTCCGTCGAACGGCAGCCGTTGCTGCGGGAAACACCGCACCACCAGTTGCAGGCAGTCACCCGCCATCAGTTCGAAGCCGGTCAGCGAAGCGCCCAGGCCCGACCGCGCGCGATTCAGTACGGCGACGGCCGCCTCGATCGATTCCACGGCGATCAATGCGGTGCAGCGCGCCGCAGGCAGCGGATACAGCTTCAGCGTGGCCGCGGTGATCACACCCAGCGTGCCTTCGCTGCCGATGAAAAGGTCGCGCAGGTCGTAGCCGGTGTTGTCCTTGCGCAAGCCGCGCAGGCCCTGCCAGACCTCGCCTTGCGCCGTGACCACTTCCAGCCCGAGCGTCAGTTCGCGCATGTTGCCGTAGCGCAATACCTGGGTGCCGCCGGCGTTGGTGGCGAGATTGCCGCCGATGGTGCAACTGCCCTCGGCCGCGAGGCTCAGCGGAAACAGGCGCCCGGCATCGCGCGCGGCCTGCTGCACGCTCTGCAGGACGCAGCCGGCCTCGACTTCCAAGGTGTCGTTGTCGGTGTCGATGCCGCGGATGCGATTCATCCGTTGCAGCGACAGGATCACGGCGCGGCCGCTGTCGTCCGGCGTGGCGCCGCCGCACAGGCCGGTGTTGCCGCCCTGCGGGACGATCGGGATGCCCGCCTGCGCGCACAGGCGCACCACCGCCGCGACTTCTTCGGTCGAACCTGGTCGCACCACCGCCAGCGCGAGGCCACGATAGCGTTCGCGCCAGTCCGTCTCGTACGCCTGCGCGTCCGCGCCGGTCAGCACCTGCGCCGTGCCGACCGCCGCGCGCAAGGCTTCCACGTGATCCATGAGACCCTTTCCCGTCGGAACCAGTGGCTGAGTGTAAACGGGACGGGCGCGCATCCTTCGGGCGCGAATGCAATCAAGTCATGCGGCAAGGTCGTTCGCCGCAGGCACCGCAACGCGGGCACTGGTTCGAGCGGCTGCCGATCATTTCATCCTCGGATTCCCGGGCGCGGCAGGAGACCCAAGCACGCCCAGCACTTCGACCTCGATCGTCTTCTGCCGCGACTGGCCCGTCGGCCGCGTCCCGAAGATTCCGGTATTGGCACGACAGTTGCATCGCAACTTCGGTGCGCACATCAAGCGCGTGACGGGAGGGTGCGATGGTCGCGGGAATCGACGCCAGGCAAATCGAACGCGTGCTGAGCCATCTCGCACGCCTGCAGCACCGTCGCGACCAGGAGGAGGACGCGCTGGAAGACCTCAGGCCGGCCTGGCTCGGCATGGACACGTGGGATGTCGTCCTCGAAGACCTGGAGGCGCAGCATTACAAGAAGCCCGTCCGCGTCGCGCGCTTGCAATTGGTGCGTTGACCGCGCCGACCCTTCAAGTCCCGCATGGGCTTGCGTCGCGTGCAGCAGGCTGCGCATCTTGATCCTGCGCCGATTCGATTCGCGGTTGCACACGCCGACCATCGCAAAACGGTTTGCGACGCGGGCCGATCGTTCCGGCTCACCTTGACCATTCGAATTCACTGAAATGGGCCACGAGTGTGTCGATCAACCGGCGCACCGCGCGGCTGACGTAGCGCGTCGGCGGATAGACGGCGTGGATCGCGTCCTCGGTGGGCGGCGTGCGCGGCAGCACGACCTGCAACTGCCCCGCCGCCAGTGCAGGTCCGGCGATGAACAGCGGCAGGATGGCAAGCCCGAGGCCAGCCATGGCCGCGTCGCGCATGCCCTCGCCGTTGTTGGTGTAGACGCGTCCGCGTACCGCGATCTGGCGCGGTTCCCCGCCGCGTCGCGCAGGCGCGAACTGCCAGAACGGTGTCGAGCTTGCATTGCCGTACGCGATGCACGGATGCCGCTGGATGTCCTCGATCCGCCGCGGCAGCGCGTGCTCGGCCGCGTAGGCCGGGCTGCAGCAGAGCACGCGCGGGCTGCGCGCGATGCGCCGCGCCATCAATGAGGAATCCGCGAGGCGGCCGATCCGCACGCCCAGGTCGAAACCTTCGGCCGCGAGGTCGACGAAGCGATCGTCGAGGCTCAGCGTGATCCCAAGCCCCGGGTGGCGTGCCGCAAACCCGAACACGGCGCGCCCCAGGTACGTCGTCCCGAACGTCACGGGTGCGGTGATGCGCAGGTTCCCCGAAAGCGCGCCGTCGCCACCGGCGGCTTCGTCCACGGCCTCCTGGATGCCTCCGAGCAGTTCCAGCATCCGCGCATGGAAGCGCCGCCCCGCGTCCGTCACGGCGGCGCCGCGGGCGGATCGCTGCAACAACTGGACGTGCAGCGCGGCTTCGAGACGCGTGATGCGCGCGCTGAGGCTCGACTTGGCGATGCCGAGGCGGTTCGCGGCGGCGGTGATGCTGCCGTCATCGACGACCTGCACGAAGGCGCGGATGTCGGCCAGGTTGTAGTCCATCGGGCAGGCCCCGGGTCAGCGAGCGTTCGGTTTTTCCGAACACCGGGTTCGACGCTCCAAGTCTACCCAGGTTTGCGGCCGGCGAATAAGGTGTGGGCATACCGCCACGGGAGTCCCCGTCATGAATGCCATCCGGTTCTCCGGCGAACGCGGCCAGTCCCGCATGGGCTGGCTCGACAGTCGCCACACGTTTTCCTTCGGCAACTACCACGACCCAGCCTTCATGGGCTTCGGCGCACTGCGCGTCATCAATGAAGACCGCGTCCAGCCTGGCAAGGGTTTTGGCGCACATTCACACCGCGACATGGAGATCCTGTCGTGGGTGCTCGACGGCGCGCTCGAACACCGGGACAGCATGGGCACCCACGGCGTGATCCGTCCGGGGGAATTGCAGCGCATGAGCGCAGGCACCGGCGTCACGCATTCGGAATTCAACGCGTCCAAGAGCGAACCCGTGCACTTCCTGCAGATCTGGCTGTTGCCGGCGCGCGAGGGGCTCGCGCCGTCGTACGAGCAACGTGCGTTTGCGCCCGACGACCTCGAGGACCGCTTGCGTCTGATCGCGTCGCATGACGGCCGCGATGGATCGGTCAAGGTGCACCAGGACGTGAATCTGTACGCGAGCCGGATGTCGCCGGATGCGGCGGTTTCGTTCCATCCGGATGCGGGGCGGTCGCTGTGGCTGCACGTCGCCAAGGGCCGCGTCCAGGTGGAAGGTCGCGATCTGCAGGCCGGTGATGCCGCATCCTGGACCGCCGTCCCGGATGCTTTGGAGATCCGGGCCGTCGGGCCCAGTGAAGTGTTGTTGTTCGACCTCGCGCCGGCGCGGTGAACCGGCTACACCACCACCCATCAATCCCATCCACAACCGGAGGTTCCCCATGAAAACGCTCACCAACGGTGCCGATCTGCTCGGCCGGCTGTTCCTGGTTCCGCTGTTCCTGACTGCGGGCTTCGGCAAGATCGGCGGCTACGCGGGCACGGCGGCTTACATGGCCGCGAATGGCGTGCCGGGCATGCTCCTGCCGCTCGTGATCGTGCTCGAGATCGGCGGCGGCATCCTGATCCTGCTCGGCTGGCACACCCGGATCGTGTCGCTGCTGCTGGCCGGATTCACCATCCTGGCGCTGCTGCTCTTCCACATGCCGGTCACCGCGGACAACCAGATCGTCATGTTGGCGGAGCTGGGCGTGGCAGGCGGCTTCCTGCTGCTGGCCGCGCACGGCCCCGGCGCCTGGAGCCTGGACGCGTGGCTCGCCCGCCGCGCCCCCGCGAAAGTGGTGGCGGCCTGACGCTGGCAACAGCGGGACACACGATGGAACGACCGCGGGTCCGCAACGATCGCTGCGGACCCGCGGCTTCAAGGACTCGAGCTTTCAGGCGACGATTCGGCCCTCGCCCATTCCCTCCGCTGGTTCCGCTGCACTGTCTTCCGGGGCCTGCCGTTCGATTCACCGGCCGACTTCGGCGTCGATGTTCTTCTGCTCAACGACGAGGTCGACAACCGAACGTCCATCTATTGGCGCGGGTGATTCGATGACCGCGCGCGGACGCGACCGGCACGACGGTATTCGCCGGGCGTCGCGCCGAAGCGGTGCAGGAACAGTTCGCCGAAATGAGAGGGCGTGGCGAAGCCGAGTTCGCCGGCGATCGCGGCGATGCTCTGCTCGGTTTCCAGCAAACGACGGCTGGCAAGATGCAGGCGATGCGTGCGCACGTAATCGCTCCAGCTCATGCCCACCTGTTGCTTGAAGCGGCGGCTGAAATACGCAGGCGACATCGCGCACAGCGCGGCGGCCTGCTCCGCCCCGGGCGCATCCGCGGGATGTTTGCGCAAGCGATCGATGGCCGGGCGCAGGCGCTGCAAGCCGCGCGCGCTGGCGGTCAATCGTTCGCCCTGGACCGCAGGTGCCGACGCGGCCGCACGCAAGAGCAATTCCGCCACGGGCAAGACCGACGCGTCACCGGCGTCGAGTTCGACCAGCCAGTCGGCAAGCATTTTCAGGCGCGCACCCAGGCGCCGGTCCGGCAACGCACAGAACGGTTCTCTCAGGCGCTCCATCCCCGGTGTTCGTGCCAGCACCTCGCCGGCTGCGGCTTCGACCTGCACCAGCACCCAGTCGCGCGGGCCGGCACCCAGCGCGAAGTCGTGCTGGCGCATCGAGGGAATGAAGGCGATGCTGCCTGGCATCAACGCGTAACGGCAGTTCTCCACATCGAAGTGCCCGCCGACACGGCCAAACAGCACCAGTTCGTGCACGTCGTGGAAATGCACGAACGGTTCGCTGCGTGTTGCGCTGCGTCCCTGCCGGATGCACTCGACCCGCACCGGTGCGCCGGGCGGCAGTTCCACGGGCTCGCAGATCGGGCGGTCGAGATGGGGCAGTGTCATGGTTGCGCGGGTGGCGGCGCCTGTGAAAACGGGATTGACGACTGATTATCCCTGAAGTTCAGTTCGATCAACTTCCTTTGTCGTCATTCCCGCGAAGCGGGAACGAAGTGCCTTTCGCGTGATACGTGAAGCAAAAAGACGCTGGGTCCCGGATATCGCTCCGCGACTGCGTTTGCAGGTTTGCAAACGCGAACGCCCCCGGATCAAGTCCCGGGCAGGCTGCGGCGGCGCGTGGCGCGAGCGCCACGGATGGCGCGAGTATTCCGGGATGACGAGCAAAAACAAAGACGGGCTCACTGCTGCGATTCAGGCGTTCCCAGAACGCGCACCTGCATCGGCCTCAGCACGGAATCGATTGAAGCGGGCTTGTCGCTGTCGAGCAGATCGACCCACTTCGTATCGGTGACCAGTCTGGAATCCAGGCGAGGGCGCGCTTCGGCCTTGCCCAGGTTGACCAGCAACAGCGTGCGCTGGTTGCCCTGCCCGCGCAGGATGCACAGCACCGCGCTGTCGTCATCGCACAGGATCTTCTGATCGCTGCCGCGCAATTCCGGTCGCGCATGCCGCAGCGCCAGCAGCTTCTTGTACCAGTGGTAGAGCGAATCCGGTTTGGCCTGTTCCTCCTCGAGCGAGACACCAATGTGCGAGCGGTTGAAGCGATGCTTCCACCACCACTTTTCGTCCCACTTGCCGCTCTTGCCTTCGTACCAGATCGCCGAACCGGAGGCCTCGAGGTCCGCGTTCCAGCGCATCGCCTCGCGCACCGGAATGCCGACCGCGTCGGACAGCGGAATGCCACCGGCCTTGCCGTAATCCTTCGGCTGCATGCCGCGCATGCCGAGTTCCTGGCCGTAGTAGATCAGCGGATCGCCCTTCAGCATCAGCTCGATCGCGGCACCGGCGCGTGCCTTGGCTTGGCCGTCGTGGACCAGCGACACGTAACGATCGATGTCGTGGTTTTCGAGGAACAACACCTGCGTCTTCCCCGGCGGCGTCGCCTTGTCGGTGTCGCGAATGGCATCGACGATTTGTCGTTTGTCGAGCGACGCCAGCGCGCCACGCAGCGGGAACGCGAACACCATGTCCACGTGGCCTTCGGTCAGCCACTTGGTGCCGTAACCCCAATCGGCCTGCTCGGCCAGGATGCGAAGCTCGGGCCGGCGCGCCTTCAGCGCCTTGAAGATCGGCGTCCAGAAATCCGCGAACAGGCTCTTTTCGAGACCCTTGTGGTCGAGGTCGTCCATCATGTGGTCGATGCGGAAACCGTCCACGCCGTCGCGGCCGCTGCCGTCGCCATGCGGATCGGCCCAGAACAGCAACAGGTCCTCGAAGTAACTGCGCACCGCCGGGTTTTCGAGATTCACCATTGCGATGCCGTAGCTCTCGCCGGTGTAGCTCGCCCATTTCGCGCGGCCCAGGAACGGTTCCGCTACGCAATGCTTTGCATCTTTCCACAGCAAATAATCCGCGTACTTCGCGTGCGGTTTGCAGATCGACGTGCTCCACCACGGATTGCCTTCCGCGACGTACTGGAATTCCTCATCGAGATAAACCCTCAGGCCCAATGCGTGCGCGGCACTGACGAAGGCGAAGTAATCGCCCAGCGTGCCGTAGGCCGGATCGATGGCCTTGAACGCCGTCGCGAAATAGTTGTGGTAGTACGGCGAAGGCTGCAACGGTGTCAGCAAGATCGTGGTGGCGCCGAGATTCTTGATGTAATCGAGCTTCGAAGTCAGGCCCTTGAGATCGCCGATGCGGTCGCCGTTGGAATCGCGAAAGCTGCGAAAGAAGATCTGGTAGAACACCTGGCTTTCGGGCTGCACCGCCGCGGGCGTTGCGGCGTGCGCGGGCGACACCTGCACCGCTGCGAGCAAGCCGACGGCCAGCCACGCGGGCAGCGATCGTGGGAAATTCATGCATCGTTCTCCGTGGCGTGCAGGACCTGGCCGAAAAAGCGCAGCGTGTTTTCCAGCTTGGCCGACCAGTACTCCCAATCGTGCCCGCCCGCGCTTTCGGCGTAATGGTGCGCGACTCCCGCGGCTTGCAGCGCGCGGTGCAGTTCGCGGTTGGCTTCGAGATACGGATCGTCGAGACCACAATCGATCCGCAGCGGCGGCAGTGGTGCGGCGGAGCCGGTGAGCGCTGCCAGCACGCTGCGGTCGGCCGGATCGTCACGCCAGCCGCCGCGGTCTTCCTCGATCAGCGAATCGAACTGACTGGCGTCGGTCACCGAGGATAACCCCGCCGCCGCTGCTAGGCGCTCCGGATATTTGCCCGCCAGGCGCAGCGCGCCGAACCCTCCCATGCTGAGTCCCGCCACCAGCAATGGCGAGCGCGCGCTGCATCCGTCGATCAGTTCGCACGCCAATGCCGGCACTTCGTCGATGATCCAGCGCTCGGCATCGTGGTCGGCGTGCTTCACGTACCCGGACCCGTCGCCCCACAAGCCGTCCGAAGGCATCAGCAACGCCACCGGCGGCAAGGCCCCCTCGTCGATCAGACGGGCGGCAGTGAAATGCGCCGCGCCCTTCAGCGCCCAGGCCCAGTGCGAGCCGTACACGCCGTGCAGCAGCACGACGATCGGCAGGTCCACCACGCCGCGCGCAGCGGCCGGCAGGTACACGCTGACGTCGGCACGCCGGCCCAGCGCACGGCTCTTGACCGTGACGAACGCCAATCCATCCGCCGTGATGGCGGGGTCGGAACATTCCAACGTGCGAAAGGTTTGATCGTTCATGCGAACAGCGCTGCATGTCCGCAATTAAAGCTTTTGGTCATTCCGGGGCCGCCCGCGCTGTTTGCGGGCGAAATCCGGAAACCAGCGCCTTTCCGAACCCGCAGCAAAGACGCTGGGGTCCGGGTTCGGCCTGCGATGAACCTGCAGGTCGCCCCGAAATGACGACAGTGTTGTCCTGTACGCACGAGACCTTTTGGTGTCAGGCAGTTCATTGGATGCGCAACACGCCCTTGCTGCTGCGTCCCTGCAGCATGTCGTCGAAGGCGCGGTCCAGCGCGTCCATCGGATAGTGGTGGCTGATCAATCCGGCGAGTTCCAGCTTGCCTTCGGCGATCCATTCGAACAATCGCGGGAAGTCGCGCGCGGGCACGCAGCCGCCGTACAGCGGCGCGAGATAGCGCTTGTTCCAGAACAGGTCGGTGAGTTCCAGCGTGGCGGGACCGTGCGCGCCGCTGACCTGCAACGCATTGCCGCCGTTGCGCGCGAGCTTCAACGGCAGGAACGCCAGCGCGGGCGCGCCGGTGGCTTCGAACGCGTGATCGACACCGCGACCAGCGGTGAGTGCGCGCACTTCCGCGATGAGTCGTGCATGGTCGGTGTCGTCGTCCTGCGCAAACAACGCGTGCGTGGCGCCCAGTTCGCGCGCGCGTTGCAATCGTGCGGGCACACGGTCGATCGCGATGATGGTTTGCGCGCCGGCAATGCGCGCGCCCTGGATCACGTTGAGTCCCACGCCGCCGCAGCCCAGCACCGCGACGGATTCACCCGGTGACACAGCGGCCACGTTCACCACGGAGCCGACGCCGGTCATCACCGCGCAACCGAGGATGCAGGCCGCGTCCAGCGGCAGCTCCGGCGGCAGCGGGGTCACCGCTTCCGCGCGCACCAGTGTGTATTGCGCAAACGTGCCGAGATGAAATGACCGTTCGACGGGCTGGCCTCGCCAGCGCGTCGCGCCTGTATGTGCGCGGCTGTTGCCGAGCTGCGCCACGTCGAGTTCGTGGGTGCGCTCGCACAGCGCTTCGGCGCCGCGTTGGCACTGGAAACAGTACCCGCAGGGAATCGCCCAGTTCAGCAGCACCGGCTGGCCAATCCCGAATCCCTGCACGCCTTCGCCGATGGCTTCGATGCGGCCCGCGCCTTCATGGCCCATCACCAGCGGGCCGGGCCAGCGCAGTGAAGCGTGGTCGGTGTGGCAGACGCCGGCCGCCGCGATCGCGACGCGCACTTCGCCGGCCGCGGGCGGATCGACATCGATGGTTTCGAGACTGAAATCCCCCGCGCCGTCGGCGAGGATCGCGCCGCCGCGGACGACGCCGGCCGTCATGTCGCCCGTTCGAACAGCACCGGGTTGATCGGCGTGTCGATCACTTCGCCCACGCGCGCGCCGGGACACCAACGCCCCCAGTCGGCCTGCTGCCATTGATTGCTGGGCGCCTTCAGGCGCATGTCGCGATCCATGTAGATCACCGTCATCACCGAGCGCGGCCGTGCGGATCGATTGGGGCCGGCGCGATGGAAGGTCCAGCCGGAATGGAAGCTCACCTCGCCCAGCGCGAACGGTTCGTCCACCACCGGGAACCCGCGCGCCTGCATGTTCGCGGTGATCGCGCGCTCGCTCTCGTCGGAAATCTCGAGGTCGCGGCCGAACTCCACGTGCTGGCTGCCGGCGAAGAACGCCAGCGGCCCGAGTTCCTGCGGCACCGCCTGCAGCGGCACCCACGCAGTGATGGTGCGATCGCTCGCCACCGGCCAGTAGTACTGGTCGGCGTGCGCGGGCGTGATGCCACCGCCCGGTTCCTTGTACAGCGACTGGTCGTGGTACAGGCGCACGCCCTCCACTTCCATCAGCGCCGCGGCGAGGCCGGCGAGGCGCTTGCCGAACACGAATTCGCGCACCGTGTCGCTCTCCTCCCACAGGTTCATCACCTGCAGGAATGCGCGATCGTAGGTACTGCGCTCTGCGAGCGGCTTGGTCTGCGTATTCAGCGCGATCGTGAGACGCGTGATCTCCGCGCCGTAATGCGCAAGCTCGTCGGCATTGAACACGTCCTTGAGCTTGATGAAACCGTTGCGACGGTAACCGTCGATCTGCCGGTCGCTGATCGGATGGGGACGATCGAGATCAATGGCCATGTCGGATTCCTGCCGTAACGAACAAACCGCCGGCGTATTGGCGAAGCCGCCGAATCGTCCCATGGTAAGAATCTCAAGTGCATCAGGCATCCGCAGCGCTTGTCCAATCGCCGGCCGAAAATGTCGGATTCATGACCTCATGGCACAAGCTGCCCGCGCCAGCGGCCAATATCCATTCTGACCAAGCTGTTGGCCTATCCCGCGGCGATACGCTCACGCAATACGCTCCTTCGGCCTTCCATCAACACCGCCGTGGACGGGCTGCGCTCGGCGCCCGGATGCATACCTGCGATGGACAAGCCGCTGCGACTGACTGTTCGATCGCCGCCAATGCGGGATACCAAGTGATCACTCGCGCTGCTGCGCTGCAACTTTCCGACGTCGTCCCTCGCACGCCGCCCACGCCTCACGACAGACGCGCTCGATGGTGGCGAGATTGACCGGTTTGACCAGGTGATCGGCGAAGCCGGCCGTCAAGGAACGCTTGTGGTCCTCCGCTTGCCCCCAGCCGGTCAGGGCAACCAGCCTTGGCGGACGACCCTGCCACGAGCGCGTGCGCAAGCGCTCGGCCAGCGCCAGGCCATTGAGCTCGGGCATGCCGATGTCGATGATCATCAGCTCGGGTTCGAAATCAGCGCAGGCGTCCATCACGGCCAGCGGCGAGTACACGGTGTGCACCTCGTGGCCCATGATCTGCAACGACATCGCCAGCATGTCGGCCGAATCGCGGTTGTCGTCCACCACCATGATCCGCAGGCTGCCCATGGCCGCCTGTGTCGATGCGGGCAGGGACTCTCCGGTCGAAACGTCATGGGCAACGGCGATCGGCAGCGTCACCGTGAAGGTGCTGCCGGTGCCGAGACCGTCGCTGCTGGCGCGGATCTGGCCGCCGTGCAATTCGACCAGCCGTTGCGACAGCGTGAGCCCGATGCCGAGGCCGCTGTGCGGGCGCTCCAGCGACGTGTCCGCCTGCGCGAAGAGATCGAAGATGAAGCGCACCTGCTGCGCGGTGAGGCCGATGCCGGTGTCGCGGATATCGATGGAGACCAATCCGTCTTCGCCTGTCATCGCGCGCACGGTGATTGCACCGCCCGGATCGGAAAACTTGCAGGCGTTGTTGAGCAGGTTTCCGAACACCTGGGTCAGGCGGTGCGGGTCGGCATCGAGATGCAGCGGTTGCGGCGGGAGGATCAACTCCAGTCGGTGCTGACCTTCGTCGATCAGCGGCTGCGCGGTTTCGATCGCGGCGGCCAGGATGTCGCTGAGCAGGGTACGTTCGAGCCGCAATTGCAGCCGCCCGCGGGTAATGCGGGAGACGTCCAGCAGGTCGTCGACCATGTGCACGAGCAAGCGGGTCTGGCGCTCGAAGATCTGGTAGAACATGCCGCCGCTTGCGCCACCCGCGTCGTGCCCGAGCCGGTAGACATTCAGTGCGCTCTGAATCGGCGCCAGCGGGTTGCGCAATTCGTGCGCCAGGGTTGCAAGAAACTCGTCCTTGCGGCGGTCAGCCTCGCGCAGCCGCTCCTCGATGCGGCGACGCTCGTCGACTTCCTGCTTGAGCTCGCGGTTGCTCGCCGCGAGTTTCACGTTGCTGTCGGCGAGCGCCTGATTGAGTTTGTGCACTTCGCGCTCGCGCTCGATGTGCAGCGCCTCGTTGCTGCGCGCCAGGCGGGCATTGGCGTCGGCCAGTTCCGCGTTGAGCCGTTGCAGTTCATACCGCTTGCGGAACAACTCGGCCAGCACCGCCACCTTGCCACGCAGGATTTCGGGGATGATCGGCACCATCACGTAGTCGACCGCGCCCAGCTTGTAGCCGCGCAAGCGGTCCATGTCGCTGACGTTGATCGCCGACACGAAGATGATCGGCGTCTTCTCGAAGCGCGGGTGCTGGTGGATCAGGCTGGCGGTCTCGAAACCGTCCATGTCCGGCATGTTCACGTCCAGCACGATCACCGCGAAGTCGTTGTCCATCACCGCACGCAACGCTTCGGTGCCGGACGCGGCCTCGACCAGTCGCTCGCCGAGCGGCTCCAGGATCGTGCGGTAGCTCAGCAGGCGCGCGGGATTGTCGTCGACCAGCAGGACGCTGGCGGGTTCGCCATGGACAGGCGCGCCGTTCATCAGCGGTGCAACCATTGGCGCAGCAGCGACAGTAACTGGTCGGTGTGCACCGGTTTGGCGATGTAATCCGAAGCCCCGGCCTCGATGCACTTCTCGCGGTCGCCTTTCATCGCCTTGGCGGTCAGCGCGATGATCGGCAGCGAACGCAGATCCGGCCTGGCGCGGATCGCGCGGATGGTCTCGTAGCCATCCATGCCCGGCATCATGATGTCCATCAATACCATGGCGATGTCCCCCTGGGCCTCCACCAGCGCGATGGCATCCCGGCCGTTTTCCGCCGCCAGCACCTGCATGCCGCGGCGCTCGAGGATACTGCTGATCGCGAAGATGTTGCGCACGTCGTCGTCAACGACCAGCACCTTCTTGTCGGTGAGCGAGCTGTCCGATTGGTACAGCGTCTCGAGCATTTCGCGCTTGGCCGGCGGCAGTTTCGACACGACGCGGTGCAGGAACAGCGCGGTCTCGTCGAGCAGTCGCTCTGGCGAGTGCACGCCCTTGACGATGATGCTGCGCGCGACAGTGAGCAGGTGTTGCTCTTCTTCCGGCGACAGATCCTTGCCGGTGAAGACCACGATCGGCACCTCCCTGGCGCCGGCGTCGGCCTTGATCCGGTCCAGCAGTTCGAAGCCGCTCATGTCCGGCAGCCTCAAGTCGAGGACCACGCAGTCGAATGCCCCGGACTGGATTTGCCCGAGCGCATCGTTGCCGGTTCCAGCAAGCGTGATTTCCACGTCGTCATGGTCGATCAGGGCGACGATGCTGTCGCGTGCGGCACCATCGTCCTCGACCACCAGCAGCGTTTTGACCGGCCGCAGCGCGAATTGCGTGATGCGGCCCAGCGATGCCTCGATGGCCTCGGTGGTGGCCGGCTTCGTGAGGTAGGAGAACGCGCCGCGTTCCATGCCGTGATGGCGTTCGGCTTCGACGGTGACAATCTGGACCGGGATGTGGCGGGTTTCCTGGGTCTGCTTCAGTCGCGCCAGCACCGTCCAGCCCAGCATGTCGGGCAGAAAAATGTCGAGGCTGATCGCGGTCGGCTGATATTGCCGGGCCAGGTGCAGTCCATCGGCGCCGGAGGTGGCGACCAGCGCGCGCAACCCGCTGTCCCGCGCAAGGTCCCGCAGTACGCCCGCATAGCGCGGATCGTCCTCGATGATCAACAAGGTCGGCTCGCCCGGCGCGACGACCGCGCGGTCATCTTCGACCTGCTCGGGCGAATGCAACGGATGAACGGCCAGCGCCGCCGCCGGCTTGGCCTCGTCCGCATAGCCCGCGGGCGGGCCCATGTAATGGAGCGGGATGTACAGCGTGAAGGTACTGCCGGCGCCCGGACGGCTGCGCAGCCGGATCTCGCCGCCGAGCAGCGCGGACAGTTCGCGGCTGATGGCGAGCCCGAGGCCGGTGCCGCCGTATTTGCGCGCGGTGCCGGCGTCCGCCTGCTGGAAGGCTTCGAAAATGATCTTCTGCTTGTCCGGCGAGATGCCGATGCCGGTGTCCTCGACCGTGATCGCCACCACCACCGGCGCCTTGTCGAGGATGGGATGACCGAGGGTCCAGCCCGTTTCGGCCACCTGCGCGTGCAGCCGCACACTGCCCTTCTCGGTGAACTTGAAGGCATTCGAAAGCAGGTTGTTGATCACCTGCAGCAGGCGCTTGGGATCGGTATTGATCGCGCGCCCGAGCGCATCGTCGAATTCCACCGAGAACCCGAGCTTGCGGCGTTCGGCTTCGTGCGTGAAGCTGCGCTCGATCATGCCGCGCAGGTCGGCGAACGCGATTTCCTCGCTCTCCACGGTCACCGTGCCCGACTCGATCTTGGACAGGTCGAGGATGTCGCTGATGAGGTTCAGCAGATCGGTGCCGGCGGCGTGGATGGTCTTCGCGAATTCGACTTGGCGCTCGCTCAGGTTCTCATCCGGATTGTCGGCGAGTTGCTGGCCGAGGATCAGGATGCTGTTGAGCGGCGTACGCAGCTCGTGCGACATGTTGGCCAGGAACTCGGATTTGTAGCGCGAGGTCGTCGCGAGCTCCGCCGCCTTTTCCTCGACGGCGCGGCGGGCGTGCTCGATCTCCTGGTTCTTGCGCTCGACCTCGACGTCCTGCTCGGCCAGCAGCTTGGCCTTCAGCGCCAGCTCCTCGTTGGTCTGCTGCAGCTCCGTCTGCTGCGCCTGCAGATCGCCGGCCAATTGCTGCGACTGGATCAGCAGTCGCTCGGTGCGCATGGTCGCGGAGATGGTGT
>DATCSF010000104.1:0-5097 GCA_036568625.1 Rhodanobacteraceae bacterium | reverse complement strand
TGCAAGCTTCGCTGCGTTGAAGGCGTTCATCGTCAACCGCGTCGGCGACTTCGGTTTCATCCTTGGCATCGCCGCCGTGCTGTACGCGTTCCACACGCTGGACTATTCCACCGTGTTCGCGCAGGCGCCGAGCTTGTCGGGGCGCACCATCGAGGTGGTCAGTGGACATCCGTGGTCCATGGCCACGCTGATCTGCCTGCTCCTGTTCGTGGGCGCCTGCGGCAAGTCGGCGCAGGTGCCGTTGCACGTGTGGCTGCCGGATTCGATGGAAGGCCCGACCCCGATCTCGGCGCTGATCCACGCCGCGACCATGGTCACCGCCGGCATCTTCATGGTGGCGCGGATGTCGCCGCTATACGAAATGTCCACGACCGCGCTGTCGGTGGTGCTGATCGTGGGTGCGACCACCGCGTTCTTCATGGGCCTGATCGGCATCGTGCAGAACGACATCAAGCGAGTCATCGCGTATTCCACGTTGTCGCAGCTCGGCTACATGGTGGTGGCGCTGGGCGTGTCCGCGTACGCCGCCGGCATTTTCCACCTGATGACCCACGCGTTCTTCAAGGCGCTGCTGTTCCTCGGCGCGGGCTCGGTGATCGTGGCCATGCACCACGAGCAGGACATGCGCTACATGGGTGGCTTGCGCAAGCGCATGCCGATCACCTGGATCACGATGTGGATTGGCTCGCTGGCGCTGGTGGCGACGCCCGGCTTTTCGGGGTTCTTCTCGAAGGACCAGATCATCGAAGCGGTGGGCGCGTCGCACATCGTGGGCGCCACCTACGCCTACTGGTGCGTGCTGCTGGGCGTGTTCGTCACCGCGCTGTACAGCTTCCGCTTGCTGTACCTGACCTTCCACGGCAAGGAACGCTTCAAGGTCGAGCACGGCCACGACGACCACGCGCACCACCAGCCCGGCGTGCTGGCGCACGCACCCAAGGAATCGCCTTGGGTCATCACCGTGCCGCTGGTATTGCTGGCAATTCCGTCCGTGATGATCGGCTGGGTGACCATCAGGCCGCTGCTGTACGACGGCTGGTTCGGCAGCGCGATCAAGGTGCTGCCCAGTCACGACGTGCTGGGGCACATGGCCGAGGAATTCCACGGCACCATGCCGATGTTCTGGCACGCGTTCCTGAGCGCGCCGTTCTGGATTGCGGTCGCGGGCTTCCTGGTGGCGACCTATGTGTACCTGTTCAATCCCGCGGTCGCCGATCGCGCGGCGCGGATGTTCCTGCCGATCTTCAAGATGCTCACCCGCAAATACTGGGTGGACGAGGTGTACTACAACCTGTTCGCGCGCGGCGGCGTGAAGCTGGGCCGCACATTCTGGAAGGGCGGCGATCGTGCGGTGCTGGACGGCGTGATGATCGACGGTTCGGCGTCGGTGGTCGAGCGCGGTTCGCGCGTGTTTCGCCGCCTGCAGACCGGTTTTCTCTACCACTACGCGTTCGCGATGATCGTGGGATTGATCCTGCTGCTGGGCGGCCTCTGGTATTGGGGGCTGCGATGAGCGAGCCGCGAGTCGCTGGTCCCGATTCTCCGAAGGAACAGGCATGAGCAACTGGCCCCTCCTCAGCATCCTGATCTGGTTGCCATGCGCCGGCGCGATCCTCGTGCTGCTGGCGGGCAATGCGCGTCCGCACGTGGCGCGCTGGCTGACGCTGGCGTTCACCGTCATCACCTTCGCGTTGAGCCTGGTGATGCTGTCCGGATACCAGATCGGTCCCGGCGGCTTCCAGTTGCAGGAGATGGCGCGCTGGATCCCCGGCATCGACACCAGCTACCACCTGGGCGTGGACGGGATCGCGGTGGCGCTGATCGTGCTGACCACGTTCACCTCGATCCTGGTGATCGCGGGCGCGTGGCAGGTGATCAAGGCCAACGTGCACCAGTACATGGCCGCGATGCTGGTGCTGGAAGGCCTGCTGATCGGCGTGTTCTGCGCGATGGACGCGCTGCTGTTCTACCTGTTCTTCGAAGCCATCCTGATCCCGATGTTCTTCCTGATCGGCATCTGGGGCGGTCCGCGGCGCGTGTACGCGACGATGAAGTTCTTCATCTACACGTTCTTCGGCTCGATCTTTTTCCTGATCGGCCTCTTGTACATGTACCACCGCGCCGGCACCTTCGACCTGGCGACGCTGTGGGCCTTCCCATTCACGATGAAGGAACAGGCTTGGTTGTTCTTCTCGTTCCTGATCGCGTTCGCCGTGAAGACCCCGATGGTGCCGGTGCACACCTGGTTGCCGGACGCGCACGTCGAGGCGCCGACCGGCGGCTCGGTGATCCTCGCCGCGATCATGCTGAAGGTCGGTACCTACGGTTTCATCCGCTTCTCGCTACCGATCGTGCCGGATGCCTCGCAGCACTTCGCGTGGCTGATCATCGTGCTCAGCCTCGTCGCGATCATCTACATCGGCTACGTCGCGCTGGTGCAGCCGGACATGAAGAAGCTGGTCGCGTATTCGTCGATCGCGCACATGGGCTTCGTCACGCTGGGCCTGTTCATCGTGTACATGTTGGCGCGCCAGCAGCACGACCTGCAGATGGCGGAGCTGGGCGTGCAGGGCGCGGTGGTGCAGATGATTTCGCACGGCTTCGTATCGGGCGCGCTGTTCACCTGCATCGGTGTGATGTACGACCGCCTGCACACGCGCGAGATCGCTGCCTACGGCGGGCTGGCCAAGGTAATGCCGTGGTTCGCCGCGTTCTGGGTGCTGTTCGCGATGGCCAACTGCGGCCTGCCGGGCACGTCGGGTTTCGTGGGCGAGTTCATGGTGATCCTGTCCAGCTTCACCGCCAATCCGTGGATCGCGCTGTTCGCGGCGTATTCGCTGATCATCGGCGCCGGCTACACGCTGTGGTTGATCAAGCGCATCGTGTGGGGCACTGCGCCCACGCCGGAAGCCGCCGCAATGCCGGAGATCAACACCCGCGAGGGCCTGGTGCTGGGCGCCTTTGCGCTGGCGGTGCTGGCGATGGGCGTGTACCCGTGGCCGCTGATGCACTTGATGGATTCCTCGGTCGCCCAACTCGTGACCCATTTGATGACCAGCAAGCTGGGATGAGGTTCTAAGCATGTTCAGTCTCAATGACCTGCTGGTGATATTGCCCGAGCTGTACCTGACCGCCGCGGCGTGCCTGGTGCTGCTGTTCGACGTGTTCCTCAAGGACGACCAGCGCGATGCCACCCACTGGGTGGCGATCATCGTGATGCTGGTTGCGATCTTCCTGGTCATCCAGGGGCAGCCGCCACAAACCGTCACCGCGTTCGGCGGGATGTTCGTGCGCGATCAAATGGCCGCGATCCTGAAGGTCACGGTGCTGATCGCCACCATCCTGATGTTCGTGATGGCACGGCCGTGGCTGAAGGACCGCAAGCTTTTCATGGGCGAGTTCTACTCGCTTTCGATCTTCTCGGTGCTGGGCGTGATGCTGCTGGTCTCGGCCGGCAATCTGCTCACGGTTTTTCTGGGGCTGGAGTTGTTCACGTTGCCGGCCTATGCCCTGGTCGCGCTGAACCGCGAGTCGAAACTTTCGTCCGAGGCTGCCATCAAGTTCTTCGTGCTGGGTTCGCTGGCGTCCGGCCTGCTGCTGTTCGGCATGTCTCTGATCTACGGCGCCACCGGCACGCTGGACCTGCAAACGATCTTCGCGTCGATCGGGACGACTCCGCATCCGCACCTGCTGCAATTCGGCTTGGTGTTCCTCGTGGTCGGCATCGGTTTCGAGTTCGGCGCGGTACCGTTCCACATGTGGCTGCCCGACGTGTACGAGGGCGCCCCCACCCCGATCGCGATGTACATCAGCGCGGTGCCCAAGCTGGCAGCCGTGGGACTTGCCTACCGGCTGCTGGAGATGGGCATGGGCCCGCTGGCGGGCGACTGGACCATGATGCTGGCGATCATGGCGACGCTGTCGCTCATTGTCGGCAACGTGGTCGCGATCGCGCAGGCCAACCTCAAGCGCATGCTGGCGTATTCCACCATTTCGCACATGGGTTTCGTTTTCCTCGGGCTGGCCAACCCGACGCCCGAGGGCTATTCGGCTGCGTTGTTCTACGCGGTGTGTTTCGCGCTGATGGAAACCGTGGCGTTTGGCGTGATCCTGGCGCTGGCGCGCAAAGGCTTCGAGTGCGAGATGATCGACGACCTGAAGGGACTGAACCGGCGCTCGCCATGGTTCGCGGGCATGATGGCGGTCGCGATGTTCTCGCTGGCCGGCATTCCGCCACTGTGGGGATTCGCCGCCAAGGTGCTGGTGCTGAAGGCCGCGATCGACGGCGGCATGCTGTGGCTGGCCATCGTCGCGATCATCTGCTCGATCATCGGCCTGTTCTACTACCTGCGCGTGATCTGGGTGATGTACTTCGAGCAGCCGGCCGAGGGCGTGGAGCCTCTGGCCCCCAAGCCCGACCTCGCGCTACGCTGGCTGCTGTCGATCAACGCGCTGGGACTGATCGCGATGATCGGGTTCTCGGGTCCGCTGTTCGCGTGGTGCCGGGCTGCCTTCGGGGTTTGAACACAGCGGAACGCCGCGACGAGGCCGCGCTGCTGCGCACGCTGGGCGCGCGGCACGGTCATCCGGCACGCCACCGCAAGGTACCGGGACGCCTACATAGCCGATCCGCGGCGGACGCGCGCACGTCGCGCTGGTTTCCATCGGCATCGATGCCGCCGAGGTTGCGCAACGCGCGCACGTGCACGATGCATCATCGAAATTTGACGCGACGCGCTTCAGCGACATGCCGGTCGCGGTCGGCGAGCGGGCGGCAACATTGTCGTGCGCCAGGCTGTTCGAAGTCGCCTCTGGCGGCATCGCAATGGTACGGCCGCTGTCGGTCGACGCTGGCGACAAGCCGAGCTTTTACGGAATGCGAGGCGTGGCGTGTTGTCGATCGCCGTCGATGCACATCGATGCACGGGACGGGGGAGGCGCCAGAAAGTCGCGCATGCGCTGCTGTTCCGGGCCTTCGATCTCGATGCCCACATCCCAAAAACCATTTGTGACGTGGCATCGGTCGCTTCCCTGACCTGACTGTGCGGCCCTCTCGCGCCGTATCAGGATCGCGCGGTACGCCGGCGGGCGGGTGCA
>DATCSF010000103.1:0-18334 GCA_036568625.1 Rhodanobacteraceae bacterium | reverse complement strand
GTCTAACAGATGCGGTGGCTGGCGCTACGGGAACAGGTGTGCAAAGCCGGCTCGACCGATCAAACGGCGGCGCCGATGATGCGCGGTTCGGGTTCCAGTTCGATGCCAAAACGTTTGCGGACGCCATCGCGCACGCGCTGCGCGAGCGCCCACAACTGCGTGCCGGTAGCGGCGCCATGGTTGACCAGCACCAAGGCATGTCGATTCGAAATGCCGGCATCATTTTCGCGCAACCCTTTGAATCCACAGGCTTCGATCAGCCACGCCGCAGACAATTTCGAGCTTCCGTTTGCGGTCGGCCAAGACGGCAGTTGCGGGTGTGCGATGCGCAGTGCGTCGGCTTGCGCGGCCGAAACCAGCGGGTTCTTGAAGAAACTTCCGGCGTTGCCGATCACGGCCGGGTCGGGCAGCTTGCGGGTGCGCAGGGCCACCACCGCGTCGGCAACGTGGATGGGCGCGGGACGTTCGATGCCCGTGCGTCGAAGTTCGTCCTGCACGCCGGAGTATTCAATACGTGGCGCCCATGCGCGCGGCAGGCGCAGCGTGACCGCGGTGATCAGCCAGCGATCGGGATTGCGTTTGAAAATCGAATCGCGATAGCCGAATTCGCAGTCCGCGTTCTGGAACGCCGCATGACGTCGTTGCCGCAGATCGTACGCTTCGACCAATTCGATGAACTCGCCGACCTCAACGCCATACGCGCCGATGTTCTGCATCGGCGCGGCGCCCACGCTGCCCGGGATCAGGATCAGGTTTTCGAGTCCGGCACGGCCGTGGACCAGCGTCCAGCGCACCAAATCGTCCCAGTGTTCGCCCGCGGCGACGCGGATGCTTGTCGAAGAGGCGTCATTGCCGAGCACTTCGATGCCACGGGTTTTCATCGTGACGATCGCGCCGTCGAAATCGCCGGCGAACAGCACGTTCGAGCCTTCACCCAGCAGTAGTACCGGCTTGCCGCGCAGCGCCGGGTGCTCCAGCACTTCGGGGATGGCCGAAGCGTCGTGGACCTCTGCCAGCCAGGCCGCGCGCGCGTCCACGCGCAGGGTATTGCGCTCGCGCAGGGACGCGTTTTCGGCAAGCGTGAAGGCCGGGGTCTGGATCGCGTTCACGTGGTTTCGTCCGCAGGTGAGCCTGCCGATTGCCTGCGGATTTCTTCCACGCACTCCGTCAGCAGCCACGGTCCGCGATAGATCAGCCCCGAGTAGATTTGCACCAGCTTTGCGCCAGCCGCGATCTTGTCGGCCGCATCGCTGCCGGTCAGCACGCCGCCCACGCCGACCAGGGGAATCTGGTCGCCGAGGCGCCGCGCCATGCCGCGCAGCACTTCGGTCGCGGGTTCGAACAGCGGCTTGCCCGACAGGCCGCCGGCTTCATTCGCGTGCAGGTCGCCCGCCACAGCGGCACGGTCCACGGTGGTGTTGGTGCAGATCAAGCCGTCGATGCCGGAGCCGACGAGCACCGCCGCGATCGCATCCATTTGCGCATGGTCCAGGTCCGGCGCGATCTTCAGCAGGATTGGCTTGCGTGCGCCGTGTCGGGTGGCGAGCTTCTCGCGCGCGTCCACCAGCATCGCGATCAGGCGTTGCAGCGATTCGCCCTGTTGCAGGTCGCGCAGGCCCGGCGTGTTGGGTGAGGACACGTTGACCGTGATGTAGCTCGCCAGCGGATACACACGTGCGAGGCAGGCAAGGTAATCGTCGCCCGCGCGCTCGTTGGGCGTGTCCTTGTTCTTGCCGATGTTGATGCCCAGCACGCCGCGCCATTGCGACTGTTCGACGTTGCGCACCAACACGTCGACGCCATCGTTGTTGAAGCCCATGCGGTTGATCAGCGCTTCGCGATCCGGCAGGCGGAACAGGCGCGGCTTGGGATTGCCCGGTTGCGGGCGCGGCGTGACCGTACCGATTTCGATGAAGCCGAAACCGAGCGCGCCAAGGGCGTCGAGGTGTTCGCCGTTCTTGTCCAGCCCGGCTGCGAGGCCGACCGGGTTGGGAAAATCGATCCCGAACGCGCGCACCGGCAAATCGGCGGGGGGCGGCTGCGCCACCCAGCGCATCAGGTTGCTGCGTTGCGCGACACCGAGCGCATACAGCGTCAGGCGGTGCGCGGTTTCGGCTTCCAGCGAAAACAGCAGCGGGCGCAGCGTCATGTACATCTGTCAGTGAAATCCACCGAAGGCGAGGGCGCCGAAGAAGATGAGCAGCGCGACGCACAGCAACGCGAAGATGAAGCCAAGTTGAAGCCAGCCAAGGATCAATCCCGCCACCGCCATGCCGTCGCCCTCGACACTGCCGGGCGCCGCGTGCCGGATCTCCGAGCGCGCGGAATGGCCGCAGATCACCGCCACCAGTGCGCCCAGGCCGGGCAGGCAGACATACGCAAGGATGCCGAACACCAGGCTCACCACGGCGAGCGAATTGGTACGCGGATAGACCGTGTTCATGGTGGCGGCGCTCCGTGCGATGGTTCGGCTATGTTCGCATGGCACGCGAACGGACGCAGCCGCGCAAGTCAAAAACGCAGCGATTGCCCGCCGTCCACCGTCATGATCTGGCCGGTGATCCAGCCCGCCAGCGGCGAGGCCAAAAACAACGCGAGGTGGGCGACTTCTTCGGGTGTGCCGAAACGGCCGAACGGAATCGTGTCCAGCACCTGCGCATATTGTTTCGGTTTTTCGTGCTTGACGCGGTCCCACACGCCACCTTGAAATTCTATGGAGCCGGGCGCGATCGCGTTGACGCGGATGCGGTCGCCGGCCAGGGCGAGCGCCTGCGTTCGCGTGTAGTGGTTCAGCGCCGCCTTCATCGCGGCGTAGGGCGGACCCATGGTGCGCGGGCGGAACGACCCGATCGAGCTGGTGTGCAGGATGCATGGATGCTGCGATTGCTTCAGGTGCGGCACTGCGAAACGTGATGCGCGCACGGCAGCCATCAGGTCCACGTTGAAATCGACCAGCCACGATTCATCGTCTTCGCGGAAGCCGTAGCCGGTGGCGTTGTTCACCAATACGTCCATGCCACCCACGGCGTGCGCGGCGTCGGCGATCCAGTGCTCGATCTGATCGACTTGCGACAGGTCGCATGCTTGCGTGTGCAGCCTGGCGGCGTGCTCGCCGGCATCTTTCGCCAGCGCATCCAGTCCGTCCCGTCCACGCGCGCATACCGCAACCCGTGCGCCGCCTGCAAGGAATCCCAGCGCGATGGCGCGGCCGATGCCGCGGCTGCCGCCGGCCAGCGCCACGCGGTATCCGGCGAAGTCGAAGGGTGAACTCATGCGGCGTTCTCCTGCAGGGCGGTGGCGGGCATGCGTCCATGCCGCAGCGCGTAGGCCCATTCCGGGCGTCCATGCCGGTCTGCCATGCGGGCCGCGGATTCCCAATCGTAAGCCACGGCGATGTGCGCCACCGTCCAGCCGTGCGTGCCGCGTTCGAGCAGCGCATAGCGTGCGTGCGGCGAGCCGGTTTCCATCACGTGCGGATGCGGGTGATCCTCCCATGCAAAGGCTTGCAGTCCGACGCTGCCGGGATTCACGACAAGGCGGCCGTCGGCAAGCTGCATGCTGCGCGGCATGTGGGTGTGTCCGCACAGGATCACTTCCGCGTCGATGTCGCCGGCGCGTTCGTTCACGAGGCCGGGTGCGGCCGCACGGGTGCCCGCCGCATCGATGTCTTCGAGAAAATATTCAAGGTCATTGCGCGGCGTGCCGTGGCACAGGTGCACGCGATCGTCCAGCCGCAGGCTGGTCGGAAGCGCGCGCAGCCAAGTCATCTGCGCGTCCGTGAGACAGGTACGTGCATAAGCATCGGAGGCGCCCATTCGCTCCTGAGATTGCTTGAGCAACTGCCGTTCGTGGTTGCCGCGGATGGTCGGCAGATCCAGCGCCATCAGGCGATCGGCGGTCTCCGCAGGTTGCAATGGGCCGGAAAGGATGTCGCCGAGATTGACGATCAGATCGCAACCGCGCTTGTCGATGTCTTCCAGCACCGCATCCAGCGCGGCAAGATTGCCGTGGATGTCCGAGATCGCGGCGAAGCGGTAGCCGATGGAATCGGGGGGTGTGTTCATCACGCGCCCTTGCTGCTTCCGACCAATGGCGACACAGCCTTTGTCGTCATTCCGGACGTGGCGAAGCCACGATCCGGAACCCAGTGCCTTGGCTCTGGTGGTGAGGAAGACGCTGGGTTCCAGGTTCCACTCGCAAACTGCGCGAGCGGCCACGGGATGACGAAGTATGTTGTCAAGCTCTTTCGATCTCCATCAAAGATCGAACTTGATGCCCTGCGCCAGAGGCAACGCATCCGACCAGTTGATGGTGTTGGTCTGGCGCCGCATGTAGGCCTTCCAAGCGTCGGAACCCGATTCCCGTCCGCCGCCGGTTTCCTTCTCGCCGCCGAACGCGCCGCCGATCTCGGCGCCGGAGGTGCCGATGTTGACGTTGGCGATGCCGCAATCACTGCCCATCGCGGACAGGTACTGCTCGGCGGCTTTCAGGCTCTGGGTGAAGATCGCCGAGGACAAGCCCTGCGGCACGTCGTTCTGCATCCGGATCGCATCGTCCAGCGTCTTGAAAGGCATCACGTACAGGATCGGCGCGAAGGTTTCGGTCTGCACGATTTCGTCGGAATTCTGTACGCCGGCGATGATGGTCGGCTCCACGAAATTGCCCTTGCGTTCCAGCACCGAGCCGCCGCTGACGATGCGTGCGCCGCTGGCCTTGGCGGTCCTCACCGCATTGGCGAACTGATCGACCGCGGCCTTGCTGTTGAGCGGCCCCATCAGGGTTTCCGCATTCGTCGGATCGCCGATTTTCCTCTCGACCTGCTGGTACGCGTGGCGCAACTTGCCCAACACGTCGTCGATGATCGACTCGTGCACGAACAGGCGGCGCGTGGTGGTGCAGCGCTGGCCGGCGGTACCGACCGCGCCGAACACGATCGCGGGGACCGCCAGCGACAGGTCGGCCGAGCGATCCAGGATGATCGCGTTGTTGCCGCCGAGCTCCAGCAGCGAACGCCCCATGCGTGCGGCCACGCGTTCGCCGATCATGCGGCCGACCTTGGTGGAACCGGTGAAACTGATCAGCGGGATGCGCGTGTCGTCCACGAACTTCTGCGCGAGTTCGCTGCCGGCATCATTGAACAAATAGAAGATTTCCGGGAAGCCGCCGGCCTGCAGCGCCTCGTTGCAGATGCGCACCGCCGCGATCGCCGACAGCGGCGCCTTCGGCGACGGCTTCCAGATGCACACGTTGCCGCACACCGCTGCAATGAATGCGTTCCAGCTCCACACCGCGACCGGGAAGTTGAAGGCGCTGATGATGCCGACCAGCCCCAGCGGGTGCCATTGTTCGTACATCCGGTGGCCGGGGCGCTCGGAGTGCATCGACAGGCCGTACAGCATGCGCGACTGGCCGACCGCGAAATCGGCGATGTCGATCATCTCCTGCACTTCGCCGTCGCCTTCCGGCTTGATCTTGCCCATTTCCAGCGCCACCAGCGAACCCAACGCATCCTTGTGCTCGCGCAGCGCCGCCGCGCACAGCCGGATGGCCTCGCCGCGTTTCGGCGCAGGGATGTTGCGCCACTCCTGATAAGCCTTCTGCGCATTGCGCACGATAGTTTCGTAATCGGCGTCGCCGGTCGCATACACCTTCGCCAACGGCTCGTTGGTTGCCGGATTCGAGGGTTCCAGCACGCCCGCGTCGGTGGTTTTCGACCACTCGCCATTGCCGAGAAACGTGCCGGAATTGGCGTCGGCAAGACCGAGCGCGGAAAGGATGGGGTGGGTCATGAATGCTCCTGGAGCCGCACAGGCGGACGTCGTCAAACAAGCCGAAAATTATATCATCCACGCCCACGGGCCCCTGGATTGGTCGAGGCTACCCGACTGCATGCGCAACGCTTCCCGGGCACGTGGCCTTGAAGCCACGCGCTGTCGCATTGCGACACCTATAATGGCCGGCCGATCCGAGCGTGGCCCGCGGCGAGGGAGGTTTCGTGCGATCGGAAGTATCCGCTGAAGGCATCCGCGCGCGCGTCGGGGGCGGACTCGCGCTCCGCATCTGCATGTTGGGGGCCGCTGCATTTTGCAGTGGCGCGGCAGGGGCCCAGGGCAAGCTGCAGGATCTCGACAAGCTCTCGCTTCAGGATCTCGGCGAGGTCGAGGTCACGTCGGTGGCGAAGAAGCCGGAGCCGCTGCGCGATGCACCCGCGGCGGTGTATGTGATCACCCACGACGAGATCATGCGGTCCGGCGCCGCCACGTTGCCGGAAATGCTTCGGCTGGCGCCAAATCTGGGCGTGGTGCAGCTCAGCCCTAGCAATTACATCATCACTTCGCGCGGCCTGAGCGGGAACCAGGCCGCGCAGAATTTCCCCAACAAGCTGCTGGTGCTGATCGACGGACGCAGCGTCTACAGCCCGCTGTTCTCCGGCGTTTACTGGGATCAACAATATGTGCTGCCGGAGAACATCGAGCGCATCGAGGTGATCAGCGGCCCCGCCGGCGCGCTGTGGGGCGCCAACGCGGTGAACGGCGTGATCAATATCGTCACCCGCAAGGCCGCGGTTACGCAAGGCGGACTGGTTGAACTCGGCTTCGGCAACAACCGGAGTGAAGCCGCCGTGCAGTACGGCGGCCAGTTCGGAGAACGCGCGCATTATCGCTTTTACGCGCACGATTTTTACCAGCGCGCGTTCAAGAACAGCGCGGGGCGGAGTGCCCACGACGGCTGGAGCGCACCGCAAGCCGGTTTTCGCGTGGACTGGGACGCCGACGGTGCCGATCTGGTGACGCTTGAAGGCAACCTCCTGGAAAGCCGTGAAGGTCAACCGGACGCGCGCGACGTCCGCTTCAATGGCGCCAATCTGCTGGCGCGCTGGCGACGCACTTCCGACGACGGTTCGAATTTCCAGTTGCAGGCGTATTTCGACCACGGCCATTCCCGTCCCTCGCTGACCAGCGGCGGCATAACGCTGACCACTGGGGATATCGAAGCGCAGCAGGACTTCGCGCTGGGCGATCGCCAGCACATAACGTGGGGCATCGGCGATCGCATCTATCGCTATCGCCTGGATCCCCGCATTGGCAGCGATGCTTCACTGCTGTGGTATCCGGCCAGCGGCACGCAGAACCTGGCCAACGCCTTCGTGCAGGATCAGATTGCATTGGGTGCTCGCACCCGCGTAACGCTGGGATTGAAGGCGGAAAGCGACCCCTACTCCGGATTGTCGTGGATGCCCAGCGTGCGGTTTTCGTTCAAGCCGAGCGAAGACATGCTGCTGTGGGCGGCGGCGTCACGAACGGTGCGCACGCCCACGGTGTTCGACGAAGACGTGAAAGAGGTGGTGAACACGCCGGCCGGCCCGGTGGATTTCCTCGATGGCAGTCCGGATTACCGCAAGGAAAAACTTACGGCCTACGAAGCGGGCCTGCGCACCCAATGGGCCACGCGCGCGACGCTGTCGGTTTCGCTCTATTACAACGTCTATGACGACCTGCGCACGATTGAATTCTCGCCGACCGGGCTTCCCTTGTTGTTTGGCAATGGCATGCAAGGCCACACGTATGGCGCCGACCTTTGGGCCGGCTACTCCATCGCCGATTGGTGGAAGCTGAGCGCGGGCATCTCGGAGGAACGCGAACACTTTCGCCTCAAGCCGGGTTCGGCGGGCTTCTTCGGCACAGCGGAGGCGGGCGATGATCCCTCGCATCGTGCGTTCTTTCGTTCCTCGATGAACCTCGGCGCGAATTGGACGCTGGATGCCGATCTGCGCGAGATCGGCGCATTGCCCGATCCGCGCGTGCCGGGCTATACCGAGCTCAACGCGCGACTGGGCTGGAAGCCGAACGATCGCCTGGAGATCGCGCTTTCCGGCATGAACCTGTTGCATCCTTGGCACCAGGAATATGTGTTCGGCATTGCCGACCGGATCGGGCGCGCGGTCTTCCTCGATGCGCGGGTGAAATTCTGAAGTGTTCGGGAACAACCAGCCCTGACGATGATGCCAACCGCCGTCCCTCGCCGAATGCCGTGTGAACACGCCGCGTCCCGTGGTGCGGGATCGCGCGCCAGGCGCTGCGGCGGTGTGGCAAAATGCCTGGCGGTCGTGACGATGATGTTGCCCCTGGCGAATGTGCTCGCGCAGTCGCCGCGACCGCCCGTTTCGCTCGAATACGCCGTGAAGGCGACCTACCTCTACAAGCTGGCACCCTTCGTGGATTGGCCGCCCGGCACATTCACGTCTGCCGATGCGCCCTTCGATATTTGCCTGCTCGGCCGCAACCCGTTCGGCGGTTTTCTCGAGAAGGCGGTGGCCGGCCGCAAGCTCGGCACGCATCCCTTCAGGATACGCAAACTGGTCGACGCAACACCCGGCGCCGGTTGCCAGATCGTGTTCATCGGCGGCATGCGGACGGACAAGGTTCGCGAGGCGCTGCAGGCTTTTACAGGCGAGCCGGTGCTGACGGTGGCCGATTCGAATACCACAAGCGCCACCGGAAGCGTCGTAAAGTTCGTCATCCGGCGCGGACACGTGCGGTTCGAAGTGGACAATGCCGCCGCCGTCCGCAACCACCTCGCGATCAGCTCAAAGCTGCTGGACCTCGCGGCGGCGGTGAAGGACTCAGATTGACGATGGAAAGTCTGTCGCGCCCGCAACGCGTCATCCTGAAGCCGGTCACGACCATCGCAGCGGCCGGGTTGCTGCTGCTGGTCGGCCTGTTCTCAATGGCCTATCAGTTCCGCTCGGCGCATGCGGAGCAGCTGCGTCAATTGACGGGGCAGGCCAACACGCTGGCCGCCAGCGTGACGGCGGCGATCTCGTTCGACGACCGCACTGCGGCGCAGGAGTACGTGCGTGCGCTGATGCTGGATCCGCGCCTGGACGCCGTGGCCGTGTACGACGAGTCCGGCCGGCTCGTGGCCGGGGAGCAGCGGCAAGGCAGCATGCCGATTTCGCTGAAGGGCAGCGGACGCACGCCGGACGGCGATCGCCTGCTGGTGACAGTTCCGGCGCAACAGGGGACGACCATCGTGGGCAGCGTCTGGGTGCGCGCGGCGGCGACGCCCTGGACCATGCAACTGGCGCGCATCAGCGGCATGGCCCTGCTCACGATCATGGCGGTGTTGATGCTTTCCGTGCTGGCCCTGGCGCAGCGAATGCTGACACGCGCCAATGCCGCCGCGCATCGACACGCGGAAGACCTGACCCGGGCGAACCTGCTGCTGACGGCCGAGATGGAACAGCGTTCGCGTGCCGAGGAAGCCTTGCGCCAGAGCCAGAAGATGGAAGCGGTGGGCCAACTTTCCGGCGGCATCGCGCATGACTTCAACAACGTCCTGATGATCGTCAAGTCCGCGCTCACGCTGCTGGAAAAGCACCTGGCGCAGAGCGCGTCGGCGGTGGACTCGTTCGCGGAAGCGGCACGCGGGCACCTTGAGGGGGACGCGCGACAGGATGCTTCCGTACCGCTGCGGGTGCTGCAGGACGGCCTTGCCCTGGTCGAAGAGGCACATGCGGGGCGGCGGCGCATCAGGCGTTACCTGGAAGCCGCCCACGCGGGCATCGACAAGGCGGCCGATCTGACCCGACGCCTGCTTGCCTTCGCGCGCAGGCAGCCGCTCTCGCCCAAATCGCTGCAACTGGACGTGCTGATACGGGGCATGCAGTCCCTGCTCGAGCACTCCGTGGAGCCGAATATCCGTTTTCACTACCAGTTGAACTCGCGTTGGCATGTTTTGTGCGATGCCAATCAGATGGAAAGCGCGATTCTCAATCTCGTCATCAATGCGCGCGACGCAATGCCGTCCGGGGGTGACATCACCATCAGGACGGCGGACGTGCGCCTCGAGGCCGACGCAGGTTCCGGCCTGCAGGCCGGCGATCACGTGCAACTGCGCGTCGCCGATACGGGTGTCGGCATGAGCGAGGAGGTGCGCAGCAGGGCGTTTGATCCCTTCTTCACGACCAAGCCCGTCGGCAAGGGCACGGGGCTTGGCTTGAGCACCATTCTGGGCTTCGTGCTGCAGTCGAACGGACGGTTGAGCATCGATAGCGAATTGGGCATGGGCGCCTCGATCGACATCGTGCTGCCGCGCCATGTCAGCAGCGTTGCCGCGCAGATCGCATGATGATGTCAGCGATCCGGCAATCGGTGCGTATCCTGCTCGTGGAAGACGAGGCGTTTTTGCGCGAAGTTGCCGCGGAAAGCCTGAATGAGGCCGGTTACCAGGTGATCGCCGCGGAGGATGGCGACGCGGGCATGAAGATGTTGCGGTCGGACACTCCCATCGACGTATTGGTCAGCGACATCCGGTTGCCCGGCTCAAGCGGCTATGAACTCGCCGAAGCCGGCAGGGCGCTGCGCCCGAACATGAAACTGATCCTGATGACCGGCTATGCCCCCGGCCTGCCCGCGAATCTGGAACAGGCGGTCTTTCGCGTGTTGCAGAAGCCTTTCCGCATCGATTCGCTGCCGGGTGTGGTCGCCGCGGCGCTGCGCGAGGGCGATGGCGCAGTTCAATGATCGTGGCCGGGTGGATGGTGTGCCCGGTTGGCGATGTCCGTTACCATGGCGCGGATCGGCCCCGTAGCTCAGTTGGATAGAGCGTCCCCCTCCTAAGGGGAAGGCCGCACGTTCGAATCGTGTCGGGGCCGCCATTCCTGATCTTGCATAGCCGCCTCGTCGCCGGGTGCGCGGTCGTGAGGTGCGGTGGGTGCCGTGGACCGGCACCTGTTCCAGCCAGCCGCAAGCGCCCATGATTCGTTTCGCCGCCGCGTTCGCGCCGCATTGACGCATGGCGTGTCAGCATTTCGCGGGCCGATCGGCGGCCGCGAGGCGAAGGAAGTCCGGATGGGGCGACGAATCCTGTATGGCGTCTATCACTGGGGCCTCGGACACGCGACGCGCAGCCTGGGATTGATCTGCGCGTTGCTCGAGCGCGGCGACCACGTAATCGTCATGATCCAGCCGGGGCCGGGCATGCGCCTGTTGCAATCCGAATTGGGCGACGCTTGCGAGTATTTTCCGTTCCGCGACACGCCCGCGCCTTTCAGCCGCTACCCGGCCGTGTTCTACCTGCGCATGAGCGCATCGATGCCGTGGGTGCTGGCGGGCTTCCGTCGCGAGCACCGCATGACCGAGGCGCTGGTGGCGCAACGGCATCTCGATTGCGTGATTTCGGACAGCCGCTTCGGCGTGTGGTCGCGCGCGGTGCCGAGCTACTGCATCCTCCACTCGATCCATCAAGTGGTGCCGTTCTTCAGCGGGTTCACCCAACGCGTCGCGGAATGGGGTCAGCGCCGCTTGTTGCGTGGCTTCACCAAGATATTGATACCGGACGTCGCCGACAACGGCGGTTTGTCGGGCTGGCTGGGTCACGATCCGGAATTCGACTGGGGTGACGGTCGCCTGGTTTACATCGGTCCGTTGTCCAGCGTCCAGCCCATGGACGTAGAGCAGGACATCGACGTGTTCTTCTCCGTGTCCGGCATCGAACCGCAGCGTGGCCTGCTGGAAGATCTGGTGCTGGAATCGTTGCCGAAGCTGTCGGGCCGCATCGTGGTGACGCTGGGTAACCCGGGCGGCGGCGACGGCGCGCGCGCGATCGATGGCGCCACCGTGTACGGTTATCTCAACCGCGAGCGCCAGGCCGAAATGCTCAATCGCGCGAAACTGGTGATGACGCGTTCGGGCTACACCACGCTGATGGAACTGGCGGCGCTGGGACGCAAGGCCCTGTTCGTGGCAACGCCCGGGCAAAGCGAGCAGGAATATTTGGCGCGCTTCCATCGCGACAACGGGTATGTCTGGTCGGAGGAGCAAAAAAAACTGGACCTGCTGCGCGATATTGAGCGCGCGCGCGCGGCCACGGGCATTCCGCGCCTGGACGCGGGCGCATCAGTCGGACGGTTCCTCGCCGCGATCGCCTGAGTCTTCCTTGTTCTTGCGCCTGTTGGACTCCGTCGGCATTTCGCGCCACGTGGTGCCGACGATGGGCAGGCACAGCAGCCAGATGGAGCCGGTCCACACAATACGAAACCCCAGCATCATCGCCAGCCCGTCGGTGTAGCCGATACCCCATGCACGCGCAACCACCATGCCGAGCAGGTCGACGGTGCCGATTTGGCTGACCAGGCCCGCGCCGATCAGTATGACCGCAAGCGAAAACGTGTAGATCGTGGTGGCGTCCAGGAAGCTCAGGTGTTGCACGTGCATGCCGCGTCCCACCTGCCAGAACGCGGTACCGAGCGCGCCGAGGTAAATGGCCGCCAGCACCAGGCTCTCCGCAATGGTCGCCGGCGTGCACAGCTTGCGCAGCCCGTCCAGCAATTCGATGCCGCCTTTCGCGATCTTCTTGAGCCACTCACGGTGGACCCGCCGTGGCAGTTTGCGGGCCTTGTCCTCGAACAGCAGCGCGCCCGCCACCGCCGACGTGAACATCACCAGCAGCGCCACCGCAACCCAGCGGACCGCGTCCCAGTGGGGTATCTCGATGATCGCCAGAAACAGGAAAACCGTGGCGATTTCGACCAGCAGCATCATCACGGTCGCGGCCGAGCTGCGGCCGACGTGCACGCGGCGCGAGGCGGACATCACCCAATTCTGCGAAAACAACCCGAGCGGCAGCGTCACCGTAAGTTCGCCGACCGCGAACGCGAGCCAGAACGGCCGTGGCGGGATGCGCACGTCGATGCGCCGGAGCATCAGCCGCAGTTGCACGGCCTTGCAGCCCAGGTAAACCACCGCGGCGCCGACCGAGATGCCCAGTACCCGCAGTGGCAGGCCGTTCAGGCGGGCTACCACCTTGCCAAGGTCGCCGAGGTTGAAGGCGAACACCAGCAGCGCGGCGGCCAGCAGTACCGGCAGTATCACTTGGGGCTTCAGGACGGCACGTGCATGCGTGAACACCTTCAGCATGGCAGGAGCCTATCGGCAGCCGGCACGAGATCGAAGAGGCTGTTGTCGAGATAACGCACGATGCCGGCAGGGCTGCGCCAGCCCGGTTCCGCGCCGGGCGGAACGGTATTCCTGAAACCGTTGCCGTCGCGCGCAACCAGCCGCTTCCGCCGCAGCCAGCGAAGGCGCGCCGAGGCTAGCCGTGCAACGTCGGTGCGCGCGAAAAGCGGATCCAGCGATGCGCCGCGCGTTCGCAGGGTCGCCACACTGCGCGCCAGCCATTCGGCCAGGTCGCGCGCCGTGAAGGTTTGTGGACCGTGCGACAGGAAACGCGCCAGCAGATGGCTGGGCGTGATCGGCGCGGTATCGAGAATCCGGCGCTGCAGCGCGGCGTCAAATGCGCGGCGGTCGAGCGAAGTGTCGGCGCGAAAGCGGTCGCCGATCCGTATCACCACGCGCGAGCGGCCCGGCGCAAGGGTGTCGTAGCCGAGCGCCATCGGCTGTATCCAGGGCGGCGTGGCGGTGGCGTGCGCAAGCCGATAAAAGCCGGCGCGGATGCGACCGAAGCGGCCATTCATCGAGATGCTTCCCTCGGGCGAGAAATACACGCAAAAGCCTCGATCCACACGGTTCGCGAAGTGCGCGAGTTGTGCATCCACGACCGCGCGGAAAGCCGGGGCGAGTTTCCTGAAAGCGGGCAGCGCGAGCCGCCGCAGGCCCCACCACGCTTCCAGCGGCAGTTCGCGGCGATCCAGCGCTGCCTGCACCGAACATGCGCCTGGTGAGAGCGCCGTTTCGCGGCGTCCGCGCGCGTTCAGCAGCGTGCAGCAATCGTCATCGCCGCAACCCTCGTCGCACAGCGCGCGGAGCGTTTCGCCGAGGGTGAATTCACGCACGCGCCGCATGGGTTCGGTGCGTCCCAACGGAAAGAACCAGGCCAGCGAGATGCGTCCAAGCAGCCTGGACACCGGTTCCGGCCAATGCACCGTCAGGCGCGACAGGATGCCGGGCTGGAACAGATCTTCGCGGGTGGCATAGAACGGCGGCGTGCTTTCGAAATGCAGGCCGCGCCGGCGCGCCAGCACGATGCCCAGCATCGGGCCGTCCACGTCGCGCTGGTGGTTGGATGCGATCAATGAGCCCGGCGCCAGCCTGAAAGGGGCGGGCATCAGGATTTCGCGGTTGTAGAACATGCGGATCCACAGGTCGAAGCCCATCTGCAGCAGCCAGTTGCCGAACGGATGCGCTTCGACCGGCGCATCGGACAAACGCGTCCTCGCCGGGGGGATTGGCGCCGCTGGCGTCGCGCGCTGCTGCATTAGGGTCCGTCGCCGCGATGCCACATGAGCCGCGTTGCTTCCGCGGCGGTTGCCAGGCAAGGCGCACGCCGCAGCACCATGGTGGTGCCATGGTCGAGGCGCGCACCGCCGGATGGCGGCCGCTGCGGAGCAACTCCCGGGGCCGGGGTCCTTTGCCCGCATGGCCGCGTCATCGCTGGTCTATGTATCGACATACATCTTTCTCGCCCCTTCTTGCCTTGCAGGCAAACGGCCGCCGGCGCGGCCATGTGGCATGGCGTCAACAGGCCCTCGGTCCTCGTTGGTAATGCCGACCTTTCCATACCGAGCGCGTGCCGGCGAGCGCTCGCCACGCCGAGTACCAGGTCGCGGCGAGAAAGAACGTCGCGGCCACCGGCAGCAGCAGGGCAGCGAGGGGGCTGCGGCGGTAGTACATCAAGGTCGGCAGATAGCACGCGAGCATCGCCAGGATGGCCAGCAACCCGATCGCGTGTGCTGCAGACGTCGGGCCCAAGGCGAGCGCGAACACGGGAATCCAGAACGCCACGATCAGCAAGACCGAAACGGCCAGTGTCAGCAGCAACGATTCGCGCAGCTGCACGAATGCGGTGCGGGCGATCATGTGCGCGATGTCGCCGAGGGTTGCCTCGCGCAAACTGGTGGCGCCGTGGGTGAGTCCGATCCAGCAGCGGTGCCCCTTGCGCTTGAGGTGCGCCGCCAGCGTGCAGTCGTCGATGATCGCGCCGCGCCACGCGTCGAAGCCGCCAGTGTCGATCAGCGCGGCGCGCTCGACCAGGATCACGCCACCGGCCGCGGCGGCCACCCGCGAGCCCGTGCGGTTGGCCAGTGCGAACGGGTACAGCAGCTTGAAGAAGTACACGAACGCCGGCAGCAACCAGCGCGCGGCGAGGCCGTCCCAGCACGGTTCCGCGCACAGCGAAACCAGCGCACGACCCTCGCCGGCCTTGCGTTGCAGCGCTTGCAGGATGCCAGGTGCGAGGTGGATGTCGGCGTCCAGCAACAGCACCCGCGGCGTCGTCGCGTGTTCGAGGCCTTGTTGCAACGCCCACAATTTCCCGGTCCAGCCCGATGGCGGCGGTGTGCCGGCGATGACCGTGAGGTTCGGCAAACCGCTTGCTCGCACGATGGCCGCGGTATCGTCGGCCGATTCGTCATCGATGACGATCACCGGCGCGCCGGGCGCTGCGATGGCCAGGGCGCGCAGGGTATCGCCGATCGCGTGCGCTTCGTTGCGCGCGGGGATCAGCACGGTGAAGTTTCTTGGGGGCGGCGCGTGCGGCAATGGATCGACCTCCAGTCGTTCCCGGCACAACCATGCAAACCACGGCGCCAGCAGCACGCCGGCCCAGCATGCCAAGGCGAGGGCGGCGAGGATCAATATGGCCATGGCCGCCGATTACACAATCGTCAGTGCTGGATTCCGCCGAAGTGCGCGATCGGAATGTCGCTGTGCGGCTGCCGCTGGTTCGGCTCCGGCGTGTCGTACAGGATCGGCGGATCGGCCGCGAACGGCCCCGCGAGTTTCGGACCGCGCAGGCTCGCCCACAACGCCTTCAGCGGATGCGCGAATGCATCGGCGGCGGCGGTGCCTTCGAATCCGCAGTGGGCCATGCAGTTGGCGCACTTGGGATTGCGTCCGACGCCATAGTGGTCCCACTCGGTTTTTTCCATCAGGTCGCTGAAGGTTGGCGCGTAACCTTCGTCCACCAGCAAGTAGCAGGGCTTCTGCCAGCCGAACACGTTGCGGCACGGCATGCTCCACGCGGAGCACTGGTAACCCTGGTTGCCGCACACGAAGTCGAGGAACAGGCTCGAATGCGACAGCGGCCATCTGCTGTGCCTGGCCTTCCTGCGCTTGAAGATGTTGCGGAACAATTCCTTCGATTGGCGGCGTCCCATGAACACGTCCTGGCGCGGCGCGTGTTCGTAGTGGTAACCCGGCGACACCGTGATGCCGTCCACCTTGAGGTCGTTGGTGGCGAAATCGAAGAACTCGGCGACCTCGTCGGGCCTCGCGGTGGTGAACAGCGTGGTGTTGATGTTGACCCGGAAGCCGCGCTTTTTCGCGGCACGGATCGCCGACACCGCGACGTCGAAGATGCCCTCGCGACCCACGCTTTCGTCGTGGCGCTCGCGCATGCCGTCGAGGTGTATCGAAAACGTCAGGTGCTCGGATGGCGTGAACAGGTCGAGTTTCTTTTCCAGCAGGATCGCGTTGGTGCACAGGTACACATATTTGCCGCGCGCGATGATGCCTTCGACGATCTGCTTGATCTCCTTGTGGATCAACGGCTCGCCGCCGGGAATCGATACCATCGGCGCGCCGCATTCGTCCACCGCGGCCAGGCACTCCTCGACCGACAGGCGTTGCTTCAGGATGTGCGAGTCGTAGTCGATCTTGCCGCAGCCGGGGCAGGCGAGATTGCACTGGAACAACGGCTCCAACATCAAGGTGAGCGGATAATGCCGCACGCCGCGCAGGCGGCGCCCAATGATGTAGCTGGCGACCTTCAACTGCTGGCGAATGGGAATCGACATTCGGATCTCCTGCGACGTTGGGTCGTGCCGGCCCGCACACGATGCCGGAGCCGGCCTGCCCCGCATGGTGAACCGTCGCGTGTCAACGCGGCGTTGAGGCAGCGTGCGCGCGGTTCACGGGTTTTTCAGGAGATGCGCCGGCGGGCCGGACGCTGCGTGCGTGGCGGCATCAGGCCTCGCACTGGCGGCAAGGCAGTTCACCGGCCGCGGGCAGCCGGTGCGCGAATTCGCCGCGCAGCCGCTGCCATTCCATTTTGAGCCACGGCGTGAAGCGCTCCGGTGCTTCCGCGATTTCGCTGTCCAGCGCCTCGGGTTTCACGTAACGCCACGCCGCTATTTCGGTGTCGTTGACGCACACCGGCGCGTCGGACGCGCCGACGTACACCCAGCACAGTTCGGTTTCCGAACCCGCGTCGCCATATTGGGCGTGGTACTGGAACTTGTAGACGAATTCGAGCGGGCAGGTGAAGCCCAGTTCCTCACGCAAACGGCGCTGCGTCGCGGTTTCCATGTCCTCGCCGCCGCGTGGATGGCTGCAGCAACTGTTGGCCCAATAGCCGGGCCACAGCGGTTTGGAAGCCGCGCGCTGCTGCAGCAGCAGTGCGCCGTCCGGATTGAACACGAACAGCGAGAACGCACGATGCAGGATGCCGCGGCCGGCGTGCGCGTCGGCCTTGCTGGCGTGGCCGATTTCGCGATCGGCTTCGTCGACCAGGATCAGCCGCTCGGAGTCGAACGACACTACACGGTTGTCGTCATGCTCGACCAATGCTGCTCTCCATTGCCTGATAACCGGCCTGCTGCAACGCCCGCGCGACACGGGCCGGATCATCCGGACACAACGCAATCATTGCGCCGCCGCCGCCGCCACCTGTGAGTTTGGCGCCCACCGCGCCGTTGGCGCGTGCGACCTGGATCATTTCCTCCAGTTCCCAGCTCGACACCTGCAGGGCATTGAGTTGCCCCTGGCAGATGTTCATCAGCTCGCCGAACTGTTGCAGGTCCCAGGCTTCCAGCGCCTTGATGCCCTGCATCGCCAGTGAATCGATTTCGTCGAAAATGCGTTCGTACAGTTGCTTGTTGCGCTGCCATGCCTCGCGTACCCGCCCGACCGTGCGCGCAGTCAGGCTTTCGACGCCCGACAGCCCGATCACCATCGGCAGCGGCTTGGCGAGGTGCAGCGGTTCGATCACGGGCGGCTCGCCACGCTGATACAGCAGCGGCTGGCCGTAGGTGGCGACGGTGTTGTCGATGCCGGAGGGCGTGCCGTGCGCGACGCGCTCGCATTCGTAGGAAAGCGCACACACCTGCTGGTCGGTCAGGCCGAGCGCACAATGGTGGTCGAGCGCGCGGATCACCGCGACCGCGAGTGCAGCTGAGCCCCCCAGCCCATTGGCGCGCGGCAGGTTGGGATAGACCTGGATGCGCAGCGGACGGTCGGTGAGTTCGAGCCGTTGCAGGATCAATTCCAGCGATTGCAGGAACGAGCCCGGGTGTTTGCTGCCAGGGTGCAGGCGTTGCTCCACGCCCCAGCGCGGGATGATCAGTTGCGTGCCGTCCTTCGATTCCTCGGCGCGC
>DATCSF010000102.1:0-35237 GCA_036568625.1 Rhodanobacteraceae bacterium | reverse complement strand
ACCGGGCGCCCCTCGGCGACACGCGCGTCCGTGCCCGCCAGGCCACGCTCGATCAGGGCACGCAGGCCGCCGGACGCATCGTGCGCCAGCGCGCGCGCGGTGCCGGGAAACAGATGCCGCAGCAGGTCGTAGCGCACCAGCATCCGGAAACTTTCGAGGCCGTAGCCGGCCATGAACATCTTCTGGCATTCGTCGAACAGGCGCGCCGGCGGCGCATCGGCAAGCAGATGGCCGAGCCCGTCGAAAGGCGCCGCGGCCTCGGCATCGATGGTGAAACCGAGCTTGGCCGCCAATCGCGCCGCGCGCAGCATGCGCACCGGATCTTCGCGGTAGCGCGTGGCGGGATCGCCGATCAGGCGCAGGTGCTTGCGCTCCAGATCCTCGATGCCGCCGACGTAATCGATGACGCTGAAATCGGCGATGTCGTAGTACAGCGCGTTGACGCGAAAGTCGCGGCGCAGCGCGTCCTCCTCGATGCTGCCCCACACGTTGTCGCGCAGGATGCGGCCGTCAACCACGTGGCGGTCCTCGCTGGCGTCACCCTCGCCGGTGCCGCGAAACGTGGCGACCTCGACGATCTCGGGTCCGAAAATCACGTGCGCGAGTCGAAAGCGCCGGCCGATCAGGCGACAGTTACGGAACAGCTTTCTGACCTCCTCGGGGGTCGCGTCCGTGGCCACGTCGAAATCCTTGGGCTGCCGCGCCAGCAGCAGATCACGCACCGCGCCGCCCACGAGGCAGGCGCGAAAGCCGGCATCCTTCAAGCCGTACAGGACGCGCAGCGCGCCACGGCTGATCTGCTTGCGGGAAAGGCTGTGCTGCTCGCGCGGAATTACCCGCGGCCCGGGCGTCGGGTGATCGGAAGCGGCGGAATCAGAACTCAAGCGAGAAACGTCCCTGCGGGGCCAAAGCCGCGGACTTCGCGGCACGAAGTCCGTTATACTAGCGCGCTGCGTGACCGCACGCTCCCTTCGTCTAGTGGCCCAGGACATCGCCCTCTCACGGCGGCAACGCGGGTTCGAGTCCCGCAGGGAGCGCCAAGTTGATTGCATTCGTCCCTGAATGCTGCTTCGTTCCATATCTCGGCAACCATCGATTCTCGCGGTTTTCCGAAGACCAGAACGGCCATCCATGGCCTGATTTTTCGCGAAGCCGCTTCGCTGTGGCTTTCACAGCCGCGTCGATTGACACTCATGGCGGATTGGGTCCGGAATGGGCTTCCTTGCCTGATTTTCACAACAGTGGCCCCGGCCAAGCATCGAAAGCCGCTTCGGTTGAGGCTGCATGTGTGCGATGATGTCGGGTCACCGCGTATCCGCTCCCGTCTCCCACCATGGCCTTCGTCGTCACCGACAACTGCGTGAAGTGCAAGTACACCGACTGTGTGGAGGTGTGCCCGGTCGACTGTTTCCACGAGGGACCGAATTTCCTGGCGATCGACCCGGACGAGTGCATCGACTGCACGTTGTGCGAACCGGAATGCCCGGCACGCGCGATCTTCCCCGAGGACGACGTGCCCGCGGGGCAGGAACACTACATCGCGTTGAACGCGGAACTGGCGAAGGCCTGGCCGGTGCTCACCGAGCGCAAGGACCCGCCGCCGGATGCCAGGGAGTGGGATGGGAAGCCGGACAAGCTGCCCTTGCTGGAAAAATGACCGAATGCGAAAACGCCGCCCCGGGGCGGCGTTTTCGATACGGCGATCCTCAGCAAGTCGTCACTTGCCGCCGAGCCGTTGCTGCAACACCGACATCACACGGGTCACCGCATCGGGGTTGCCCTGCGCGTTGACGACGCTCCCGGTTCCCGAGGGCGTGACGCTGACCGTCACCGTGCCCTTCACGGTTTCGCTGCGGTTGCGGTGGAACAAGCGGTGGAAGAAACCGCCCCCGGATTTTTTCGTCACGACGGTGTCGACCGCGACCTGATAGGTCAGCGCACTGTCGTCGTGCGCGACGACCTGGCCGACGTCGCTGCGCGACAGCGCCAGCCCGACGCGGTGATAGGCGCTGGCCGGCGTGTCCGAAAGCGTGAGGCTGTCGCCGCTGACGCCGGCCCCACCCGTGGGCGCGGATTCTGGCGGCGGCGCGCCGGTTTCCGATTGCGGCGTCGCGCCGGCCGCGGAAGCGGTGCCGGTGCCGGCCTCGGGAATCGCCAGCGCCTCGCTGGTGGCCGGCTGATCCATGCCCGGCGGCACTTCCAGCGGCCGCTCCTGCTGCGCGGACTTGTAGGGCGGTTCCTTGTGCCGGAACGGGTTGTGGGCCTTGATGGTCTGGCAACCCGTCAGCGCAATCGGGACGAGCAACAGCAACGTCAGCGTGAGTCGTTTCATGGGCGCATTGTGCATGATCAGGGCGTGGCGACGCCAGCGAGGGGAATCAGGACTTCGCGAAGACGGGTACGCGCGGGTCCCGGCGCAAGTTCCAGCAGCGGCAGTCGCAGCGTCGCGCCACACAGCCCCAATTCGGCCAGACCCGCCTTGACCGGAATCGGATTCGGCGCGCAGTTGAGCGCCTCCAGCAACGGCGCGAGGCGCGCCGCATGCGGCGTGGCCGCCACGCGGTCGCCGCGGCGCGCAGCGTCGCACAATGCGCGGAATGCTTTCGGCACCAGATTGTTCACCACCGAGACCACCCCTTCCGCGCCGGCCAGCATCGCATCGGCCGCACTGCCATCGTCACCGGACAGATAGACAAAGCCCGGCCGCCGAAGTTGCGCGATCGCCGCGATGCGTTCCGGCGTGCCGACGGCCTCCTTGATGCCGGCGACGCCGGCGGTATCGCGCAGGGCCGCGACCGTCTCCGGGTGCATGTCGCAACCGGTGCGCGACGGCACGTTGTACATCAGCACGGGGATGTCGGTGCGTTCGGCCACCTCGCTGAAGTGCCGGCGCAATCCCTGCTGGGTCGGTCGCACGTAGTAGGGCGTCACCACCAGCGCGGCGTCGGCACCCAGCGCCTTGGCGCGGCGCGTCAACGCAATGGTCTTCGCGGTCGCGGCTTCACCGGTGCCGGCGATCACCGGCACGCGATGCGCGATGCGCTCGACCGCGAACGCCAGCAGGCGCTCGTAATCGAGTTCGTCCAGCATGTGCGCTTCGCCGGTGGAACCCGCCACCACGATGCCCTGGGTGCCGCCGCCGAGCTGATGATCGATCAGCCGGCCGAATGCGGCCAGATCGAGCGCACCGTCCGCGGTGAACGGCGTCGCGATGGCGCACAGGCTGCCGGCAATCTCCACGTTTGGCTCCGGGGTCCACCAAAACCGGCATCATAAGCGAACCGCATCAAGGATCGCATTGGAAACCCCCACCAACACCACTATTCTTCCATCCGTGAACATCAAGACCGTCACCCGCTTGACTCCCCCCGCCGTGCGCCCTGCCACCGACCATCAGTTGCTGATCCAGGCCGCTGCGCCCGCGACGGATTCGCCGCTGCTGGTGCTGTCCCGACGGATCGCCGATGCCGGCTGCAATCTCGTGGAATCGCGGGTCGCGACCGTCGGCGCCGACGTGTCGGTGCTGCTGCTGGCCAAGGGCGGCTGGGATGCGATCGCCAAGCTGGAAACCGCGCTTGCTCGCATCGGGCGCGGCGAGAACGTGCACCTTCTGAGTTACCGCACCCAGGCGCGCGACCAGCAGAGCCACCTGCTGCCGTACATGATCGAGGTGGTCGCGGCGGACAAGCCGGGCGTGCTGGTGGAGTTGATCGATTTCTTCAATCATCGTTCGATCAGCATCGAGCAGATGTCATCGATGCGTTACCAGGCGATGCAAACCGGCGCCGATATGTTCCAGGCGCAACTGACGATCGGCATCCCGGCCGATACCCGCATCGCCGAATTGCGCGACGAGTTCATGGAACTGTGCGACGGCTTGAACCTCGACGCGATCATGGACCCGGTGAAATTCTGAAGTGGAAGCTTCCGGACGGTCTTTCCGGCCACGGATCGGCCGGGATCAGGAACCGGGAACGGAAATAGTCCAGCCCTCCTTCAACCTTCATCCCGGCGGAAGCCGGAATCCAACTGATGATCAAGATCGGCAACAAGGTTCCCAAACTTTCCGGCACGACCCAGTCCGGCGATACACTGAAACTCGCCGACCTGCGCGGCCAATGGGCGGTCGTGTATTTCTATCCCAAGGACAACACCACCGGCTGCACGCGCGAGGCGGGTGATTTCCGCGACCTTTACACTAAATTCAAACGCCGCGGTGCCGCGATCGTGGGCGTGTCGCGCGACAGCGCACGTTCCCATTCGGGCTTCAAGGAAAAGCTGGGGCTGCCGTTCCCGCTGGTTGCCGACTCGGATGAGGCCTGGTGCAGGGCCTTCGACGTGATCCGCATGAAAAAGCTGTACGGGCGCGAATACCTGGGCGTCGACCGCAGTACCTTCCTGGTCGACCCCGAAGGCAAGCTGGTGCAGGAATGGCGCGGCGTGAAGGTGCCCGGCCACGCCCAGACCGTCCTGGAGGCGATCCCCACCACGTGAGCCGTCCCTCCGCCGCAACGCACCCGTCCGGCCCACCCGACTCTTTGCCTGTTTCCGGAGCCGCCATGCCGAAATCGCACGCCCAGCGCATTTACGCGTTGGACACCAACGTCCTGCTGCACGACCCGACCGCACTGTTCCGCTTCGAGGAACATGACGTGTTCATCCCGATGACGGTGCTGGAGGAGCTGGACGAGAAGAAGCAGGGCGTATCCGAGGTCGCGCGCAACGCGCGCCAGGCCAGCCGCTTCCTCAATGAATTGATCGAACGCAACAACAGCCACGGCATCGCCAATGGCGTGCCGCTGGCGCAACCCGATGGCGTCAAGCTGCGCAGCGGCGGTGCGAACGGATGCCTTTACTTCCAGACCCATACCGGCAACGGACAAGGCAAGGCCGACAACCGTATCCTCGCCGCGATCCTTGACCTGCGCGAGCGCCACCCCGATGCCGCGGTGGCACTGGTGTCCAAGGACATCAACCTGCGCATCAAGGCGACCATCTTCGGCGTCGCCGCCGAGGACTATGAAAACGACCGCGCGCTGGACGATTTTTCCCTGCTGTACACCGGCGCGGCGGAGCTGCCCGCCGAGTTCTGGGATCGTCATCCCGAATTGCGCTCATGGTCCGAGCGGGGGCAGACGTACTACGAACTGAAACCGCGCGCGGACGAGGTATGGCAACCCAACCAGTGCCTGTACCTGCCGGGCGAGAACAGCGTCGAGCTGCGGGTGCTCGAATCCTCGCAAGACAAGGCGAAGCTGGCGCTGCTGCACGATTACACCGGCAGCGCGCACAGCGTCTGGGGCATCGCCGCGCGCAACCGCGAGCAGAACTTCGCACTGAACATGCTGATGGACCCGGACATCGATTTCGTCACCCTGCTCGGCACCGCCGGCACCGGCAAGACCCTTTTGGCGCTGGCCGCCGGCCTTGCGCAGGTGATGGACCAGCAGCGCTACCGCGAAATCATCATGACCCGCGCCACGGTTTCCGTCGGCGAAGACATCGGCTTCCTGCCCGGCACCGAGGAAGAAAAAATGACCCCATGGATGGGGGCGCTCACCGACAACCTCGAGGTGCTGGCCAATCCCGAGGACGGCGGTTCGTGGGGCCGCCAGGCCACCAATGATCTGCTGGCTTCCCGCATCAAGATTCGTTCGCTGAATTTCATGCGCGGGCGCACATTCCTGTCGCGCTATCTCATCATCGACGAGGCGCAGAACCTCACGCCCAAGCAGATGAAGACGCTGGTCACGCGCGCCGGTCCCGGCACCAAGATCGTGTGTCTCGGCAACGTCGAGCAGATCGACACGCCGTATCTCACCGAAACCACGTCCGGTCTCACTTACGCGGTGGACCGCTTCAAGCAATGGCCGCACGCCGCGCACGTCACCTTGCGCCGCGGCGAACGTTCGCGGCTGGCGGATTTTGCGTCCGAGGCTTTATGAGTGCGATCATCCGTGATCGTCGCATCGCCGAATCGTTCCCGCTCCGGCAACCGCATCTGTCATGGCAGACCGAAACGGCCTTCGGTGTGCCGAGACTTTCCACGGCAGCCGCCTCGGTCCGGCACCCATGGCAGTCTGGTTTGTCGTCACTCCGGGGCCGCATCCGGCTTCATCGGATGCAGAACCCGGAACCCAGTGACTTCTTCTGCCGAATCCGGATATTCGGGTAGAGTCACTGGATCCCGCTTTCGCCGGGATGACGAACTTGTCATGAGCCCTCCCGAATCCCGAATCCCGAAGCCCGTTGTCTGCCTCACCATCGCCGGCTCCGATTCCGGCGGCGGCGCGGGCATCCAGGCCGATCTGAAAACGTTCGCGGCCTTGGGTGTGCACGGCACCAGCGCGATCACGGCGCTGACTGCGCAGAACACGCAAGGCGTGACCGCGGTCCATCCGGTTCCGGCGAAACACCTCACGGCGGAACTTGAAGCCGTGTTCGACGATTTCAATATCGCCGCCGTGAAAACCGGGATGCTGGGCGACGCGCGTACCGTGCGTTGTGTCGCACGCGAACTTGCGCGCCGCAAACCGCGTTGGCTGGTGGTCGATCCGGTGATGATCGCGACCAGCGGCGCGAGATTGCTGGACAAGGCCGCGGTGCGGATCCTGATCGAACGCCTGATCCCGCTGGCCGACGTGCTGACCCCCAACCTGCCGGAGGCCAAGGCCTTGACCGGCATGCCGATCCGCACTGCGCGCGATGGCGAACGCGCCGCCGCGATATTGCGCAGTTTCGGCGCCAAGGCCGTCCTGCTGAAGGGCGGGCATGGACGCGGGCGCGAAGCGATCGATCGCTGGTACGACGCGCGCGGCACCTTCGAGATTCGCCACCGCAGGCTGCCGTTCGAGGCACACGGCACCGGCTGCACCCTCTCGGCGGCACTGGCGGCGGAACTGGCGAGAGGCAAGACACCACGCGCCGCTGCGCGCAGCGCGATCGACTTCGTGCAGCGCGCGTTGGCCCACGCCTACACGCCCGGCATGACACGGCTCAGGGTTCTGGCGCAACGCCCGCGCTAGAATCGCCGCAACTCCACGTGCTCCTGCCATGTCCGCGCTGCTGATCCTCCGCCTCGTCCTGCTGGGCCTGATCGCGTTGTTCCTGCTGAGCGCGCTCGCCGTGCACTTCCGCAGCCGGGTGCGGCTGAAGCTCGGCCGCCAGTTGGCGAGCCACGCCACCGTGTTCGCGCCGTACAACCTGCTGATGTATGCATTCTCGGCGGTGCCCGCCAGCGCATTTCCCGAGCGCAAGCGCTTCACGGACGTGAACGCGCTGCGCGACAACTGGCAGGCGATCCGCGATGAAGCTGCCGGCCTGTTCGACCGGGGCCACATCCGCGCGGCGCTCAAGGGCGACGACGCCAGCTTCAATTCCTTCTTCAAGGCTGGCTGGAAGCGCTTCTACGTGAAGTGGTACGGCGAGCCATTGCCCTCGGCGCAGAAACTGTGTCCGAAAACCGTGGAACTGGTGAACCGCATCCCGGGCGTCAAGGCCGCGATGTTCGCGCTGCTGCCGCCCGGATCGAAATTGAACCCGCACCGCGATCCATTCGCGGGTTCACTGCGCTATCACCTCGGATTGATCACGCCCAATGCCGACGGTTGCCACATCGTCGTGGACGGCAGGGATTATTCCTGGCGCGACGGCGAAGACGTGATCTTCGACGAAACCTGCGTGCACTGGGCCGAGAATACGACCGACGTGACGCGCGTGATCCTGTTTTGCGACCTCGAGCGCCCGCTGCGCTCGCGCGCGATGGCGTGGATCAACCACCACGTCAGCAATTTCATGGGCGCGATCACCGCCTCGCCCAACGAGGCCAGCGAACCCACCGGCGCGATCAACCGTCTGTTCGCCGCGCTGCGCCGCCGCCGCGAAAAGAACCGCGCCTTCAAACAACGCCACCGCAGGCTGTTCAAGGGCGTAAAGTTCATCGGCGCGGTGGCGGTACTCTGGGTTTTGCTGCTGGCGCCGTGGCCATTGCTGCATTGAACCCGGTCACGACAGGGCCATCTCGCGCGTCTACCCTGTATCTGTAACCGGAATGCCCGCGGTGGACTCGCACATCGACTTGTTCCAGCAGCACCGCCCGCGCCTGTTCGGCCTGGCCTATCGGATGCTGGGCGTGCCCGCCGACGCGGAAGACGTGCTGCACGATGCATGGCTGCGTTGGCAGGCGCATGACGCGGAGGCGCTGGACGATCCCGAGGCGTGGCTGGTCACGGTGACGACGCGGCTGGCGCTGGATCGATTGCGGCGCGCCAAGACCGAGCGCGCACATTATTCCGGTCCGTGGCTACCCGAACCGATGGACGAATCGGTCAATTCGCCCGACGCGGAACTGGAGAGCAGCGAAACGCTGACGCTGTCGTTCCTGCTGCTGCTCGAACGCTTGAGCCCCGACGAGCGCGCCGCGTTCCTGCTGCACGAGGTTTTTGATTACAGCCACGCCGAGGCGTCGGCGATCTTGGAAATTGCCGAGGGCGCCTGCCGCCAGCGCGTACACCGCGCGAAATCACGGCTGCGCGAGGGACGGCCGCGCTTCCACGTGGACGCGCCCGCGCAACGCCGTCTGCTTGAACGGTTCGTCGAAGCCATGCGGCAGCCGACACTGGAAACCCTGCGGGCACTGTTCGCCGAAGATGCCGTGCACATCGCCGATGGCGGCGGCGTGGCTCGCGCAACGTTGCACCCGCTGCGCGGCGCCGAGCGGCTGGCGCGGCTATATCTGCAGCTTGCGCGACAGGCACGGAAGATCGAATTGCGCTACGAACAGCGCATCCTCAATGGCGCACCCGCGCTGCTGTGCTGGTTCGGCGAACGATTGTTCTTCGCGACGTGGATCGATTGCGATGACGAACGCATCACCGCGATCCACGCGATCCGGCATCCGGACAAGCTGGCCCGGATCGAGATGGTCACGAAAAGGGGCGCTGGCGCGTCCTTGCATTGAAAGCCGCGGCACCCGTGCTCGCGGCGGTTTCAACCAAGCAAGGAGTGGTCCATGTCTCGTTTCAACCTCAAGAAACATTTCGCCAACCTCCAACCCCTCTTCGCGCTCAGCAAGCAGGTGGAAGCCGGCAACCTGGAACCCGAGTTGTGCAATCTGGTGTTGATGCGCGTCTCGCAACTCAATGGTTGCGCCTACTGCCTCGACATGCACAGCAAGGACGCGCGCGCCGGCGGCGGAACCGAGCAACGCCTGTATGTGCTGCCCGCCTGGCGCGAGGCGCCGTTCTACAGCGAACGCGAGCGTGCCGCATTGGCGTGGTGCGAAGCACTCACGCAACTTCCCGCGCACGACCAATCCGTGCCGGATGCGTTGTACCAGGAAGCGAGCGCGCAGTTCGACGAAAAGGAACTGGTGGACCTGACCCTGCTCGTCGGTTCGATCAACGTCTGGAACCGGATCAACATCGCCGCGCGGCCCGAGGTCGGCGACTACAAGCCCGGCATGTTCGGCTGAGCGACGGTCAAGGTGCGCTGCGCGGCATCAGCCGCGCACGCGTGCCACCAGCGCTTCGGCAAAGGTTCCGGTGGTGCCGTTGCCGCCGAGGTCCGGCGTCACGCGGTCGTGGGTTTCCAGCGTGGCGCGGATCGCATTGCGGATGCGCGTACCCTTCTCGACCATACCGAAGTGATCCAGCATTTCGGCCGCCGCCAGCAACAACGCGCAGGGATCGGCCACGTTCTTGCCGGCGATGTCAGGCGCCGACCCGTGGACGGCTTCGAAGATCGCGACGTCCTTGCCGATGTTGGCGCCCGGCGCGAGCCCCAGCCCGCCGACCAGTCCTGCACACAAGTCGGAAAGAATGTCGCCGAATAGGTTGGTGGTGACGATCACGTCGAACTGCCACGGATTCATCACCAACTGCATGCAGGTGTTGTCGACGATCATTTCGTCGAACGCGATCCGCGGATAGTCCTTGGCGATCTCGCGCGCGACGTCGAGGAACAATCCCGACGCGGTCTTGATGATATTGGCCTTGTGTACCGCGGTGACCTTCTTGCGACCCTTGCGCGCGGCCAACTCGAACGCGTGCCGCACGATCCGCGAAGCGCCGTGACGCGTGTTGCGGACGATGGATTGCGCGACCTCGCCGTCGTCCGAAAGCGTCTGGCCCTCGGAAAGGTACGCGCCCTCGGTGTTCTCGCGCACCGTGATGATGTCTATGTTCTCGTAGCGCGCCTTGGTGCCGGGAAAACTGACGGCCGGGCGCACGTTGGCGTACAAGTCGAAGTGCTTGCGCAGTGCCACGTTCAGCGAGGAAAAGCCCTTGCCGATCGGCGTGGTCAGTGGGCCCTTCAATGCGACGCCGTGTTTCGCGATCGCGTCCAGCGTCGCCTGCGGCAGCAGCTCTCCATGCTTTTCCAGCGCCACCATGCCGGCCTCGACGAATTCATATTCGAGCCCGCAATCCAGCGCGTCCAGTACCTTCAGGGCGGCGGCCATGATTTCCGGGCCGATGCCGTCGCCACGGATGACCGCGATGGTTTTGCTCACGCACAAACTCCTTTATCTGGCGATCATCCCTGATCGCTGCCTCGCCGGATCTTCTGACAAGTGCAAATGGCACAGGCCATGAGAGTCCAGAACGGCCGTCCATGGCCTGACTTCTCACAACAGCGGCTCCGTCGGACGCAATGAGCGCGACGGTTCGGGCAGACAAAAGCGGAATTATCGGATGTTACGGCGTGGCTTGCAAAAGTTCGTTTAACCGACCGCTGCGGTCAGCGGCGGCAAGCTGGTCGAAGCCACCCACATAGGTGCCGTTGATGAAGATCTGCGGCACCGTACGGGCGCCGGGCGCCCGGTTCAGCATCTCGGTGCGCGCCGCGGGATCGATGTCGATACGCAGCTCGCGCCAGGCAAGCCCCTTGGACTGCAGCAAATTCTTCGCGGCCCGGCAATAACCGCAGGCCGCGGTAGAGTAAATTTCGATATCAGCCATGACAGAAATTAAGGTGGCGCTGGCGTCATTTTACCGCCGCTGAACGTGCCGGAACCGAGAATGGCTGCCCGTTTCGCGGCATCCCGCCCCGCCCTTACACTCGAACCAATCGTGCGCCGCCGGGTCTCAAGTGAAACGCGTTCACGTCTTGCCATGCCGTTTTGTCTTCGCCCCCTGCTGAGCTTCGCCGCAACGCTGGCCTTGTCGCTGCCGGCCCTTGCGCAACAGGCCGACGTGCGGCTGCCCAGTCTCGGCAGTTCCGCCGACACGGTGATGTCGCCGCAGGAGGCCCAGGCCTACGGCGCGGAATTCCTGCGCGAACTGCGCGCCGCGCATCTGGTGCTGGATGACCCACAGGTGGATCAGTACCTGCGCACGCTGGGCTACCGACTGGCCTCGGCGAGCAGCGACCCGGCCCAGGACTACACCTTTACCGCCCTGAATGTCCCCGAGGTCAACGCGTTCGCCACCTTCGGGGGCTATGTCTTCATCTTCTCCGGCATGTTCACCCTCACCCAGAACCAGGACCAGCTCGCCGCGGTGATGGCGCACGAACTGGCGCACATCAGCCAGCATCACCTGCAGCGCGCGCTGGAGGATCAGAAAAAATCCGCGCCGCTGTACCTTCTGGGTGCGTTCGCGGCGGCGCTGGCCGCTTCGCACGCCGATTCGGGAGACCGCCGCGCCGAGACGCAACCCTACGGCTACGGCTACGGCAATGCGCCCTACTCGCAGGGCCCGGACGCATCGTATGGCGCCTTCATCTCCGTGTTGGCGATGATGCAGCAGCACATGATCGACTTCACCCGCAAGGACGAAACGGAAGCCGATCACGTCGGCATCAACACGCTGGCCAAGGCGGGCTTTGATCCAGAAGGCATGGCGACGGTCTTCGCACACATGCAGGCGGTGATGCGCCCCGGCGGCGACGGCGGCATGGCCGCCGGCAACATTCCCGACTTCCTGCAGGACCACCCGGTCAACAGCGTGCGAATCGCCGATGCGCGTGCCCGCGCGCGCGTGCTGAAGGCCGACATGAAATCGCAGCCGTCCGGCCTCGCCGGCGACCCGTCGATGCCCGGCCTGCTGCCGCTGCCGTTCGTCAAGGGCGGCGCGGCGTTGCTGGATCATTCCGCACGCGGGCCCAGCGAACTGCAATACCAATTGATGCGCGAACGGGTACGCGTGCTGTCGTCCAGCGAGCCGCGCTCGGTGCTGGACTATTACACGCGCAACATGGCCAACAACGCCGGCTTCGCCGACGCACTTGCCAATCGTTACGGCTACGCGCTCGCACTGCTGCAACTCAACCAGGCCACCAAGGCCGTGCCGATCATGGCGAAGCTGGCCAATGCGCGGCCCGACAACCTCAGCCTCGCGCTGGGGCTCGCCGACGCCGAACGCCACGCCGGCCAACGCCGCGAGGCGTTGCAACGCTACGCCTCGCTCAACGCGATGTGGCCCAATGATCCGGCGATCGTGCTGGATTACAGCCGCGCGCTGCTGGACGACGGCAGCAAGGCCAGCGCGAAAACCGCGCAGGCACTGCTGAAACCGTTGCTCAACGACGATTCCGAGCCGTCGCTGTATGCGGCCTACGGCCACGCCTGTCACGTCGCGGGCGATGATGTGCACGCCGGCATCGCGTATGCCGATGCCACGTTCCTGTCCGGCCACGCCGCGGACGCGCTGGATCAGCTGCACCGCTTGCTGAAGCGCCACGACCTCGATTACTACACCCGCGCCCAGATCGACGCGCGCATCGCGCAGGTCACGCCGATCGTGCTGGAGATCCGGCGCCGGCACCTGGACCAGGACCAGAACGACAACGACAACTCGCTGCAGAACCAGTCCTCGCCAACCCGGCAAACCGGCTTCCGCTTCGGTGCCTGCGCGGGCGCGTCTTGCACGATGCCGTGAGCGCACGCGGTGCACTGTGCGTGGCGGGGCGCTCGCGTATCATGGCCGCTTTCGCGCCTGACCCACTTCGCATCATGACCCCGAACCGACACTCGTTTCGCCCCGTGTTGCAGGCCTCCATCGCGGTCGCCGCGCTCGCGTTCGCGCTGTCCACGGTGCAAGCCGCGCCGCCGCCGGCTTCGGCGGCGTCGACCGCCGCGGCACCGGCACCCGCGCACCCACAGGTGGAACTGAAAACCTCGCAGGGCGACATCGTGATCGAGCTGTTCCCGGACAAGGCGCCCAAGACCGTCGCCAATTTCCTGCAGTACGTGAAGGAGGGCTTCTACGACGGCACCGTGTTCCATCGTGTCATCCCGGGTTACCTGGTCCAGGGCGGCCTGTACACGCGCCAATTGCGGCCCAAGCGCACACTGCCGCCGATTCCCGACGAGGCCAACAACGGGCTCTCGAACCTGCGCGCTACCCTGGCCGCCGCGCGCGGACCCGACCCCGATTCCGCCACCGCGCAGTTCTTCGTCAACGTAGTGGACAATCCGCGCCTCGACTACGTCGGCACCCAAAGCGGCATGACATGGGGCTACGCGGTGTTCGGCAAGGTGGTGAAGGGCATGGACGTGGTGGACAAGATCGACAACCTGCCGACCGGCCCGCAGGGGCCGTTCATCGGCGACGTGCCGCGGCCGCTGGTGGTGATCGAAAGCGCGAAAGTGATCGGCCAAGCCGCGCATCCCGTCGAGGAACCGGTGTCGCCGGTGACCGGCCAGGTGCCCGCTTCGGTACCGGCTTCGAAGAAGAAGCCCGGCGCGAAGCACTGACGGTGGCGACGCTGTTCGTCTCCGACCTGCACCTCGACGACGCGCGCCCGCACATCGTCGAGCAGTTCGAACGCTTCTGCGCGGGCGAGGCGCGTCGGGCCGACGCGCTGTACTTGCTGGGCGACCTGTTCGAGGCCTACATCGGCGACGACGATGATGCCGCGTTGAACGCACGCATCGCCCACGCGCTGCACGGTGTCGCCGACGCCGGCGTGCCGGTCCACTACATCGCCGGCAACCGCGATTTCCTGCTGGGCGAAGCTTACGCGCGCCGCTGCGGCATGGACATCCTCGCCGACGGCACCGTGATCGACTTGTACGGCACGCCCACGTTGATCCTGCACGGCGACGTGCTGTGCACGGACGACGCCCAATACCAGGCGTTCCGGAAACAGGTGCGCGATCCCGCCTGGCAGGCCGCGTTCCTTGCACGCACGCTGGCCGAGCGCCGCGCGTTCGCGGCGCAGGCGCGCGATGCCAGCCGCAGGCACACTTCGCAAACAGACATGGCGATCATGGACGTGAACCAGGCGGCGGTCGAGGCCGCGTTGCGCGAGGCCGGGGTCACGCGCATGATCCACGGCCACACCCATCGCCCCGCGATCCATGACTTCATGCTCGATGGAACACCCGCGCAGCGCATCGTGCTGGGCGACTGGTACGAGCAGGGTTCGGCGTTGCGGGTGGCTGCAGATGGCGCGACATTGCAGCGGCTCGTTCCGCAGGGTACCGCCGCCGGAGCGTCGTCATGAACGTGCTGATGGACGAACTCACGGCCGGCGTGCCCCACGGCACCGAACTATTGCGGGTACTGATCCGGCTGCTCGGCGCCATGCTGGCAGGCGCGGTGCTGGGTTTGCAGCGCGAACGCGCGGACAAGCCTGCGGGCTTGCGCACCCACATCCTGGTCGCGCTCGGCGCCGCCATCTTCGTGGTGGTGCCGTCGCAACTCGGGATGGACCAGGCCGGGCTGTCCCGCGTGATCCAGGGCATCGCCACCGGCGTCGGATTTCTCGGCGGCGGCGTGATCCTGAAGCTCGCTTCCGAGCGCAAGATCGAGGGGCTGACCACGGCGGCGGATATCTGGGCTACCGCGGCGATCGGGGTTGCGATCGGCCTGGGTGCACTCGGCATCGGCCTGATCGCCACCGCGTTCGCCTGGATCGTGCTGGGCGTCCTCTATCGGGTCGAGGCGCGGCGAAAACGACCTCGCTAGGTAAGCTCTGATTTTGCTCGTCATCCCGGATTCGCGAAGCAATATCCGGGACCCAGCGCTTTTGCATTTCTGTACGTTGCACGAACGTCACTGGGTTCCCGCTTTCGCGGGAATGACGACGGAATGGATTGGTCAGAGATTCCCTGGTGCACTTTGGTGCCTGACTCAGGCCTCGGCTGCGTCGATCGCTTCGCGCAACCGTTCGACGCCGATCACTTCGAGATCGCCGATGCGCGTCGATTTCTTCGGTGCGTTGGCGTGCGGCACGATCGCGCGGCGAAAACCATGGTGCGCGGCTTCCTTCAGGCGCTCCTCGCCATTCGGCACCGGCCGCACTTCGCCGGACAAGCCCACTTCGCCGAACGCCACGGTTTTTTCGGGCAGCGCGCGGTCGCGGAAACTCGACAGCACCGCCAGCAGCACCGGCAAGTCCGCCGCGGTTTCCTGCACCCGGATGCCGCCGACCACGTTGACGAACACGTCCTGATCGAACACCGCTGCGCCGCCATGCCGATGCAGCACCGCCAGCAGCATCGCGAGCCGGTTCTGTTCCAGCCCCAACGCCACGCGGCGCGGGTTGCCGAGGCTCGACTGGTCGACCAGCGCCTGCACTTCCACCAGCAGCGGTCGGGTGCCTTCGCGGGTCACCATCACCGCGCTGCCGGGTGTCGCCCCCTGCTGCGACGACAGGAAAATCGCGGAAGGGTTCGGCACCTCGCGCAGGCCCTTGTCGCCCATCGCGAACACGCCGAGTTCGTTGACCGCGCCGAAACGGTTCTTGAATGCGCGCAGCACCCGGAAACGCGAGCCCGACTCCCCCTCGAAGTACAACACCGCGTCGACCATGTGCTCGAGCACCCGCGGCCCGGCGATGCCGCCTTCCTTGGTCACATGGCCCACGAGGAACACCGACGTGCCGGTCTGCTTGGCGAAGCGCACCAGTCGCGCCGCCGACTCGCGCACCTGCGACACCGAACCCGGCGCGGCCGGCAGGGTTTCGGTCCAGATGGTCTGGATCGAATCGATCACCAGCACGCGCGGTTTTTCCGCCGCGGCGTGTTCGAGGACCCGTTCGACACACGTTTCCGCGAGCGCCCGCAAAGGCGCGAGTTCCAGTCCCAGCCGATGCCCGCGCGCCGCGATCTGCGCCAGCGATTCCTCGCCACTCACGTACAGGCCACGCAGCCGTTCGCCGAGCGCTGCCAAGGTCTGCAACAACAACGTCGATTTGCCGATGCCGGGATCGCCGCCCACCAGCACCACCGAACCCTCCACCAGACCGCCGCCCAGCACCCGGTCGAGTTCGCCGATCCGCACCAGGTGCCGCTGCTCGACTTCGCCCGCAACCTGCGCCAGCGGTTGCACTTTCGAGGCTTCCGCACCGGCGTAGCCAATGCGCCGGGATGCATTCGCGGCTTCTTTCGCGGGTTGCACGACGAACGCGGACAAGGTGTTCCATTGCCCGCAGGCATCGCACTGGCCCTGCCATTTGGGATACTCGGCGCCGCAATCGGAACACACATAAGCGGTTTTCGCCTTGGCCATCACGCTCCATCCTCGGCAAACAGCACGCGTCGGGTGACGCCGCAGGTGAGTTCGTAGGCGATGGTGCCGGCGTGATCGGCGATCACTTCTACTGGCAGTCGCGGACCCCAAAGCGTCACGACATCACCCACCGTCGCGGCGGGCGCATTGCGCAAGTCCAGCGTCAGCAGGTCCATCGACACCCGACCGATCACCGCAGCCGGCGCACCGCCGACGAGCACCGGCGTGCCCGAGCGCGCGCTGCGCGGATAACCGTCGCCGTAACCGATCGCGGCGACGCCGACGTCCATGTCCTCGGGGCATGCCCAGGTCGCGCCGTAGCCGACCCGCTCGCCGCGCGCAATGCGATTGATCGCAACCAGGCGCGTCGTCAGCGTCATCGCCGGTGCGAAACCGAAGTCGGCACCGGTCTTGCCGCCGATCACGGACAAGCCATACAGCAAACCACCGACGCGCACCCAGTCGCCGTGCGCCTGCGGCCAACCCAAGAGGCCCGCGGAATTCGACAGCGCGCGTTCGCCCGGAACGCGCTTCGTCGCCTCGACGAAGCGCTGCGTCTGCCGCGCGGTCAGGTCGTCGTCGAATTCGTCGCTGCAGGCAAAGTGCGTCATCAGCACGATCGCGGGATCGACCGCCGGCAGCGCGGTGAGGCGCGCCCGCAATTCCGCCGCGCGTTCCGGCGAAAACCCGAGCCGATGCATGCCGGTGTCGAGCTTCAGCCACACCTTCAGCGGATCGCCGCCGTTTTCCGATTCCAGCACCGCGAGCTGCGAGTCATGGTGGATCACGGCCTCGAGTTGCAGCCGGCGCATCTCGGCAAGATCGCTGGCCGCGTCGGGCCCGCTCAAGACCACGATCCGCTGGCGATGCCCGGCCGCGCGCAGGCGCAAGCCGTCGGCGATCGACGCCACCCCGAACGCATCGGCGCCACCCAACGCGCGCGCGCAGCGTTCGAGGCCATGGCCATAGGCATCGGCTTTCACCACGGCCATCACCTTCGCACCGCCCGCGAGCGAGCGCACCCGCGCGAGGTTGCCGCGCAAGGCGTCGAGGTGGATCGTGGCGGTGGCGCTACGGCTCATGCGTGACGGGACTCGAGACTCGGCGCTCCCAATGTCCCGACTTTCGCCATTCCGGGATCATCGCCGCGTTCATCGGCAATGACATCCGGCAGCGCCGGATACGACCCCGGCATGACGACAAAAGTATTGCCACTTCCCGCGGTCGAAATCCTGGGCCCGAGCCTCACTCCAGACTCCCGACGTACGCCTCGGGCGCGTAATTCTCGAACTTGGTGTACTGGCCGAGGAAGGTCAGCCTGACGGTATCGATGGGGCCATTGCGCTGCTTGCCGATGATGATCTCGGCAATACCCTTGTGGCTGGATTCCTTGTTGTAGACCTCGTCGCGGTAGATGAACAGGATCAGGTCGGCATCCTGTTCGATCGCGCCCGATTCGCGCAGGTCGCTCATCACCGGGCGCTTGTCGTTGCGTTGTTCCAGCGAGCGGTTCAACTGCGAAAGCGCGATCACGGGCACGTCCAATTCCTTGGCCATGGCCTTGAGGTTGCGCGAGATCTCGGAAATCTCGGTGGCGCGGTTTTCCTTGTTGCCCGGCACCTGCATCAACTGCAGGTAGTCGATAACCACGAGCCCCAGACCATGCTCGCGCATCATGCGGCGGGCGCGCGAACGCAGTTCACCGGGCGACAGCGCCGGGGTGTCGTCGATGAAGATTTTCGATTCCGACAACAGCGACGCGGCCTGGCTGACCCGCGGCCATTCCTCTTCCGCGAGTTCGCCGCTGCGCAAATCCTTCTGGTTGATGCGGCCCATCGATGAGATCAGGCGGAACGCGAGCTGCGAGGCCGACATTTCCATCGAGAACACCAGCACCGGCTGCTTGGCGCGCATCGCGACCGCCTCGGCGATGTTGAGCGCGAACGCGGTCTTGCCCATCGACGGGCGGCCGGCGACGATCACCAGATCCTGCCGTTGCAGGCCCGACGTCAGGTCATCCAGATCCTTGAAGCCGGTGGTCAGGCCGTTCAATTGGCCGCGGTTGGCATAGCGCTGTGCCAGCAGTTCCACCGCCTCCTTCACCGATTGGCGCACCGGCACCACCTGCTTGCGTCCGCGTGCGCCGGCCTCGGCGATCTTGAACACGCGCTGCTCGGCGGCTTCCAGGATTTCCGGGGTGTTGCGGCCTTCGGGATTGAAACCGTCGCCGGCGATCTGGGTACCGGCTTCGATGAGTTTCCGCAGCACCGCCTTGTCGCGGACGATGTCGGCGTAGGCCGCGATATTGGCCGCGCTGGGCGTGTTGTTGGCGAGCTCCGCGAGATAGGCAGCGCCGCCGATGCTGGCGGTCTCGCCGTGGCGCTCGAACCATTCGCCCAGCGTCACCGCGTCGCACGGCTTGCCGGCCATCGCGAGTTCGCCGATCGCACGGAAGATCAGGCGGTGTTCACGGCGGTAGAAATCTTCCTCGGTGAGGCGGTCGGCGACCTGGTCCCAAGCCTCGCCGACCAGCATCAGGCCACCCAGCACCGACTGCTCGGCTTCGATGGAATGCGGCGGTACCCGCAGCACGTCCACGCGCGGCGCGCTGGACTTGGGTTCGGGCAGGACGGCGCTCATGGAAGCGTAGGGGCGTGGCGCGCGCAAACGGCTCGGGTCATGCTGAGGATGATAGGGCGGTGTCTCACGGCGCGCGATACATCAACATCCGGGTACAGGCCGTCGCAAAATTTGTGGACAAGCTGTGGGAGACCGGTGGTCAATTCCGCCGAAAACGCTGCGCCACCACCACGACCCACCCGACAGGACTGTCACCGAACGCCGCAGGCGGCCCGAGAAGCCCCGCAGCGACTGGCGCAGCAGGTTCGATGTTCCTACAACCCGAAGCGACCCGGCGCATACGGCGCCGGATCCAGCGTCGGCGGTTCGCCGCCGATCAGCGAAGCGACAAGTTCCGCGGTCGCCGCGCTCATGCTCACCCCCAGCATGCCGTGACCGGTCGCGAGCAGCAGGTTGTTCCATCGCGCGACCGGCCCGATCAACGGCACTTCGTCGATGCACATCGGCCGCCAGCCCCACCATTCCTCGCGCAGTTCGGCGCCGAGCGGCGCGCGCAGATACGCCGTCGCGCCACGCTTCAGCGCGTCCAGGCGGGTACGGTTGAGGCGCTCGTCGTAACCCGAAAATTCCATGGTGCTGCCGAGGCGATAACCCGACCCCCACGCGGTCACGCACACGCTGGGTTCGCGCAGCACCAGCGCGCGGCGCGGACATGGATCGGGCCGCGACATGGTGATCGAATAGCCCTTGCCCGGCTGGATCGGCACCTGCAAATCCAGCATGGATGCCACGCGCGGCGTCCACGCCCCCAGCGCCATCACGATGCGCTCGCCCGCGAAATCCCCGCACCCCGTGCGCACCGCATCCACCCTGCCGTCCACGCAACGAAAGCCCTGCACGGCCGCGCCGGTCTCGATCGAACCGCCGCGTTCACGCACCCGGCGCGCCAATCCCTCGACCAGCAAGTCGGGGCGCAGTTGCGCGTCGTCGGCATGCAGGATGCCGCCGGCTACGCCTGGCAGCAGCGCCGGTTCCATCTGCTCGACCTCGGTGCCGCCCAAAGCGATCGCGGATACACCCAGGCGATGCAGCCACTCGATTTCGGGGCGGTCATGCGCCAGCGTGCGGCGGTGGCGATAGACGTACAAATTGCCCGCGGGTGCGTATTCGCACTGGATGCCCTCTTCCACCAGCATGCGCGGCAGCAACGTCCAGGAGCGATTGAGGATCGCGGCGCGCACCAGCGCGGCGCGCTCGGCGGAACCCGGACGGCAGCGCCGCGCGAAACCCAGCAGCCAGCGCCAGCGCTCGCGATCCGGTTGCGGGCTGACATACAGCGGCGCATCACGGCGAAACATCCAGCGCAACGCGCGCCACGGCATGCCGGGCACGGTCAGGGGGATCGCGTGGCTGGGGGTCAGGGTGCCGCAATTGCCGTGCGAGGCGCCGCAACCGGGCTCGCCGCGATCGATCACCCGCACCGACGCGCCGCGGCGAAGCAAGGACAGCGCGCAGGACAGGCCGATCACGCCGCCGCCCAGGATCAGAACGTCACTGCGTGCTTTGCTCATTCCTACAATTGTAGCTCGCTGGCGCCGACGCCGCGCCGCCGCGCGGCCGACTCCCTTCCCTGCGGCCGCACCAAGCCCGCGCGCCGGGCACCCTACCCCCGGAGGCGTCGGAAAACCGCGGCAGGACCGCCATATCCGGTATCCCGTCACGGTTGGCACCATTCCTGCTTGGGTATTCTGGTCATAAGGGGAATCCAGATGAACACCAACATCGATACTGGCTTTTGTAGCGTTCCCGAGATCCTGCTGATGCTTCGCGCCCCCGGCGCAGGCTGGCTGTCCACCTTGCTGGCCGCCCTGGATGAAGCCAGCCGCGATCCCGATTTCAACGCCTACCATCGCGCCATCCTGGCCCGCTGCCTGGACGAGGAAGCGGTACCGGCGGCGGTTGCGGAAGCCGCGCGCCAACGGACAGCCCAGTTCGAGCAGTCGCTGGCGGTGCAACTCAACGACACCAAGCGCGTCGGTGATCGCATCGCCGCCTGCTGAAAAGCCGGACGGTGCTCGCCGCGCGCTGGACGTCACCGGCGCCATCGGTTAACGTCGGCCTGCCACGAGCGGCCGTCAACGTCGATCCGATGCCTGTTCCCGATCGCAACCCGTCTCTCCGCTCCGCGTCCATCCACCCGGAGGCCGCGCGTTGAGCGCGCCTTGGCGCCGCGGTCGCCTGGTTGCGGGATTCGCTGCGCTGCTGCTATTGGCAGCCTGTGCCAGCGTTTCGCCGCCGAAGACCTCCGCGCCGCTGCCGTCCTCCAGCGTCGCCAACAACGTGCTGTTCCGCGCGATCGGCCTGGTCGGTACGCCGTACCGCTGGGGCGGCAACACGCCGGAAACGGGTTTCGATTGCTCGGGCCTGGTCGGTTATGTGTTCAGGACCGCCGCCGGCATCGTCCTGCCGCGCACTTCGCGCGCCATGGCCGCGCTGGATGCGCCCCACATTTCCAGAAAGGATCTGGAACCCGGTGACCTGCTGTTTTTCGGCCACCGGCATCGCGTCAATCACGTCGCCATCTACGTTGGCCACGGTCGCTTCGTGAACGCGCCGGACTCCGGCGGCACGGTGAAGCTGGACGAGCTGGACGGCTATTACTGGCGCGATCATTACCTGTTCGCCAAGCGCGTGCTCACGCCGCGCGTGCGCGCCGCGCTGGCGGCGGATTGATCCACCAGCCGGCGCCTGCGCGATCCACCGCGCCGGCAGTGCGGCAAGCGACCCAACGGAAGCCACGATGCAGAATTTCACCTTGTTTGCAGGCCGCCTCGGACTGTCATTGATCTTCATCCTGTCCGGCGTCGGCAAAATCATGGCCTACCACGCCACCAGCAAGTTGCTGATCGCGCACGGTCTGCCGCCGGGGCTGCTGCCGCTGGTGATCTTCGCCGAGCTGGGCGGCGGCCTCGCCGTGTTGTGTGGGCTGCTGACGCGTTGGGCCGCGGCGGGATTGTTCGTTTACACGCTGCTGGCCGCCATGATCTTCCACAACAACTTCGCCGACCACGAGGAGTGGATCAACTTCATGAAGAACCTCGCGATCGCCGGCGGCTTCCTGGTGCTGGCGGTGCGCGGCGCCGGCGGTCTGTCGCTGGACGCATGGCGGCGTTACCGCAAGCAGAAGCAAAAGATCTTCTTCTGATTTTGTAGGTTGGGCTGACTCCGGATGAAATCGGGAGTAAGCCCAACATTGAGGCGCGGCCGCAACGTTGGGCTTCTCCCGGACGTGCCCCGCCCGGGATCAGCCCAACCTACGATCCGCTGTTGTGGAAAGTCACGCCAGGGATGGCCGTTCTGATGTTTGTGTACGCGGAGCGGTTCCCGCCCACTTATCCGTCGCTCGAAGCCGCGATCAGGGATGCTCGCGCAAATTCAGTGGTGCCCGTCACCGGGATGCGCATGCCCATGCGCGATTTCCTCGGGCGCGGCCGCGCGCACGTCGGTGATCTCGATGTCGAAGTGCAGGGTCTTGCCGGCCAGCGGATGGTTGTGGTCGACGTCGATCGAACTCATGCCGACTTTATGGATGGTCACCATGCGCTGGCCACCATCCTTCGTTTGCAGCACGGTCGTCATGCCGGGCTTCAATTTCTGCGCATCGCGGAAATACTTTTTCGGCACGCGTTGCAGCAGGCCTTCCTGGCGTTCGCCGTAGGCATCTTCCGGCGCGATGTCGATCTCGAATTTCTCGCCGGCTTCGCGCCCGGCCAGCGCCTTCTCGACACCCGGCACCAGTTGCCCGTGGCCCAGCAACGCCAGCAGCGGCTCGCCGCGCTTGCGTGAGTCGTCGTACGGCTCGGCCGCAGGCTGGGCCGCCTCGCGCACGCTGTAATGGAAGCTCACCACGGAATCTTTTTCGGCACGCATGACAATCTCAGGATTAATGGAGTTGGAACCGGTGGCCCGCTCGGGCGGCGGTTGCTCGCGCACGGCGCGAGCGGGATGAACGGATGCTTCCTAGTCCGCGACAGCGGACGAACCGCGCATATTAGCCGGCGCTTCGCCTTCCGTCACACCGAAGCGCGCGCCGCGCGATTCCGGCCCGAACCATGTCAGCAAGGCCAGCAGCACCGCCACGATGCCGATCCACACCGACTGCACGAACGCGTAATCGCCGCCGTGCGCGTGGGCCACCGCCGCCATTGCGAAGGCGGTCCAGGACACCAGCAGGTTGCCGAGCTGGTAGGCGAAACCCGGCAAGGTACCGCGCACACCGTCCGGCGAAAGTTCGTTGAGATAGCTCGGCACCACGCCCCACGCGCCCTGCACCGCGACCTGGATCCAGAACGCACCGATCGCGAGCAGCGCGATCGAGCCGCCGTAGCTCCACAGCGGGATCGCGGGCAGCGCCAGCACGCAGGCGATCGCCATCGCACGGCGGCGGCCGATCTTCTCCGACCACTGGCCGAACAGCAGGCCGCCGACCAGTGCGCCGAGATTCAGGATGATCGTCAGCAGGCTGGTGGTGTGGGTATCGAAGTGCATCTGCAGTTTCAGGAACGTCGGATAGACGTCCTGCGAGCCGTGGCTGAAGGCGTTGAACACGGCCATCGTCACGATCATGTAGGCCAGCAGTTTCCAGCGCCCGCGCATGGTTTCCATCACGCCGCGGCGCACGCCGGCACGTTCGCGTTGTTCGAACACCGGCGATTCCGGCACGCTGCGACGCAAATACAGCACCAGCAGCGCCGGCAGGATGCCCAGCGCGAACATGCCACGCCAGCCGATGCTATCGAACAGCAATCCATAGGCCAGCGCGCACAAGAGATACCCGCACGGATAGCCCGACTGCAGGATGCCCGACACGATGCCGCGCGAACGCGCGGGGATCGATTCCATCGCCAGCGACGCGCCGGTGCCCCATTCGCCGCCCATCGCGATGCCGAACAGCGCGCGCAGCACCAGCAACACCCGCAGCGACGGCGCGAACGCGCACGCCAGGCCCAGCACCGAATACAGCGACACATCGATCATCAGGATGCGGCGGCGTCCGTAGCGATCCGCGAGCCGCCCGAAGATCAGCGCGCCCAGCGGCCGGAACGCCAGCGTCAACAGCAGCGCGAAGGCGACCTCCGGCACGTCGACGTGGAACGACTCCGCCACCGCCGGCATCACCATCACCAGCAGGAAGTAATCGAATGCGTCGAGGGTCCAGCCCAGGAACGTGGCGGCCACGGTATGGCGCTGGGGGGTGTCGAGGGCACGCAGGGCGGCAAGGGCGGACATGGGCGGCTCCGATGCGGTACGGCGATCGAGGCGGCGAGCATAGCGCCGCCTGCATGGGGCCTGCACGGCGGCGGCAATTACAATGACACGATGAGTAGGGAATCCGCGCCCGGATCGCGCGCGTTCGAGACGCTGGTCGCGCGCATCGATGCCGCCCTGCCGCAGACGCAATGTGCGCGTTGCGGCTATCCGGCCTGCCGCCCGTACGCGGAAGCGGTCGCGCGCGGCGAGGCTGCCATCAACCGCTGCCCGCCCGGCGGCGCCGAAGGGGTCCACACGCTGGCGCGGATCACCGGCCGGGCGGTGCTACCGCTCGATCCGGCATGCGGCACGGAAGCGCCGCCGCGCGTCGCCGTCATCGACGAGGGCGTATGCATCGGCTGCACCAAGTGCATCCAGGCCTGCCCGGTGGACGCGATCGTCGGCGCCAGCAAGCTGATGCATACCGTCGTCGCGGACCTGTGCACCGGCTGCGAACTTTGCATTCCGCCCTGTCCCGTCGATTGCATCGCCATGGTTCCGGCGCGCGGCGAACTGGATCGACCGCCGCGCCCTCTACTCCCCTGTCGGCCGTGAATCCGCGCGGGCTTCGCGCAAAGCCAGGCCACGGAGGGCCATTCTGGTACAACATGTGAGCGACTCCATTCAGGCGACACAAAGCCCCATGCCGCGGCGATCACGGACGATCGCATGGGTAACGCGCGGCGCGTGGTTGGTCGCCATCGTGGCGTTCTGCTTCGTATGGCCCGCCTGGGAATACCCGACGTTCGACATCGAACCGCAGCAGCGCGCCAAGGCATTCCTGCAACTTGCGCTGCTGCGCGGCTCGTGGTTGCTGTGGCCGCTGCTGGTGCAATCGGGATTCAAGGCCTGGCTGCGCTGGCGCGAACGGCGCCGCTGGCGCGCGGGCGGCGCGATCGTGCTGGCGATCCTTTGCGTACTGCTGTGCTGGGCGCGCTTCGTGGCGCCGAACCGGATGGTCGTGCGCCGCACCGTAATCCCCGCGCCGATCGATCTGAATATCGCGCTGGTCGCCGACATGCATATCGGCATCTACACGCGAACCGGCGAGCTCGCACGGATGGTCGGGGAACTGAATGCGCTGCATGTCGACATGGTGCTGATCGCGGGCGACCTCACCTACGACCCGCCGCACGACCTCGCCGCCGCGCTGGCGCCGCTGCAGCATCTCGACAAACCGACCTATGTCGTGCTGGGCAATCACGACGTGCAATTGCCGGGTCCGCCCCTCGCACATAAGATCTTCCGTGCGATGGCAGCGCCGAACGTGCAATTCATCGCACATCGCGTGATCGAGTTTCCCCATTTCCGGCTGGCGGGACTGTACGACTGGTGGAGTGGCCGCGACGACACTTCCTTTCTGAAAGCGCTGCGGCACGACAAGCCGCTGCTGGTGCTGATGCACCAGCCCCACAGCCTGCGCGCCTTGCGCGGCGTGGATTTCGCGCTGGCCATGGCCGGCCACACCCATGGCGGACAGGTCTACATTCCCGGACTGACCGAAAAGATGTTCATGCTGATCCGCGACGAGCAATACGTGAACGGCTATTACACGACGCCAACGGGCAAACTGTTCGTGACTCCTGGCATCGGCATGACCGGCGTGCCGTTGCGCTTCGATTGCCCGCCCACCATCGACGTGCTGGAATTGCGCCGCAATGCCCACTGACACCTCCAGCCAGCAACCCTGCAGCCACTGCGGCGAATGCGCGCGCAGCTGCCCGGAGGCGCTGAATCCCGAAGCGCTGTTCTTCGCACTGGTGCAGGACGATTTCCTCTCGGCCCGCGCCGCACGCCTCGACGCCTGCAGCGAATGCAACCGCTGCGTCGAGGTTTGTCCCTCGCACATTCCGTTGCTGGACTGGTTCCGCTGGGGCAAGGCGCAACTGCGTGAGCGGGCGCGGGCGGACCTCGCGCGACGACGTTTCCTGGCGCGCAACACGCGGCTCGCGCGAGAACGCGAGGCGCGCTCCGCGAGGCGCCGCGAAGTGTCCTCGCCCGGCGCATCGCCTGCGCAGACCATCAGCCACGCCGAAGTGCTGGCGGCCATCGCGCGCGGCCGCGCAAAGCGCGGGTCGCGCCCATGAAGCGCGAACACGTCGCAGAACTCTTCCGCCGCCTGCGCGAGCTCGATCCAAACCCGACCACCGAACTCAAGTACGGCACGCCGTTCGAATTGCTGGTTGCGGTGATCCTGTCGGCGCAGGCCACCGACGTCGGCGTCAACAAGGCCACGAAAAGACTGTTCCCGGTCGCCAACACGCCGAAAAAGATCCTGGCGCTTGGCGAAGAAGGGTTGAAGCGCTACATCTCGACCATCGGCCTCTACAACGCGAAGGCCAAGAACATCGTCGCCACCTGCGCGCTACTGCTGGAACGCCACGGTGGCGAGGTGCCGCGCACGCGCGAGGAACTGGAAGCGCTGCCCGGCGTCGGCCGCAAGACCGCCAATGTGATCCTGAACACGGTCTTCGGCGAAACCACCATCGCCGTGGACACCCACATCTTCCGGGTGTGCAACCGCACGAGCCTCGCACGCGGCAAGACGGTGCGCGCAGTCGAGGACAAGCTGGTGAAGGTGGTGCCCCAGGAATACAAGCTTGGCGCGCACCACTGGCTGATCCTCCACGGCCGTTACGTGTGCACCGCGCGCAAGCCGAAATGCCCGGTCTGTCCGATCCGCGATCTGTGCGCGTACCGGCACAAGACCCGGCCCGGCGATGCCTGAAGCGCGTGCACGCGGCAGCAATGGTCCCATGATGTGGGCGCGCCCCATTTGAGCGTGGTTTGGTGGTGATGCGGCACCCTGCCCGGGCAAAGACCGGGGTTCCAGCCTGCCGCCTCCTTGAAGCGCGCCGGGCGCACGCTGATATCCTGACCGGATGCATGTACAGATCAACGCCTACGCGGAACGCCTGTCCACGCGCTTTCGCGGTTTCCTGCCGGTGGTTGTAGACGTCGAAACCGGGGGCTTCGATGCGCAGCACGATGCGCTGCTGGAAATCGCGGCGGTGGTGGTGGGCATGGACGGCGACGGCATGCTCGTGCCGGAGCCGGTGGTGTCCACCCACGTCGAGGCGTTTTCGGGTTCGCACATCGACCCGAAATCGCTGGAGGTCACCGGCATCGATCCCGACCAGCCACTGCGCGGCGCCCTGCCTGAACGCGCCGCGCTGGACCTGATCTTCGGACCGGTGCGCGCGGCGATCAAGGCCAATGGCTGCCAGCGCGCGATCCTGGTTGGCCACAACGCCGCCTTCGATCTCGGATTCCTCAACGCCGCCGTGCAGCGCACCGGCCACAAGCGCAACCCTTTCCATCCGTTTTCGTGTTTCGATACCGCGACGCTGGCAGGACTTGCGTATGGACAAACCGTGCTGTCCCGCGCGGTACAAGCGGCCGGCTATGAATGGAACGCCAATTACGCGCACTCGGCGGTGTACGACGCCGAACGCACGGCCGCGCTGTTCTGCACCATCGTCAATCGTTGGCGCCGTTTCGAGATGCTGGAACACGATGTCGTCGGCGTCGCCTGACGCTGCACGCTGCGCTCACAAGACCTGCGCGTGGCGCAACGCGAGCGCGATGACCTGCAGCACGATCAACGCATACACGCCCGCGACCATGTCGTCCAGCATCACGCCGAGTCCGCCGCGCACGCGCCGGTCGGCCAGCCGCACCGGCCATGGCTTCCAGATGTCGAACAGCCGGAACAGTGCGAAGCCGGCCGGCATCCACCACCATTGCGCCGGCGCGGCCAGCAGCGTGATCCACATCCCGATCACTTCGTCCCACACCAGCGCGCCGTGATCGTGCACGCCGATGCGTTTGCCGGCGATGCCGCAGGTCCACACGCCCAGCCCGAATCCCGCCGCCAGCACCGCGACGTACCACCCGATCGGCAAATCGCGCAACAGGAACCACCACGGCAACAGCGCGACCAGCGAACCCGCGGTACCGGGCGCCTTCGGCAACAGGCCCGCGCCCACTGCGGTTGCGATCCAGCCGGCGGGGTGGGACAGCAGCACGCGGCGTTGCGCCGCAGTCAACGCCGGACTCATGTCGCGAAGTGCTCCCAGCCTGCACGCCCCGGCGCGATGGGGTTGCCAGCCGCGTCCAGGGCGCGCACGCCGGAGCCCGCAACGATGCGGCCGATGCGCGTCGCGCTGCATCCGGCCTGCGCAAGCGCCGCTGCAATTTCGGTTTGCCGCGCCGCTGGCGCGGTGAAACACAATTCGTAATCATCGCCGCCGGCCAGCGCGAGGGCGCGGCACGCCGCCCGATCGAACGCCGCCGTCAATGCCGACGACATCGGCAATGCATCCGCGTCCAGTTCGGCGCCGACGCCACTGGCAACACATGCATGGCCAAGGTCGGCCAACAAGCCGTCCGACACGTCGATGCACGCGCTGGCGATGCCCCGCAGCGCCAGGCCCGCGGCGATGCGCGGCTCGGGGCGGCTCAGTTTCGCCCGCAACCTTTCGGCCGGCGCGACGCCATCCTGCAGTTGACGCAGTGCGCCGGCCGCGTCGCCCAGCGTGCCCGTCACGAACACCGCGTCGCCCGCACGTGCACCGCCGCGCCTCAGCGCACCACCGACCGGCACGACGCCAAACGCGGTAACGGTGATGGACAGCGGACCCTGCGTGGTGTCGCCGCCGACCAGCGCGACGTCGTGCGCGCGCGCGAGCTCGGCGAATCCTTCGGCGAAGGCCGCGACAAGGAATGCGTCGGGTTCCGGCAAGGTCAACGCCAGCAGCGCCCACGCGGGCTCGGCGCCCATCGCGGCGAGGTCGGAAAGATTCACGGCCAGCGATTTCCAGCCGAGGTCTTCAGGCGCGGTGTCGAGCGGAAAATGCACCCCGGCGACCAGCGTGTCGGCGCAAGCCACCAATTGCCGCCCCGCCGGCACGTCCAGCACTGCCGCGTCGTCACCGACGCCCAGCGCCACATCGTCGCGACGGATGTTCACGCGCATCCGGATCGCATCGATCAGTTCGAATTCCATCACGTGCCCGGCAACGGCGAATGGGTGAAGACAGCGGTGGGCTTGCCGTGGTAGGTCGTCTCGCACCACCGCTCAAAGCCGGCCTTCTCGGCCACGCGCACGGACGCGATGTTGTCCGGGGCGATGATGCACACCGCGCGACTTGCCGGCCGGTGTGCCCGGCGCCACGCCTCGATCGCGGCCACGGCTTCGGAAGCATAGCCCCTGCCGTGCGCCGCGCGCGCCAAGGCCCAGCCGCACTCCAGCATGCCGCGCAACGATGGTTCCATGTCGCGCTGGAATTCGGCGAAACCGATATCGCCGATGTACACACCGCTCGCGCGTTCCTCGATCGCCCAGTAGCCGAAGCCGAGCAGGTTCCACAAGCCGGCATAGGTCAGCAGCCGTCGCCAGGTTTCCTCGCCGGTGGCTGGCTTGCCGCCGATGTGGCGCACGACTTCGGGGTCGGACCAGATCGCCCGGCACGCGGCAAAATCATCGGGCCGGTGCGCGCGCAGGCGCAGGCGCGCGGTTTCCAACGTCGGCGCGATAACGGACCCTGGCCGGCCGCGGGCATCCATTCACGAACCCGTTTCGGCGGCGCGCCACGTGCGCGCCAGCTTGTCCAGCACGCCGTTGACGTAGGTGTGGCCCTGCTCGGAACCGAAGCGCTTGGCCACTTCCACCGCCTCATTCAACACCACGCGATAGGGCACGTCGATGCGATGCTTCAGTTCGTAGGCGGACAGGCGCAGCACCGCGCGCTCGATCGGATCGACGCGCTCGATGTCCCGATCGAGCAACGGCGCCAGGCCCGCGTCGAGTTCCGCGCAATGCGCTTCCACGCCGCGCAGCAGATCCTCGAAATACTCGAGGTCCGCGATCTGCATATCCTGCTCGGAACGAAAATCGTCGATGACCTTGCGCATCGAGTTGCCGCCCAGCTCCCACGCGTACAGCGCCTGCACCGCGCGCCGGCGGGCGCGGGTGCGCGCGGCTGGATCGATGCCCTCGCTGCGGCGCGGCGCGGTCATGTGGAAAGCTCCTGCAGCAATGCGGCCATCTCGATTGCGGACAAGGCCACGTCGGTGCCCTTGTTGCCGTGCATGCCGCCCGCGCGTGCCCACGCGTCGGCTTCGTCCTCGACCGCAAGCACGCCGTTCAATACCGGCACGCCGGTTTCCAGCGCGACCCGCATCAGTCCGCGGGCGCATTCGTCCGCCACGTGTTCGTAGTGGCGGGTTTCGCCGCGCACTACGCAGCCCAGCGCAATGACGGCCGCATAACGGCCGCCTTGCGCGAGGCGCTTCGCCAGCAGCGGCAACTCCCACGCGCCGGGCACGTGCAGCACGTCGAACGCGTCCTCGCCCACGCCTTGCGCGGCAAACGCACGACGTGCGCCGGCCACCAGTTCGTCGACGATTTCGCCGTTCCAGCGGCTGGCGATCACGGCGTAACGCGCGTCGGACGGCGAGCGCAGGTCGGTGAAGGGAATGGCGGACGGGTGGGACATGTTTCAGGGTTCACGAGAGCATGAAAATATTTTTGTCATTCCGGCGCGAGCCGGAACCCGAACGATATCGCGATTGAACAGGCACTTGACCCGGCTTGCAGTGCGGGTTGACGATGTTTCTGCTCGCTCGTCGTTCCAAGGCCCGGGAAAAGCGTAACAGCCGCGCTGCCGATTCCCTATAGACCCGGCGCGCAGCTCGCCCTGCGGCTCGCCCCTTCGCGCCATCGGCTACGCCGACCCGAGTCCCGGACAGGCTCTGCCTACGCGGTCCGGTTCTTGATTCCCGAAGCCTCGACGTACTCGACCACTTCCAGATCGAATCCCGAAAGTCCCACCAGTTTGCGCGGAGTGCCCAGTACCCGCAGGCGGTGCACGCCGAGATCAGCCAGGATCTGCGCGCCAAGGCCGAGCTGGCGCCATTCGCGTTGCGCCGCAGCTTTGCGTACGGTTTCCGGCACGCTTGCAGCTTCGCGGTTCAGGCGAGCGAGCAAGCCACCGGAATCTTCCTCGGAAGTCAGCACCACCACCACACCTCGGCCTTCCGCGGCGACGCGGCGCAACGCGGCGGTCATGGTCATGCCGAGATCGTCCCGCTCGAGATGCAGCACGTCGGACAAGGTGTTGCGCACGTGCACGCGGGTCAGCACCGGCGCGTCGCCCTCGACATCGCCGCGCACCAGCGCGAAGTGCAGGTCGCCGCGCAGCCCATCTCGCCACGCGATCAACCGGAACGCGCCGAACTCGGTTTCGACACCGGATTCGTGCACGCGCTCGATGGTTTTTTCGGTCGCCAGCCGATGCCGGATCAGGTCGGCGATGCTGCCGACCTTGAGCCCGCGCTTCGCGGCGAAGGCTTCGAGATCGGGGCGGCGCGCCATCGAGCCGTCCTCGCGCAGGATTTCGACCAGCACGCCCGCAGGTGTGCAGCCGGCCAGCGCAGCAAGGTCCACGGCGGCTTCGGTATGGCCGGCGCGCGTCAATACACCGCCGGGCTGCGCCGCCAGCGGAAACACGTGCCCGGGTTGCACCAGGTCGGCGGCTTTCGCATCGGACGCCACCGCGACCTGGATGGTGCGCGCGCGATCGTGCGCGGAAATGCCGGTGGTGACGCCGCTGGCAGCCTCGATCGAAACGGTGAAGTTGGTGTGGTAGGCCGAACCGTTGTCGCGCACCATCGGCTGCAGGCCGAGCCGGCGGCAGCGCGCCTGGTCCAGTGCCAGGCAGATCAGGCCGCGGCCTTCGCGCGCCATGAAGTTGACATCCTCGGCGCGCACCTTGTCGGCGGCCATGATCAGGTCGCCCTCGTTCTCGCGGTCCTCGTCGTCCAGCATCACCACCATGCGGCCGGCGGCGATCTCTTCCAGCAGTTCGGGAATAGCAGAAAAACTCATCGGAGAATGCTCTTGTTGGAAGTCGGACATGGATGTCCGTCTTTGATTTGCGCGATCATGGACGATCGCAGAAACGAAGCCGCTCGACGTAACGCGCCAGCATGTCGATTTCGAGATTCACGCGATCGCCGACACGCCGGTCGCCAAACGTGGTCTGCTCGACCGTGTGCGGAATCAGGTTCACGCCGAAACGTGCACCGTCCACCGTGTTGACGGTCAGACTGGCGCCATCCACACACACCGAGCCTTTGGCTGCGATGTAGCGCGCCAGCGCCGGGGGTGCCTCGATGGTCCAGCGCTGCGAACGCGCATCGGGTTCGACGGACAGGATGCTGCCGATGCCGTCGACGTGTCCGGAAACCAGATGGCCGCCCAGGCGATCCGAAAGCCGCAGCGCCTTTTCCAGGTTCACGCGATCGCCCACGGCCAGAACGCCCAGCGTGGTCAGGGCCAGGCTTTCATTGGAAACATCGAACGCCAGCGTGTCGCCTTCGTGCGCGACCACGGTCAGGCAACAGCCCGACACCGCGATGCTGTCGCCGGGCGCGACGTCGGACGCATTGAATTCCGGCGCGACGACGCTGAGGCGCAGGTCACCGCCGCGCGCCTCGCTGCGCGTGACACGACCGGTGGCCTGGATGATACCGGTGAACATCAGCGCGCCTCCCTGGGGAAGCTCTGGTTTTGCTCGTCACCCCGGCGACAGCCGGGACCCAGTGGCTTTCGCACAATGCACCGAAATGCAAAATCACCGGGTCCCGGATATTGCTCCGCAATTCCGGGATGACGAGTAGTGGGGTTGATCAGAGGTCCCCTGGTGAAGGCACCGGAGATCCGGAAGGAACAAGTCATGCAACGTTCTCCGCGTGAAATGGCGAGAACGCCCCAAGGCATGAGGCCGACGCGCGGACATTGCCACAATCGGCCCGTCTTCGCTTCATCCGGACTTTCCGGCAGCGTTGCCCTGCTGCCGACCGTCGGCTCCGGCATTCGACCGGATCTGCTGACCTTTCGCTATCGGCGAAAGCGCTCGCGGGCTTGTCCTTGCGGACCTACCGCCGGTGGGGACTTCCACCCCGCCCTGAAGACGTTTCCGGCACAGGCCGGAGGCTGCAGTCTAGCACCTTCGGCGACTCGGCCACTTCGGTACACCTGTGCCCGTTCACGCGCCGGAGCCCGCCTCGCCCCTCGCCCCTCGCGCGCTCGCTCCTGGTCGATTCCCGATTCCCGATTCCCGATTTCCGGCATCACTATCATTTGGCCGTCCAGACGTCTGGACGTAAAAACCTGTTGCCTTTTTGCTGCACCGCACTATAGTCGGAATCGAGCCCCCGACGGAGCGAAGACCATGGCGCCCTTGCAGCCACAGGGTCTGTACGACCCCCGCCACGAACACGACGCCTGCGGCATGGGCTTCGTCGCGCACATCAAGGGGCGCAAGGGGCACGCGATCATCCAGCAGGGCCTGGCGATCCTGCGCAACCTCGATCATCGCGGCGCGGTGGGCGCCGATCCGCTGATGGGCGACGGCGCCGGCATCCTGATCCAGATTCCCGACCGGCTGTACCGCGAGGAGATGGCGCTGCGCGGCGTAAGCCTGCCGCCGCCCGGCGAATACGGCGTCGGCATGATCTTCCTGCCGCGCGAACACGCCTCGCGCCTCGCCTGCGAGCAGGAACTGGAACGCAAGGTGCGCGCCGAGGGCCAGGTGCTGCTGGGCTGGCGCGACGTGCCGGTCGACCACGACATGCCGATGTCGCCGGCGGTAAAGGAACGCGAGCCGGTGATCCGTCAGGTCTTCATCGGCCGCGGCCCCGACGTGATGGTGCCCGATGCGCTGGAGCGCAAGCTGTACGTGATCCGCAAGACCGCCAGCCACGCGATCCGCGCGCTGAACCTGAAGCACGGCCAGGAATATTTCGTGCCCTCGATGTCGACGCGCACCGTGGTCTACAAGGGCCTGCTGCTGGCCGACCAGGTGGGCCGCTACTACCGCGACCTCGCCGACGCGCGCACGATTTCGGCCGTCGCGCTGGTGCACCAGCGCTTTTCCACCAACACCTTCCCGGCGTGGGAACTCGCGCATCCGTACCGGTTGATCGCGCATAACGGCGAGATCAACACGGTCAAGGGCAACGTCAACTGGATCAACGCGCGCACCGGCGCGATCGCTTCGCCGGTGCTGGGCGGGGATCTGCCCAAGCTGTGGCCGCTGATCTATCCCGGCCAGTCCGACACCGCCTCGTTCGACAATTGCCTCGAACTGTTGACGATGGCCGGCTATCCGCTGGCGCACGCGATGATGATGATGATTCCGGAAGCGTGGGAACGGCACGCGCTGATGGACGCCAACCATCGGGCGTTCTACGAATACCACGCGGCGCTGATGGAACCGTGGGACGGCCCCGCCGCGATCGCGTTCACCGATGGCCGCCAGGTCGGCGCCACGCTGGACCGCAACGGACTCCGGCCTGCGCGTTACCTCGTCACCGACGATGATCTGGTGATCCTGGCGTCCGAGGCCGGCGTACTGCCGGTGGCCGAGTCGCGCATCGTGAAGAAATGGCGCCTGCAGCCGGGCAAGATGCTGCTGATCGACATGGATGCCGGGCGCATCATCGACGACCGCGAGATCAAGGATCAACTCGCCAACGCGCGGCCGTACAAACAGTGGATCGAACGCATCAGCGTGCGGCTCGACGAGCTGCCCGAACCGCGCCCCGAACCGCGCGTCACGGAAAACCTGCTGGATCGCCAGCAGGCCTTCGGCTACACGCAGGAGGACTTGAAATTCCAGTTGCTGCCGATGGCGCAAGATGCGCAGGAAGCGATTGGCTCGATGGGCAACGACGCGCCGCTGGCGGTGTTGTCGGATCACGCCAAGCCGCTCTACGACTACTTCCGCCAGATGTTCGCGCAAGTCACCAACCCCGCGATCGACCCGATCCGCGAGCAACTGGTGATGTCGCTGACTTCGTTCATCGGTCCCAAGCCCAACC
>DATCSF010000101.1:0-3076 GCA_036568625.1 Rhodanobacteraceae bacterium | reverse complement strand
CCGCCGCAATCCTGGCAATCCGACATCGACCGTCTTGTCGCCGATGATAGCGCGCACCCGCCGCCGCAACACGGGGTGCTGTTCGTCGGCAGTTCCTCCATCCGGATGTGGACGACCCTGGCTGCGGATTTCCCGGGTGTGCCGGTGATCGATCGGGGTTTCGGCGGCTCGACGATCGCCGACAGCACGTATTACGCGAGCCGGATCGTGGTTCCCTACCGCCCACGGTTGATCGTGATGTACGCCGGCGACAACGACATCGCCGAGGGCCGCACGCCGCAGCAGGTGGCGGACGATTTCAAGGCTTTCGTCGCGCGCGTGCGCAGCGAATTGCCGAAGGTCGCCGTCGCATACGTCTCGATCAAACCGAGCATTGCCCGCTTCGCGATGTGGCCGCGGATGCGCGAGGCCAACCGGCTGATCGCCGACTGGACGCGGACGCAAACCCGCGTGAGCTTCGTCGATGTGTCGGCGGCCATGCTGGGCGAAAACGGCAGGCCGCGCGAGGCGTTGTTTCGAGCCGACAGGTTGCACATGACCGCCACGGGCTATGCGGTCTGGATCAACGCGCTGAAGCCAGTCCTCGCTCGGCATGGTTTTGCGGTGCATTGACCCGCAGCATCGCGTCCGGGTCACTTCCGTTGTCGCAACCGCCGAGACAAGCCAGCGTTAACAAGCCCCAATGCAAGCCTTGCCTCCCGCACGCATCAAGGGCCGCGGCGCCGCCTCCAACCCGGAGGGGCGTTTCGAGACCGTGCACCACCATGCCGAGGACGACGGTTGGCAAAGCGCATTGCTGGACGAAACCGCGCCACGTCCGCGCACGGAAGTCAGCGAGGAGCGCGCGCGCAGCGTGATCACCCGCAACGACTCGCCCGACATCGCCTTCGAGCAGGCCATGAATCCCTATCGTGGCTGTGAGCACGGATGCATCTATTGTTTCGCACGGCCGTCGCACAGCTACCTCAATCTGTCGCCGGGGCTGGATTTCGAGACCAGGCTGCGCGCCAAGACCAATCTGGCCGAAGTGCTGCGCGCGGAACTCGGCAAACCCGGCTATGTGGCGAGGCCGATCAACATCGGCAGCAACACCGATCCGTACCAGCCGGTCGAGAAAAAGTGGCGGCTGACGCGCGCCGCGCTGGAAGTGCTGGCCGAATGCCGCCATCCCTGCACCATCGTCACCAAGAACGCGCTGGTCGAACGCGATCTCGACTTGCTTGGCGCCATGGCGCGGGAAAAACGGGTGCAGGTGTTCGTGTCGGTGAACTCGCTGGACAACCGACTCGCGGCCAAGCTGGAACCCCGTGCCAGTGCGCCGCACCGGCGGTTGCAGGCGGTGCAGGCGCTGACGCAAGCGGGCGTGCCGACCGGGGTCTTGGTGGCGCCGATCATTCCGGCCTTGAACGATCGCGACATGGAAGCGGTGCTGGAGCGCGCCGCCGAGGCAGGCGCCAACATGGCCGGCTACACCGTGCTGCGGCTGCCGTGGGAATTGAAAATCCTGTTCCGCGAGTGGTTGGCGATCCACGTGCCGCAACGCGCCGAACACGTGATGAGCCTGGTGCGTCAGATGAATGGCGGCCGGGATTACGATTCGGATTTCCGCACCCGCATGCGTGGCCAGGGCCCCTTCGCGGAACTGCTGCGACGGCGTTTCGAGGTCGCCTGTCGCAAGCACGGCTTCGCCCGTGCCCGCGCGTTGCAACTGGATTGCACGCATTTCATGCCGCCACGGAAAACGTCTCCGCAAGGCGAGCTGTTCTGATAAAAGCTCCCGCGCTCGTCAGTTCGCGGCCGCGGCCGACAAGTATTTCCCGAACCAGTCCAGCGAACGGCGCATGATGTCTTCCTGGTCGGCGTGGCTCGCGATGTGGTGACCCTGGTTGGCGTACACCACCAGCGTGGTCGGCACGCCCAGCGTCTTCAGCGCGTGCCAATACTCGAATGATTGCGGCGCCGGGCATTCCTCGTCGCGTTCGCCCACCACGATCAATGCCGGCGTCTTCGTGCGCTTGATGAAATTGATCGCCGAGCTTTTCGAGTACGCGGCCGGGTCGTCGTACAACGACGCGCCGAAGAACGGAATCATCCACTGGTCGATCTGGTTCTGGCCGTAGTAACTCTGCCAGTTGGACAACCCCGCGCCCGCCACCACCGCCTTGAAGCGATTCGTGCGGGTGGGGGCGAACATGCTCATGAACCCGCCGTAGCTCCAGCCCGTCATGCCGAGGCGGTTGTTGTCGATGGGCGCCATCTTCTCGACCTTGTCCACGCCCGCGAGGATGTCATCGAGGTCGCCGTAGCCCATCTCGTTGCGTATGGCCTGCGCGAAGGCCTCGCCTTCGCCGAAACTGCCGCGCGGGTTGGGCATCAGCACGAAATACCCGAACTCGGAGTAGGCGCTCGCATTGTTGCCCCACCTCGGCAGGTTGGCCGACGAGGGGCCGCCGTGCACGTACACGATCATCGGATACGTTTTATGTGGATCGTAGTGGGCGGGGTACATCAGCCAGCCTTGCACGTGCATGCCGCCGTTGTTCCATTCCACCGATTGGGCCTTGCCCCAGTCGTGCGGGAGCCCCGCGTTGACCGACGTGACGGCGGGCGGCGGCGCGGTGGCGAGCAGGCCCGAATGCATCTCGGGCGGCTGATCGAACGACTCGGCCGCGTAGGCGATGCGCCGCGGTAACTTGCCCGACAGCGATACGGAAAGCTCGGCGCGACCGTCGCCAATCACGCCAGGCGCCGTGAACCACATCCGCGTTTGCCGTGCATGATTGCCCGACAGCGTGTATTCGGTGACCTGCACCCTGCCTTGGGCGATCTGGTTCACCAGCAGCGAGCGCCCGTCCAGGAAGGTGAACCATGAGGGCGTCACCTTCGCGCCTTCGGTCAGATTCGCCGGCGTGCCGCCCGATGCCGGCACACTGTAGATGTCGCCGCCGGTGGCGCCACGATCGCTCATCAGCCCACCGATGAACAGGATGCGCGCGTCACCCGGCGCCCAGCGCGGCAGCGCGATCTGCAGGCCGTGCAGCGAACCCTTCACGGTCGACGGATCGACGATCACCCG
>DATCSF010000100.1:0-3448 GCA_036568625.1 Rhodanobacteraceae bacterium | reverse complement strand
GGCTGCGAATTTTTGGGCGAACTCGCGCTGTCCGGCGAACTGCGCCCGGTGCCCGGCGTGCTGCCCGCGCTGCTGCGGGCGCGCCGCGGCAAGCGCTGCGTGATCGTGCCCGTCGAGAACGGGCACGAAGCCGCGTTGTTGGCCGACATCGACGTACGCGTCGCGCGCACATTGGCCGACGTCTGCGCGCACCTGCGCGGTTCGGATCCGCTGCCGCCACCCTCGCCCCTCGCGACACCCGACCAGCCCACCCACGTGCCCGATCTCGCCGACGTGCGCGGACAGTTGCACGCGCGACGCGCGCTGGAAATCGCCGCGGCCGGCGGCCACCACCTGTTGATGATCGGTCCGCCCGGTACCGGCAAATCCATGCTGGCCCAACGCCTGCCCGGCATCCTGCCGCCGATGACCGACGCCGAAGCGATCGAGGCCTGCGCGGTGCGTTCGGTCGCGGGCGAACCGTTCAACGCGGCCGATTGGCGACAGCGCCCCTACCGCGCGCCCCACCACACTGCATCCGGCGTTGCGCTGGTCGGCGGCGGCTCGCATCCGCGTCCGGGCGAAATCTCGCTGGCGCATCACGGCGTTTTGTTCCTCGACGAACTGCCCGAATTCGATCGCCGCGTGCTGGAAGTGCTGCGCGAACCGATGGAATCCGGCCGCATCGTGATCTCGCGCGCCGCGCGGCAGGCGGAATTCCCCGCACGCTTTCAACTGGTCGCCGCGATGAACCCGTGTCCGTGCGGCTACGCCGGCGACAACGACGGCCGCTGCCATTGCACGCCCGATGCGATCGCGCGTTACCGCGGCCGGATTTCCGGTCCGCTGCTGGACCGCATCGACATCGTCAGCGACGTGCCGCGCATGCCGTTGATGGAACTCAATGCAAAGCGTGGCACGCACGACGAGGATTCCGCCACCGTGCGCGCGCGCGTGATCGTGGCGCGCAACACCGCCATGCAGCGCGCCGGCAAACCCAACGCCATGCTCGCGGTGCGCGAAATCGAACGTGATTGCGCGTTGGGCGATGCCGAACGCACGCTGCTGGAACGCGCGATGGAAAAACTCTCGCTGTCCGCGCGCGCCTACCACCGCGTGCTGCGCGTCGCGCGCACCATCGCCGACCTCGCCGGCAGCGAACGCATCGGCCGCGAACACCTGGCTGAGGCGGTGCAGTATCGCCGCGCGCATTCGTAGGGCGGGGGAAACAACAAAATCCCTCGTCATTCCGGACACCGCAGAGCGGCGATCCAGAACCCAGCGACTTTTGTCGAACACGGGCGAAAGTCACTGGGTCCCGGATATCGCTTCGCGATTCCGGGATGACGAACATTTGAACAATGCGCTGGGTCCCGGATATCGCTTCGCGATTCCGGGATGACGACAATCGGGTAACTGGCGCAGGAGCGGTGACTCGGCGCTACGTCGGGATGACAACCACATGGGGATGACAACAAAACCCCTCGTCATTCCGGATGCCGCAGAGCGGCGATCCGGAACCCAGCGACAAGGCTTTCGTGGCTCCGGGTGCACGCGGTCGCCATTCTGCATGACTACCAGCAAGAGAGTCGCCGATATCCCCTGATCGACCGCCATCAATGCAATCGTCGAGCTTCCAACCCTGCGTTTATATCCTGGCCAGCGGCCGCAACGGCACGCTTTACGTGGGCGTGACATCCACGCTGCTCAAACGTGTGCACGAGCACAAGACCGGCGCCGTCAGCGGATTCACTCATCACTACCATGTGCATCAACTTGTGTGGTTCGAGCAGCACGCAACGATGCACACCGCGATCGCACGCGAGAAGGCAATCAAGGGATGGAAGCGCAAGTGGAAACTCGAGCTGATCCAGAAGCAAAATCCGTATTGGCACGATCTGTACGACGCATTGCTTGATTGAAGCGCGGCGCGCATGTCCCAGACGCTTTGCGAAGCGAAAAGTCACTGGGTTCCGGATCGCCGCTTTGCGGCGTCCGGAATGACGAGAGTTTTGTTGCCATCCTCGCACGAAGCATTGAGTCACCGCTCTTACGCAAATCCCCAAATTGTCGTCATTCCGGACGCGACGCAGTCGCGATCCGGAACCCAGTGACTTTTGACTTGGAAAGGAAAGACGCTCGGTCCCGGGTTGCGCCAGTGACGACAAAGTTTCGTCATTCCGGACGCCGCAAAGCGGCGATCCGGAACCCAACGACTTTGAACAAACCTTCGTCATTCCGGACGCGACGCAGTCGCGATCCGGAACCCAGCGATTTTTGACTAGGAAAGGAAAGACGCTTGGTCCCGGGTTGCGCCGGAGTGACGACAAAGTTTCGTCATTCCGGACGCCGCAAAGCGGCGATCCGGGACCCAATGACTTTGAACAAAACCCTCGTCATTCCGGACGCGACGCAGTCGCGATCCGGAACCCAGCGACTTTTGCACAACAGAACAGCAAAGGCCGCGCTCCGAGCCGTTGCTATCCGGGTAACGATGCGGGCCCAAATCACGAACAAACGAGATCAAGCGTCGTCCCACACCTTGTGCGCGGGGTCGAACTCGACGGTGACGCGTTCCCGCGCGCGCATGCCGAAGCCGCACACGGCCAACGGGCCTTCGGCCATGGGTTCCAGGCCGAAGGCCTGCTCGATCTCGACCTCGTTGATCGCGGCGGTGATGAATGCGCCGAGGTTCAACTCGGTGGCGGCGAGGTACATCGCCTGCGACAGGTGCCCGGCATCCAGGATCGCCGCGCGGTAGGCCTTGGCGTGGTTGCGGTATTTCCAGAAATTGCGCTCGAAGCGCGACACCAGCGCGATCTGCAGCGGCGCCCCGGCGTAGTACGCTTGGCTCGCGACGAAACGGCGCGCCAGCGACGCGGCGGTTTCCGCATCCAGTTCGCGCAGCGGTTCCAGCGCATGCGCGACCGGGTGATAGTGATACAGCCCCGCCGGCACGCCCTCGACCCGCTGCACCAGCAGATACGCCTCGGTCGCGTGCAGGCCGCCCGCCGACGGCACGCCCTTCTTCAACAGTTGCACGCCGGGCGCGTAGTCGCTGACCGCGCGCGCCCCGAACGCGCGATACAGCACCGCGGAAAACGCATCGAACGACAACGGCGCGGGATCGTAATTGCGGCAGGTGACGCGCCGATCCATCAAGGCATCCAGCGGCGACGGGGCCGGTTTTTCCAGCGGCAGGCGCGAGGCCGCCGGCGCGCGTTCGGGCACCACCGGCAGCGCCGGACCCAGGCGTTCCAGGAATGTCTGCGGACTGGCTTCGGAGAAAAGCCGCTCGGCTTCTTCGGTATCCACGTCGCGCCAACGCGTGTGGCGATGCGCGATGGCGGACAACCCGCGCCAGTGCACCGCGCGCACGGCATCGTCGGCTTGCGCGAATCGGCGCGACGATTCGTCCGCCGGTTCCTGTGCGATCAACAAACCTTTCGCCAGCAACGCGTCGAGCACT
>DATCSF010000099.1:0-4271 GCA_036568625.1 Rhodanobacteraceae bacterium | reverse complement strand
GGGTGGCCGGAAGCGTGGCGAAGGTTTTCAGAAAGCCGGCGCGGTAGCCATAGATGCCGATATGCCGCCATACCTTCAGGCCATTCGGCACACGCGTGCGATCGCGCGCCAGCGCGTCGCGCGCCCACGGCACCGGCGCGCGTGAAAAATACAACGCGCGGCCACGCACGTCGCAAACCACCTTGACGCAATTCGGATCGAACCATTGCTCGGCCGATTCGATCGGTGCCGCCAACGTCGCCATCGACAGCGAGTCTTCGCGCAATGCATCGGCGACGGCACGAATGCCTGCCGCGGGCGCGAACGGCTCATCACCCTGAAGGTTCACGACCAGCGCGTCGTCCGGCCAGCCGAGTTTTGCCGCGCATTCGGCGAGGCGATCGCTGCCGCTCGCGTGGTCGGCGCGGGTCATGCACACCTCGATGTCGCCCTTGCCGAGGGCTTCGGCAATCCGCGCGTCATCGGTGGCGACGACGACACGCGCCGCACCCGCGGCACGCGCGCGGCGCACGACATGCGCGATCAGCGGTTCGCCGCCCAGCAGGCGCAGCGGCTTGCCGGGCAAACGGGTCGAGCCGATCCGCGCGGGAATCGCGACGATGAAATCCTGCGCGCCGTTCACGCAGTTCCTGATCCTTGCGTGTGCGCCGGTTTCGGCCGCGGGCGGCGCACCAACTCACCGCCGCAGTTGGGGCACACGTGCTGCATCGAATCCGCGCAGTCTGGACAAAAGGTGCACTCGAACACGCAGATGTAAGCCTCGCCGTCGGGCATCACTTCCGCGTGACAGTGCTCGCATTCGCCGCGCATCTGTAGCGCCATGTCGTCTCCCTGGTTCAGATCGGTCCGCTCGCCGCTTCGCGCTCAAGGGTAACGCGAAAGCACGCGGGCCCCAGCACTTCGGTATCGCCGGTGCGCCAGGTTGCGACCGATGGGTGCGAACTCCAGTCGGAGGAGAGCGCCGGCAGCGCCACTTCCGCGGCAACGATGTCGCGTGCAAGGCAATGGGTGACCAGCACCGACAGGTTGTCCGCGTCGCGGCCGTTCAGCAACTCCACGGCCCTGAGTGGCGCCAGCGTTTCACCCTCCGCGGTGACCGGGCGCAAACCGGCGGCGCGCGCTTCGCGCCGCAACAGTTCGATGCCCAGCAATTCGCTGCCATCGTCGTGGCGCAGCCAGCGGATCACGCCCACCATCCAGTCGCGGTCGTCCTCGTCGTCCACCGGCGCCAGACCGATCACCTCGCCGATGCGCATGCGCAAACCTTCCGTGCCATGCAGCCGCATCCGGTAACCGCCGCCGCTCTGGTCCAGCACGTCGGCGCGAAAAACCTGCGGCCGTGTGGTGTCGGACGTCGCCAACCACGCCGAGGCAAGTTCGTGGGTGCCTACCATGATCGCGTCGCCGTGTACGCGCCGCACGAACGTCGCGAAATCGACATTGCCCGCCAGCGCATAATGCAACGCGTGCATGCCGACCACGACGTCCAGTGCGTGCCTCGCCGACAATCGCGCGTGGCTGCGTGGCGCCGGTCCCCAGGCTACCCGCAGGCGATCGAGAAACCGCACGCTGGTGGTGAGGACGCCGCCGCCAGGCTGCGGCAGGTCGATCGCATCGACACCGGGCGGCAGCAACGCGGCGCGCTCGTCGAACACGCGCTCGACCGGAGACACATCCACCGCCAGCACGCCCGAACCGGCCGCAAGACGTTCCTCCGCGATGTAGCCCGGTCCCGAGTCGCTGTCCGTATCGACGCCGATGCCCTCGCTGCCGGCGCGGGCGAGCGAGCACTGGCCGGCCACACAACGGACCACCTGTCGTGCTTCCTGCAGCCTGCGCGCGGAAAAGCGATAGGGATTGCTCATGGCCAGCAACAGCAGGTGCGCGTAAGCCGTGCGCACCGTCAGCGGCAGGCCGCCCGCGACCGTATCGTCAACAAGTTGGTCGGCAATGCCCAATTCACCCGCGAAGGCGTTCAGCGCATGGATGCGCCGCCATACGCCGGCCGGCGAGGATTGATACTGACGGTACGACCAGATCAGCACGTGGTCGGCATGCATCAGTGCGCGCACCACCGCCATGGCCGCGGCCTTCGTCTTGAACCTCGGCAGCTTGCCCGCCGGCGCGCACAGTTCGTGCAGCCCCACGGCGTACCCGCACATCATCATCCATTGCATGCGCTGCGCGATCGCGGCCCACTCCGCGGCAGCGGCGGCCAGCGGATGCGGCTCGGCGGCGAGCTGGCGCTCGATCCCGGCGCACAGGCTTTCGGCGGGCCCGCGCAGGTGCTCCAGCGCGGCGATCCGTTCGGCGCCCGCCCAAGTCGTCGCCAGCATGCCATCAAGGAGTTGCTCGACCTCACGCACGGCCTGGGCGGGATTGGCCAACGGCAGCATCGCGACCGCCTCGCGCATCGATTTCTCGCCCATGCGCTGCGAACGTCCCGGCGGCAGACGCGCCGGCAAATCTTCGATAAGACGTTGAAAGTTATCCATTGCGGATTCGAATCCCCTGCGGCTTCGGCCCGACACTTTGCATCGATATTCCCCTCATTCTAGCCTTGAACCCGACGCCAAGGCCGCCGAACATGGTCCTTGTGAGAACTGCCATGCACGCCTCGCGCCAACTCCCGCCCGCATCGTTTCGCCCGCTCGCCGAGCAGGCCCTGTCGCGCGCGGCAGGCGCGCCGCTTTCCGTCGGCAACCGCGTGGACCTGCTGATCGACGGCCGGGCCAATTTCGACGCATGGCTCGAAGCCATCCGAAGTGCGCGGCACAACATCTTGTTCGGCAATTACATTTTTCGGGACGACGAGGTCGGCCGCGAATTCGTTTCGGCATTGGCCGAGCGCGCAGGGGCTGGCGTGAACGTATGCGTGCTGCACGACTGGCTCGGCTGCCTTGGCCAGTCGCGGGCACGCTTCTGGCAGCCGCTGCGGGACGCGGGCGGCGAGGTGCGCACCTTCAATCCGTTCGATCCCTTGAGCCCGTTCGGATGGATCAATCGCGACCACCGCAAGCTGCTGACGGTCGATGACTGTATCGGCTTCGTGTCCGGGGTCTGCGTCAGCGCCGCATGGCTGGGGAATCCGGGGCGGGGCCGCGACCCTTGGCGCGATACCGGGGTGGCGCTGTACGGTCCGGCCGTGGCCGATCTGGTGCAGGCCTTCGAGGAAACCTGGTGTGCGCTGGGCGAACCCTTGCCGGAACCTTCGCACCACGATTCCGATTCGGCGCAGCCCGCCGGCGATGTCGCATTGCGCGTGATTGCCACGCAGCCGTCGAGCGCCGGCACCTACCGCATGGATCAACTGATCGCCGTGCTGGCACGCAAACGGCTGTGGCTGACGGACGCGTATTTCATCGGCGTCGCGCCCTACCTGAGTGCGCTCACCAACGCCGCACGGGATGGCGTCGACGTGCGCCTGCTGGTGCCGGGCGCTTCCGACATACCGGTGGTCGCCGCGCTTTCGCGCACGGGCTACCGCGCACTGCTGGAAGCCGGCATCCGCATCTATGAATGGAACGGATCAATGCTGCATGCCAAGACCGCGGTAGCCGACGACCAGTGGGCGCGTGTGGGCTCCACCAACCTCAATATCGCAAGCTGGATCGGCAACTGCGAAATCGACGTGGCGATCGAGAACAAGCCGTTCGTGCAGCAGCTTGCCGAGCAGTACGAGCGCGACCTGGAACACGCCACGGAGATCGTGCTGTCGCGCCACCGCGCGCGTCCGGCAACCAAACCGCCGCGCCACGGCTTGCACGGGCACGGCAGCGCAGGGCGCAGCGCCGTCGGCGCGATGCGCATGGCCACCACCTTGGGCGCCGCCCTTGGCAACCGCCGCGTATTGAGCGACACCGAGACACGGCCGCTGCTGGGTGGCGCACTGTTGCTGCTCATCATCGCCGCCGTCGCCGCTTTGTGGCCGTGGGCGTTGGCGTGGCCACTCGGCGCCCTGGCCGCATGGATCGGCGTCAGCCTCGCCGCGCGCTGGCTGCGCATGCGACGGCACCGGCGCCCTGCTTCGCAGTCACCCGCCGGCGTCGCCTCCGGCACTTCCGCATCGACCCCATCCCACCATGACCACTGAATCCCCCGCGCCCGACCCCCGGCGCATACTGACGCCTTCGGCGCTCAACCGGCTGGTGCGCGAACTGATCGAGGGCGCGCTGCCGATGATCTGGATCGAGGGCGAGCTGTGCAATTTCACGCGCGCTGCATCCGGGCACTGGTACTTCTCGCTGAAAGACGCTGCCGCCGAAGTGCGC
>DATCSF010000098.1:0-5651 GCA_036568625.1 Rhodanobacteraceae bacterium | reverse complement strand
CTGTACAAGGGCGTGATCGTTTCGGCGGTGCTGGCCGCTGTCGCGTTCTGGTTCATCACGCGCAGCATGTTCCCCGCCGGATTCGCCATCGAGGATGGCGCCACCGTCATCAGCGGCGTGAACCTGTTCGGCGCGGCGTTGACCGGCCTCGTGCTGACGGCGCTGATCGTGGTGATCACCGAGTACTACACCGCCACCGAATACAAGCCGGTGCGTCACGTGGCGCACGCGTCCACCACCGGACATGCCACCAACATCATCGCCGGCCTCGGCGTGTCGATGAAAGCCACCGCGCTGCCGGTGCTGGCGGTGTGCGCGGCGATCTATGCGTCCTACTGGATGGCTGGCCTGTACGGCATCGCGATCGCGGCCACCGCCATGCTGTCAATGACCGGCATGATCGTGGCGCTGGACGCCTATGGCCCGATCACCGACAACGCGGGCGGCATCGCCGAAATGGCCGGGCTGCCTGACGACGTGCGCGGCATCACCGATCCGCTGGACGCGGTCGGCAACACCACCAAGGCGGTGACCAAGGGTTACGCGATCGGATCGGCCGGCCTCGCCGCACTGGTGCTGTTCGCCGACTACACCCACAACCTGTCGCTGCAGCACCCGGGCTTCACCTTCGACTTCTCGCTGTCCAACCACATGGTGATCATCGGCCTCTTGATCGGCGGCCTGGTGCCGTTCCTGTTCGGCGCGATGGCGATGGAAGCCGTGGGCCGCGCGGCCGGCTCGGTGGTGGAGGAAGTCCGCCGCCAGTTCCGCGAGATCAAGGGCATCATGGAAGGCACCGGCAAGCCGGATTACTCACGCGCGGTGGACCTGCTGACCCGCTCGGCGATCAAGGAAATGATCATCCCGTCCTTGCTGCCCGTGGTGGTGCCGATCCTGGTCGGCTTCATCCTCGGCCCCGAAGCGCTCGGCGGCGTGCTGATCGGCACGATCGTCACGGGCCTGTTCGTCGCCATTTCGATGACCACCGGCGGCGGTGCCTGGGACAACGCCAAGAAGTACATCGAGGACGGCAACTTCGGCGGCAAGGGTTCCGAGGCCCACAAGGCCGCGGTCACTGGCGACACCGTGGGCGACCCGTACAAGGACACCGCGGGCCCTGCCGTCAACCCGCTGATCAAGATCATCAACATCGTGGCGCTCCTGATCATCCCGTTGCTGATGGTGCATTGATCGACTTTGCAGCACCAAGCGAAAAGCCCCGCCCTGAGCGGGGCTTTTTGTTGCGGCCAGGCGATGATCGCGGACACTGTCGTAAAATCGCCGGTTTCGCAAGGACAATCCCATGGGCCTGGACCTCGTCTCCGCCGGCCGCGACGTGCCGGACGACATCAACGTCGTCATCGAAATTCCCAAGGACGCCGAACCCGTCAAGTACGAGGTGGACAAGGCCTCCGGGGCGATCTTCGTCGATCGCGTGTTGTCCACGCCAATGCGCTATCCGTGCAACTACGGCTACATCCCGAACACGCTTTCCGGTGACGGCGACCCCGTGGACGTGCTGGTGCTGCTGCCGTTGCCGCTGATCGCGGGCGCGGTGGTGCGCTGCCGGCCGGTCGGGCTGCTCAACATGGACGACGAGGCGGGCCATGACACCAAGCTGATCGTCGTGCCTGGCGAGAAAGTGTTCCGCGGCTATGCGCACATCCGCGACATCAATGACGCCCCGCAACACTGGCGCGAGCGCATCGCGCACTTTTTCGAGCACTACAAGGATCTCGAACAAGGCAAGTGGGTGAAGGTCTCCGGATGGGGCGATGCGGCCGCCGCTCGCGAGGAAATTCGCGCGTCCGTGGAGCGCTATCGACAAGCCCCGGAAAAGCCAAAGTTCTAACAGTCGGACGGCGGCCGTCGTGAAAAGCCTGCCTACGGAGTTCTTCGCCAATGATGGCGGCTTCAAGGGCGTCCGGAGCCGGTGACCCCGGCGCCGGCAAGTCGTCGCGGGTGGATCCCGGCAGGATCGCACGCTGTCGTGAAAAGTCAGGCCATGGATGCCGTTCTGGAGCTACACGACCGAGGGTCTTTCAATCACGGACAGAGTTCGGAAGAAACAGCAATCGCGGATGATCGCACGCCAATGACTGTGCTAGCGTTGCGGGATGAACAAGACCCGTCGCACCCGCATCGTCGCCACCCTTGGCCCCGCCACCGACGCACCCGGCATGCTGGAGCGCACGCTGCGCGAAGGCGTGGACGTGATTCGCCTGAATCTTTCGCACGGTCGGCCGGAAGATCACTTGAAGCGTGCCCGGGACGCCCACGCAGCTGCGGCGAAGCTGGGCCGCGAGGTGAGCGTGCTGGCCGATCTGCAGGGTCCCAAGATCCGCGTCGAGCGTTTTGCGAGCGGTCCCGTGCAACTCGAACCGGGCGCGGATTTCACGCTCGATTGCCGCGCCGATGCGCCGCCGGGCGACGCGACGCGCGTCGGCGTGAGTTACCTCGGCTTGCCGGGCGACTTGAAATCGGGCGACCACCTGTTGCTGGACGACGGCCTGATCGAACTCGAAGTCGAACGGATCGAAAACACGCAGATCCACTGCCGCGTGGTGATCGGCGGCAAGCTTTCCGATCGCAAGGGCCTCAACCGCAAGGGCGGCGGCCTGTCGCTGGGTGCGCTTTCCGACAAGGATCGCGCCGACATCAAGCTGGCCGCACAACTGAAGGCGGATTTCCTGGCAGTGTCGTTCGTGCGCTCGGGCGCGGACATCGAGGACGCGCGCAAGTTGCTGCGCGAGGCCGGCGGCGACGCAGGGCTGGTCGCCAAGATCGAACGCGCCGAAGCCATCGAGAAACTGGAAGAGATCATCGACGCCTCCGACGCGGTGATGGTCGCGCGCGGCGACCTGGGCGTCGAGATCGGCGATGCCGAGCTGCCGGGCCTGCAGAAGAAAATCATCCGCGAGGCCTTGGCACGCAACCGCGTGGTGATCACCGCGACACAAATGCTGCAGTCGATGGTGGAATCGCCCATTCCGACCCGCGCCGAAGTGCTGGATGTCGCCAACGCGGTGATCGACGGCACCGACGCGGTGATGCTGTCGCAGGAATCCGCGGCCGGCAAGCATCCCAGCGTTGCGGTGGCCGCCATGAGCCGGATCTGCCTGGGCGCCGAACGCCAGTTCGAGCCGGTGGAGGACATCTCGACGCTCTCGCACCGGCTGGACCGCACCGATCAGGCCGTGGCGATGGCGGCCATGTTCCTGGCCACACAAATGCCGGTGCGCGCGATCGTGGCCTTGACCGAATCGGGTACCACGGCGCAATGGTTGTCGCGCTACCGCACGTCGGTGCCCATTTACGCGCTCACGCCCAGCGCCGAAGCGCGCCGCCGCATGCTGCTGCTGCGCGACGTGAAGCCGATGTCCTTCGACGGCGACGGCCAGGGCGCCTATCCGGCGCTGGTGGTGCGCGAAGCCGTGCGGCAACTGTTCGAACGCGGCGACCTCGCCGAAGGCGATCGCGTGCTGCTGACCCACGGCGACCACACCGGCCGGGGCGGCGGCACCAACACGCTGAAGCTATTGAGCGTGGGCGCGGACGGGATCGCCGAAAGCCTCAGGGATTTGTGACACGACTCGGGACTGGGCATTGGCGATTCCACCGCGTGCAACGCGTCGCGGCGTGGGTCGCGAGAAATTGATACGCTGATGCCATGAAATCCGTCAACTTGGCCACCGCAACCGTGGCGGCCCTTGCAGCAAGTACGATCGCCTCCGCCGCGGTGGGTCCCCACGTCCGCGGGGTCCAGCCCGGCCAGCGCGACGCGTATTGGGTGATGACCAACACCTCGCTGGATGTGGACGTACCGAACAGCGGCGTGAACCTCAGCAAGCCGACCTGCGCGGCCGTCACCTATATGATCGGTGCGGACGGCGTGACCCGCGACATCGTGGTGCGCAAGACGATCCCCGCGGGCGACCTGAAAACCGTCGCGGCCAGCGCGGTCAAGGACATGCAATACGTGCCGGGCGCGAACAACGCGGCGCGCGAACCCGTGTTCACCTACATCATCATTCCGTTCAACCTGCCCGCCGATCCTGCGGCGCGCAAGCAGATCACCGATGCGTGCATCTTGAGGGACTTCCCGCAGGCGTATCGTCAATAGTGCGATCGTCCTGATCGCTGCCTCGCTGAAGCGACCTGCAAGAATCTTGGCCTCTGGCCAACGCACTCCAGAACGGCCTTCCATGGCCCGGCTTGCCACGACAGCCGCCCCGATCCCGACCCGAGAACAAAGGGCAAAAGCCTTCGCGCTCGCCTATACTCGAGGGTCCACCGACACCAGCGGAACACCGCCATGAGCATCGACCAAATGGAAGCCGTCGCGCAGGCGATGGTCGCGCCCGGCAAGGGCATCATCGCGATCGACGAATCCTCGGGCACCATCAAGAAGCGCTTCGACGCGGTCGGCGTGCCCGACTCGGAGGAAAACCGCCGCGCCTACCGGGAAATGCTGCTGACGGCGCCGGGGCTCTCCGAGCACATTTCCGGCGCGATCCTGTACGACGAAACCATCCGCCAGTCCACCAAGGCCGGCGTACCATTCACCAAGGTGATGAAGGACGCCGGCATCATCCCCGGCATCAAGGTGGACCTCGGCGCCAAGCCGCTGGCCGGTTTTCCGGGTGAACTGGTCACCGAAGGCCTCGACGGCCTGCGCAGCCGGCTCGAGGAATACGTGAAGCTGGGCGCCGAGTTCGCCAAGTGGCGCGCGGTGATCACCATCGGCGACGACATGCCGAGCAGCACCTGCATCGACGCCAACACCCACGCGCTGGCGCGCTACGCTGCGCTGTGCCAGGAAGCGGGCCTGGTGCCGATGGTCGAACCCGAGGTGCTGATGGATGGCGACCACGACATCGAGACCTGCTTTGAGGTCACCGAAGCCACCCTGCGCTCGTTGTTCTCGGCGCTGTACGAACACAACGTGATGCTGGAAGGCACCATCCTGAAGGCCAGCATGGTGCTGTCCGGCAAGGATTGCGTGGAGCAGGCCGACGTCGAGGAAGTCGCCGAATCGACCATCCTGTGCCTGAAGTCCGCGGTGCCGGCGGTGCTGCCGGGCATCGTGTTCCTGTCGGGCGGGCAGAGCGACGAAGACGCCACCGCGCACCTCAACGCGATGAACCGGCTTGGCCCGCACCCGTGGCCGCTGTCGTTCTCCTACGGCCGTGCGATGCAGCAGGCCGCGCTCCACCTGTGGGCCCAGGACCTGCAAGGCAACTTCGCCGCCGCGCAGAAGATCGTGGTCGAACGCGCGCGCGACAATGGGCTGGCCGCGCTGGGGCAGTGGAAGAAGGCGGCGTAATTTGTGCGATCGTCCATGATCGCTGCTTCGTTGACATGGTTGAGCAGCGACACCGATCCGGGTCCGAATACACCAGAACGGCCTTCCCTGGCCTGACTTTCCACAACAGCCGCTTCGAATGAGTATCGGCCGAAAAGAGGCAACACCAAACCGCCGGCGCAAGCCGGCGGGTTCGTTTCAACCATTGCATCCGGCCACAATTCTTTCTATCTTGATGGAAAGATATATGGACGCCGGATGCCGATGATCCCCATTTCGCTGGAATTCTTTCCGCCGAAGAACGACGAGCAGCGCGCGCAGCTCGAGCGCGCGTTGACGAAGCTGA
>DATCSF010000097.1:0-12845 GCA_036568625.1 Rhodanobacteraceae bacterium | reverse complement strand
TCTTCGGCCCCGAGAAGACACGGTCCGACAGCGGCGCGCGGGTGAGCCAAACGATCTTCTTCTTGCCGTAAAGGCGCAGGTATTCGCGTTCGATCTCCTCGATCGGCACGCCGGGATTGCGTTCCATCGCGGTCTGCCGATAGGCAAGGATCACGTCATGGCTCACGTCCAGCGCGCCTCCTTCGGCGACGATCGAACTGCTCACCAACGGAAGCGCCATGCGTTCCGCAAGATCGTTGTCGATGGCGCCGCGTCCGAGCACGTCCTTGCCGAACGTGGCGCGAATCTCGGCCGGATAGCCATAGCCGTTCCACGCGAAGTCCGCCACGGCGAGTCTGTGGCCGTCGCTCAGGAAGCGCGGGCCGGAATCGCGGATCCAGTTGGTGGCCAGCGGATGCTCGACAAAACCGACGCGCGCCGCGTCAATCCCGGCCGCAGCGAGCATCCGCATCGCTTCGGACCGGTCCTTGTCCGACCTGACCATCACGCGCACTGCGACGTGCGGCAACAGCGCGCGGATCATCTCCACCTGCACGGGGTGGTGGCTCTCGTCCTCCGACCAGCCCAGCCAGATGGCGGACTGGGGTGCGTACTCCGGCGGAAAGGCGAACCGCCCGACGGCCGCGGGCTTGGGCTGTGCGTCGACCGTCGCCGCGTGACTTTGCGGAACAGCAGCAATGGCCACTGCACAGCACAATGCCGGCGAAAGGAACCACCCACGCGCGCGCTTCATGTTCAATCTCCGCTCATTGGCGAATGCCGGTGCAACCATTTCACTCTGCCTATCCCACGCGGCCACCCGGTTCGCGCTCATCGCCGATTTCCGGCCACGCCGCCGCGCGCCTGCAGATACGCATAAAGCGCCTCGATCTCGACGTCGTCGAAATGGCTGAAGCGGCGGCGCGCCACATGCCCCATCAGTTCCGGATCGCGGCCGTCGAGTGCAATGCCCTGGCGCATCAGGCGCGTGAAATCTTCGCGCGAGTAGGCTTTGGCAACGATCAGGTTTGGTGTGAAGCCCTCATCGCCGTTGAGGTCCAGGCCGTGGCATTCGGTGCAGACCGAATGCGCCAGGTAATTTCCATAAGCCGCGGTCGGCGCAGGGGCGCCCGGGTTCATCGGCGGCCCGATCTGTTGAATCTCGGGGGCGGCGAGCCAGTAGGGATGACGCAGGATTTCCACCCGCCCCGCGAGGCGCAAATGCGTCGCCGGAAGATCGTTGTGCGACTCCGGCACGCTGCGCAGGAACGCGATCAGGCGACCCAGGTCCCGATCGCTCAGGTAGTGAAACGTCGCCGAAGGCATGCCGATCACCGCGGTGCCGTCCGGCCGCACGCCGTAGCGCAGGATGCGCGCGAGTTGCGGGTTCGTGTAGCGCCGAATCTTTTGCGTGAGATTGGCCGCCACCAGCCGCCCCATCCAGCGGTCTTCAAAAAAGACCTTGCCGCCGAGATCGTTGCCATGGCAACCGAAACAGCCGCGCGTGAGAGCGATATGCCGGCCCTGCTCGACGGCGGCCGCACCGGCCGGCACCGCGATATCCGTCACCGGCGTATCGGCGTAACGCCGGAGCTGGTATTCCGACGCGCCGTAAACGACGCCGATCGCGAGCGCGGCCAGCAGCAGCGTGGCGCCCAAGGCAATGCCCGACCACTTCAATACAACTATCAGGCCTCCAGCGCGATGTCGCGCGGGCACCGCCACAAGACAAATACAACGCCCGTATCGTCAGCCGCTCATCACGTCAGCGGCAGCGCCCGGAACCATTGCATTGCGGCCTGCCATGCCGGCACGTACGGCATGACGAACACGGAGACCTGTAACGGGATCGCCACCGCCAGCATCACCGGAAACGCCGCGCGTCCGCGCGGCGCGCGACGTTCGCGCCAGATCAGCCAGAGCAGCAATAAATCCATCAGCGTGAACGTGGTGCCCTGGTAGGCCCAGCCCGGCAGCGGCGGAAAATAGTAGCCGAGCAGCCGCGCACCGACCGGATCGATCAGCGCCACGCCGGTGCATATCATGTAGCGCGCGTGCAAGGCCGACTGCCTGCGGTAAAGCAGCGCAAGCGTCACGGCGATGGTAAACATTGCCGCGATCGCGAGCGGCAGGATCGCGTAATAGGCCTGCGCTGCATTTTTCAATTCCAGCATCCGCGCGTGCACGCCCAAGATCATCGAGACGACGGCCAGCGGCGCCAGCACGAATGCGCTCTTGCCAAGCAGCCGGTGCAACGGCCTGCGCCACGAGCGGATCAGCAGTGGCTGTGCAATCAGCAACCCGAACCACAGCGTCATCACGACCGCATGCAGGTGTCGGTAGAAACCACCGCCCGGCAGCTTCGAGAGGTACCCCGGCCAGAACGCGACCAGCGCGGCCATGAAGAACAACGCAAAAAGATAGCCGGCTCGCGGAAATAGTCCGTCACGACGGCCGGCCTTGGGGGAAATCGGCGATTCGGCTGAGGAAGACGTGGGGGCGACAGCGCTCATACCGACTCCATGTCGAAAACATGAATCTGCCGCCGCCGGGGTCCGGCGTCTTGTAAAAATCGGCCAATCGCGGACCGGACCGCGCGACCTCAGCGCCGCGCAAGCGCGCTGTCGAGGAAACGCTCGTCCGCGCGGAAGCGTGCGGGCGTGGTGCCGGCGAATTCGCGATATTCGTGGATCAGGTGCGCCTGGTCCACGTACCCGAAACGCACCACCGCACCGGCCCAGTCCGCGCCGGCTGCATGCTGGAGAAAAGCATGCGTGTGCTGGAAGCGGGTGATCCGGGCGAAACGCTTGAGCGAGAGCCCGAGCTCTTCGAGAAACCGGCGCCGCAAGGTGCGCTCGCTGCAGGCAAGCTCGAACGCCAGAGCGGACACCGGCCGGCGGCAATCGCCGGTCACGCGCGCGACCGCGGCGGTCACCAATCCGCAACCCCCGGCCGCCAGTGACAACCGTTGCAGCAGGAAGCGGTCCGTTGCCGCCACACGTTCGTCGAAGCTGCGCGCGTGCATTACCCGATCCGTCCATGCGCGGGCATCGGCGCCCACCGGCCGCTCCAGCAGATCCGCGGTCGCGATTGCACGATCGCCGAGTCCAAATCCCCGCAGGTGCAACAAGATGTTGGCGCCCAGTGGCGTGAAGTGCACGCAGAACGAACGCAAGCGGCCGGACACCACGTTGTCGTGCCAGCGCGTGAGGGGACCGATGACGCAACAGGAGGGAATGTTGCCGGTCGCATCGGCGGTCTGCATCGCGACGCTCCCGGACCACAGCACCGCAACCACCAGACCCGTCAGCGCACAGAGCGGATGCCGCATGGATTCGCCAGTGGGCAGATCCAGGGCAACCTGCACATAGCTCGACACGCAGGCGCGCAAGGCCGGATGCGGCGCCGCGCTCTCGGCGACCGGCGCGGACACGTCCACTGGCAGCGCGATGGAAGTTGTCATGCCGGGGTCATGGATCGTGGCCGCCTTCGTTTCGCATGCCGGCCTGCCCCACCGACGAAGATCCTGCCGGCGCATGGTGCTCGACGTCACGTTCGACGATCGCGTACAGCGCCCGCGTGAAGCGCACCGCATCGTGCGTGGCCAGGTGCGACCACTCCGGCAACCAGAAGCCCTGCAATTCCGGATGGTCCTGGAAGTGCACGCCGGGCGCGCCGGTCTTCGCCAGCAGCACGCCCCAGGTCTGCGCGCGGTAGCTCGCGATCAGCAGGTTGACCTTGCGGAATTTCCACGCAAGCGGCAGCGAATGGATCGCCAGCACGATCGCGAAGAACGCGATAAACGTCAGCGAGTTGAAGACCACGCCCGGCCTCCCTGCCCGGGAGTCGCAAGCTCCCGCGGCGGCGCGAGTATGTCACAACCGCCTGGCCGCGCCAGTGCCGCGGCCAGGCGATCAACCAATGCACCGCCGGAACCGTCGTGGAGGCAGGTGTTGCGGCCACGCAAACCCGCTACCGTGGCACGATGCTCGCCGTCCAGCGTCCCCCGTGCGACGAAGGCGTCATCCGCAGCCGGCCATGCGTCGCTCCGCCGCGACGTGCGCATCCGGGGCGCGCGCTGGCGGCCAGCGTCCTCGGCTCCAGCATCGCCTTCATCGACGGTTCGGTCGTCAACGTCGCCTTGCCTACGCTGCAGCGCGAGATGGCCGCCGGGCTGGCGGCGATGCAATGGGTGGTCAACGCCTACCTGTTGATGCTCGGCGCGCTGGTGCTGGTGGGCGGCGTACTCGGCGACCGACTTGGCCAGCGCACGGTATTCACGTGGGGCCTTGTCGTGTTCACGCTGGCCTCGGTGGTCTGCGGCCTGGCGCCGGACGCCGGCATGCTGATCGCGGCGCGCGCGGCGCAAGGCATCGGCGCCGCATTGCTGGTGCCGAGCAGCCTGGCCATCATCGCCGCCGTGTACCCGGAAGCGGAGCGCGGCAAGGCAATCGGCACCTGGGCCGCGGCGGGCGCGATCACCACCGCGATCGGCCCGGTGCTGGGCGGCTGGCTGGTCGACGCCGTGTCGTGGCGCGCGATCTTCTTCATCAATGTACCGTTGGCGATCGCCGCCGTGATGCTGGCGCACAGTGCCGTGCCGAACCAGCGCAACGGGGGTGCCGAGCGCCTCGATTGGCCGGGTGCGGTACTTGCCATCGTGGGCCTGGCCCTGCTGACGTGGGCGCTGATCGCGTGGCCGGACCGCGCTTCGAACGCCATCACGATCGAGGCGGCGCTCGCGCTCGGCGTCGTAGTGCTGGTCCTCTTCGTGGTGGTCGAGGCGCGCAGCCGCGCGCCGATGGTGCCGCTCGAGCTGTTCCGTTCGCGCGACTTCTCCGGTGCCAATCTGGTGACGTTGCTGCTGTACTTCGCGCTGGGCGGTGCGCTGTTCTTCCTGCCGTTCAACCTGATTCGCGCACACGGTTATTCGGCGACGGCGGCCGGCGCCAGCCTGCTGCCGTTTTCGATCCTGATGGGCACCCTGTCTCCGACCACGGGCGCGTTGGCGACGCGCTTCGGTGCGCGCCTGGTGTTGACGGTCGGTCCGGCGCTGGCGGCGCTCGGCCTGGCATTGCTCGCCATGGGCGCCGCCACTGCGGATTACTGGCGCGGCACGTTTCCGGCCATCGCCGTACTCGGGCTTGGCATGACCATCGCCGTGGCGCCGCTGACCTCGACCGTGATGGGCGCCGTGCCTGCGGCCCAGGCCGGCGTCGCGTCGGGCGTCAACAACGCCGTCGCGCGCATGGCCAGCCTGCTGGCCGTGGCGGTGCTGGGTCTGCTGTTCCGCGCGCCGGCCGATGCGGCGACGCCTGCCGGAACGGTCGCCGGCTTCCGCGCCGTCGCGGCGGGCGCCGCAGTCTGCGCGCTCGCGGCGGCGGTGTGCGCACTCACGATCATCCGCCCGCCGCCGCAGCGGAAAAATCGGCGCGCTCGGGCCGGGCGATCACGACACGAATCGTGAGGGCGCCCGGCCTGCGTGCATGCGGTCCTTATTGCGCCGGCTTCTTGAAGCGGTAGATGAATTGGCTGGTATGGCCGCGGATGGACGGATCGAACACCTTGGCGTTCAAAGGGTCTTTGGGATTGATCAACGCGTCGCTGGAACCGTCGAACACGAAGCCGGCCGATTCGACTTCCTGCTTCACCACCTCGGGATCGATCCGGTGCAGCGTGTTGGTGTCGCTGACGCCGGAACCCGCGGGCGCGGCGTGGTCGATCACGATGAAGACGCCGCCGGGCTTCAGCGCGTCGAAAACCTCCTTGTCGAACTTCTTCATGTCCACCGGACCCATGAACGGGTCGTGGTAGTCGTGGTAGTTCTGCGAAGTGAACACGACGTCGACCTTCTGCGGCACGCTCAGCATCGCCGCGGGTTGCTTCAACAGACTGACATTCGCGTAATGCGGCGTTTTCGCCAGCTTCTGCCATTCCGCAAAATCCTTGGCCGAATACTTCGCCATCTCGTTCGGCCACACGGTGTAGACGTGGCCGCCCGGTCCGACGATCCGGCTGAACACGCGCGTCCAGTAGCCGGACGCGGGCACCAGTTCCAGCACCTTGTCGCCCGGCTTGACGCCCGCGAACGTCATCACCGCCGCAATCTTGCGACGCGCGTCGTCCTTTTTGTCGGCGGCGCGGGAGGGATCATCGACGGCCTTGGTGACATAGGCGGAAACCTTCACTGCCTGTCCAGGCGCGGCAGGCGACGGGGCGCTGGATTGCGCGTTGGCCGCGAGCGGCAGCATCACCGCTGCAAGCAAGACGAGACGGGTCGTTCGCATGACGTTCTCCGGATGGGCGGGATCGCCATTGTGCTCCCAAACGGACGGCGGTGCGTATCCCGGCCGGCGTTACGCCGACGGAGGTTCCGGGCTGCGACGGCCGAGCAGCCAATCCATGGCGCGCGCTTCGCTGGTGAAGCCGCTGGTACCGAAATTGTCCGGGTCGATGAACTCTGGACGGATCACCAATGCAAGCTGCACGGCCCCGCGCCCGGCGATGGCCCATTCGCTCATGATCCAGTATCGCTCGGCCACGGACGGCGGTCCCGCATCGACGGCGGTGACACCAACCAGCAGCATCCGGACACCGGCTTGCTCGGCATGCAGGATCACATCCCTGACCGCGTGCATGCAGCCCTCCAGCCCGCCGCTGCCGGTCAGGCGAAACCTGGCTACGTTCCCGTCCATTTCATACGGCGACTCGACCATCGGGCACCTGACGGCACGCGCCGGAAGACGGCCTCGATGTTGGCACCGGCTGCCGGGTGCGCTGTGGGTACGCGCAAGCAGGGCTTGGCGAATGCGCCAGCCTGGAATTGTGGAATCGGTTTCAGCCCGCCACGACGAAGCGGTTGCGCCCGCCCAGCTTCGCGCGATACAGCGCGGCGTCCGCGTCCTTCACCCATTCGCGGGCATCGCGCATGCCGGACCGACCCGACGCAAGCCCGATGCTCAGGGTGCAGCGCAGCCCATTGGCGTATTCGAACAACGAGCACGCTGCCGCCGACCGGATTCGTTCCGCCACCGTCGCCGCGGCGTGCATGTCGACCCCACACAGCACCACGCCGAACTCGTCGCCGCCGTAGCGGCCAGCAAGGTCGCCTTCGCGCAGGCTGCCGCGGATGATCGCACCGACCCTCCTGACCACTTCATCGCCGGCGGTATGGCCGTGTTGGTCGTTGACGCGCTTGAACTGATCGATGTCGATCAACAGCATCACGGCATCGTCGCAGCAGTGGCGGACGAGCGCGGCGTTCACCGCCGCTTCCCAGTGGCTGCGATTCAGCAGTCCGCTCAGGCTGTCGGTACTGCTCATGCGGCGCAACTCCCGGTTCTGCGCGCGCACACGCCGGGCAAGGCCACGCGAGATGGCGCTCAGGGTCATCGGGAATACCACCAGCAACGGCAGCGATGCCAACAGCTCCACGGTGTCGGTCGCCGGCGCGAAGGCGAGGCCATTTGCCACCGCGGCGACGCAACACGCCACCGCCAGCGTCGTCATGCCGCGCAGGAGCAGCCAGCGGCCGTCGATCGCGATCAGGGTGATCGCGAACATCGTCGCCAGCAGCACACTGGGCAACAGCGCGAACTGCATCAATGCAATCCAGACACCACCCATCGCGGCGTCGCCCACGAAAAACCGCTGGTCCAACGCAACCGGGTTGGCGCTGCGGCGCAGGATCAGCCAGGCAACCTGCGGCCACGCCAATGCATACACCGCCAGCAGAACCCATGCTGACACGGGCACGCCGCGCCGGTACAACACCATTCCCACCATGATGCCGCCGAGCGCCATGCCCAGCATGCGCAACCCGTGCAAGCGCCGCACGACGCGACGTGCCGCGGCGGCGGCGGCCGGGGCATCAACGGTTGGCACTGCTTCGCTGGACATGGCGCGGAAACTAGGGTGGTTTCAGACATCCCTGAGCAAGACCGATGCCATGCTCCCATCCAAGCAGACGCGCGTCACCGATTTTGACCGATTCCATGACCGGATCGTGATGCAATGCGCATCTGGAAACACATATTTACGCGCAGCGGGCGCTCAATCGTTACGCCTTGAGGCGCCAGCCGGTGCGAAAGATCCACCACACGCTCGTGAGGCACAACGCGAGGAATGCCAGCGTCGCCACCACGCTGATGCCGACGTTCACGTCGGCAAGCCCGTAGAAGCTCCAGCGGAATCCGGAGATCAAGTACACCACCGGATTGAACAGCGTGACCTTCTGCCAGAACGGCGGCAGCATGTGGATGGAATAAAAACTGCCGCCGAGGAATGTCAGCGGCGTGATGATCATCAGCGGCACCACCTGCAGCTTCTCGAAGTTGTCGGCCCAGATGCCGATGATGAAACCGAACAGGCTGAAGGCCACCGTGGTCATCACCAGGAACAGCACCATCATCGCGGGGTGCGCGATCGAGTAGTCCACGAACACGCGTGCGGTCGCGAGGATGATCAAGCCCACGATGATGGCCTTGGTCGCGGCCGCGCCAACATAGCCCGTGATGATTTCCAGATAAGACAACGGCGCCGAATGCACTTCGTAGATCGTGCCGACGAATTTCGGGAAGTAGATGCCAAACGAGGCGTTCGATACGCTCTGCATCAGCAGCGACAACATCACCAGGCCCGGGATGATGAAAGCCGCGTAGCTGACGCCTTCCACGCTGGTGATGCGCGAGCCGATCGCCGAACCGAACACCACGAAGTACAAGGACGTCGACACCACTGGCGACAGCACGCTCTGCATCAATGTGCGGCCGGTGCGCGCCATCTCGAAACGGTAGATCGCGCGGATGCCGTGGATGTTCATGTTCCCTCCCTCACCAGTTCCACGAAGATCTGCTCCAGCGTGTCCTGGCGCGTGCTCAAATCCTTGAAGCCGATCCCGGCAGCAGAGAGGTCGCGCAACAACATGGTAATGCCGGTGCGCTCGCTCTGGGTGTCGTAGGTGTAGGTGATCTCGTCGCCCTTGCCGTTGAGTTCCAGATTGTACGGAGACAAGAGTTCGGGCAACGTCGAAACCGGTTCGTGCAATTGCAGGCGCAACTGTTTCTTGCCGAGCTTCTGCATCAGCGCGGTCTTTTCCTCGACCACGATCAACTCGCCCTTGTTGATCACGCCCACCCGATCGGCCATGTCCTCGGCTTCCTCGATGTAATGCGTGGTCAGGATGATCGTGACGCCCGACTCACGCAGGCGCCGCACCATCGCCCACATGTCGCGGCGCAGTTCCACGTCCACGCCTGCGGTGGGTTCGTCCAGGAACAGCACCGTCGGCTGGTGCGACAAGGCTTTCGCGATCATCACCCGCCGCTTCATGCCGCCGGACAGCGCGAGGATCTTGACGTCACGCTTGTCCCACAGCGACAGATCCTTCAACAACTGTTCGAGATAGGCGTCGTCCGGCGCCTTGCCGAACAGGCCCCGGCTGAAACGCACCGTATTCCAGACCGTCTCGAACGCATCGGTCTTCAATTCCTGCGGCACCAGCCCGATGATCGTGCGGGTCTTGCGCCAGTCGCGGATGATGTCGTGGCCATCTACCGCCACCGTGCCATGGCCGGGATTCACGATGCCGCAGATGATGCTGATCAGCGTGGTCTTGCCCGCACCGTTCGGACCCAGCAGCGCGAAAATTTCGCCGCGGCGAACCCGCAGGTCGATGCCTTTCAGCGCCTTGAACCCGCCTTCGTAGGTCTTGTCGAGGCCGCGAACGACGATCACCGGATCGTCATGCGTGACATCCGCAGCGTTTTCGATTTGCATGGGGATCATCGTAAACTGAACCGGCCGGTATTGTATTTATGACCGGCGCCGCGGCACAAGCCGCGGGCACGGGCGAGTCGTTCAATGGACGACTTCGCGCGAATGGATGCGTCCGTTCTTCACCACGAAGTCGATTTTTGTCGTGTTGTGGATGTCGCGCGAGGGGTCGGCATCCAGCACCACCAAATCGGCCAGCTTGCCGGGCGTGATGGTGCCGCGTTTTGCGGATTGGCCCACCGCCGCGGCACCAATTTCGGTTGCGGCCTCGATGGCCTGCAGCGGTGTGAAACCACAATGCTCCACCAGCAGCGCCATTTCCTGGTGGACCGAAGGCATCTGATCGAGTTCAGGCCCGTCCTTGCCGTACGCGAATCCCGCGCCATCGGTGCCGGCATCGACGAGGACACCGCGCTGGTGCGCCAGCCGCGTCACGGCGTAGCTCCACGGCATGATGCCTGCGCCGACGCGTTGCGGATGGTGTTCCGCCTCGTTCTTGAACACCAGCAGCGTCGCGTCGAGGATCGTGCCGCGCCGCTTCATCGCGTCGAACAATGCGAGGATCTGCGGCGCATCGGGCTTGATGTGTTCGAAATCGCCCGTTGCTCGCATCTTGTAATCGTCGGGCACGTTCGGCGCCGCTTGCCACACCAGATACGGGCTGTGCGAAATGGTATCGACACCCGCATCCACCGCATCGCCCGGCTTGGCCGGAAAGATCGTCGCGTGCGTCCACACGCTCAAGCCTTGCCGATGCGCCTCCGCGGTGATTGCCTTGACCAGTGCCGCAGGCAGATTGGCATACAGCTTGATGCCGGTCGCGCCCGTGCCCTTCGCCTCGGCAACGGCCAGCGCAATGTCGGTCTTGGCCGTGATCGCCTGCATCCACGGCGCGAAGCCCAGCGGCTCGCCCTTCGAGGCATCCTGCGCGCGGAAGTCTTCCTTGAAAAACGTCGGTCCCGCCATCAGCGCGACGTAGAAAATATCGGGCGACGCCAATGCGCCCGAATTTGCCTGGCTGGCGAGGAATTGCAGCAACCGGTCGTCGCCCGCCATGTCGCGGATGCCGGTCACGCCACCCATTAACAGCGCATGCAGAAACGTCTTGTAGTGCGCGATGTCGGGTTCGGCGTCGGTGATGTGCACGTGCGCATCGATCAAACCGGGTATCACGTATTTCCCGGAGAGGTCGCGCACGTCCGCCTCTTTCGGCACCGCCTGGCTGCCGCTCGGGTACACCGCGGTGACCCGCTTGCCCTGGATCGCGATGGTCATGTCGTGCTGCACGGCTGACCCGGTGCCGTCGATCAGGCCGACGTGGGTCAGCAGCAGCGGTTTCGGCGCGGCGGCCAAGGCCGGCCACGCGAACAGGCACAACAACAGCGGCAGGATGCGTCGCATGAACCGACCCACGGATGACCGGTCAAGCATAGACGGAACATGAACCAGCCGCCGCCCCGCCTCATGCACACCAAAAGAACATTTGATCAACGCCCTACGTAAAGAGACTGGACCCGGATAGCGCTTCGCATTTCGGGATGGCGAGCAAATCAAAGCCGCCCAAGGTTGCGCACCTTCCATGATCGTCCTAATATGCAACCTGTTGGTTGCGTTTTTGTTCGACGGAAGCTGCCATGAACACGAACTCCGATCGCATCGAGAAACAGGTTCTGTTGAACGCATCGCGCGAACGCGTATGGCGCGCACTCAGCGAAGCGGACCAGTTCGGCACCTGGTTCGGCGTGCGCTTCGACGGGCCGTTCGTGGCGGGCGAAAGGCTGACCGGCCACATCGTCCCGACGCAGGTGGACGAGGAAGTCGCCGCGATGCAGAAGCCCTACGAGGGCACGCCGTTCGAATGGCAGGTCGAGAAGATCGAACCGATGCGGCGCATCGCCTTCCGCTGGCATCCGTTCGGCGTCGACAAGACCATCGACTACTCCCGTGAGCCAATGACGCTGATCGTGTTCGAGCTGCACGACGCCCCCGAAGGCATCCTGCTCACCGTCACCGAATCGGGCTTCGACAAGCTGCCGCCGGAGCGCCGCGCCAAGGCATTCGCGGCCAACGAGGGTGGCTGGACCCACCAGATGAAGCTGATCGAGCAATACCTCGCGCGGTACTGACCCGGCACCATGCGCAAATCAGGCACACCCGCCCTCCAGAAAACCGCCCCGGTATTCGCGGCGTTGGGCGATCCCACGCGACTGCGACTCGTCGCCGCGCTGTGCGCGGGCGGCGCGCTGTCGATCGCGCAGCTCACGGCCGGCACCGCCATTACCCGCCAAGCCGTCACCAAGCATCTGGAAGTGCTGGCCGGCGCAGGGCTCTTGCACGACATCCATCGCGGCCGCGAACGTTTATGGGAATTGCAGCCTTCGCGCATCGACGAGGCGCGTCGCTCGCTGGATGCGATCGCGGCGCAATGGGATCAGGCGTTGCAGCGGCTGAAAGCGTTCGTGGAAACGTAACACACTTGTCGTCATTCCGGCGGAAGCCGGAACCCAGTGACTTCTGCGAGGACCGACGCAAAGGCATTGGGTCCTGGATATCGCTTCGCGATTCCGGGATGACGACAAAAGCCGAGGTAGCGTCAACGAAGCTGGCTGTCCTTGCTGCCCCTTCGGTTGTAGCCGCTGAACACGCCTTCCTCGCGGTCGCGCTCAGCCTGGCACTTCACGCACAGGCGCGTGCCCGGCACGGCTTTGCGCCGCGCTTCGGGAATCTTGGCACCGCATTCTTCGCAATGGCTCAGGCCCGGTCCCTTGTGTTGTTTGCTGCGCGCACGCGCGACCGCATCGGCGACCGTTGCGTCGATCTGATCCTGCACGGCGTCGTCATTGACAAAACCTTTGGCCATGGATTCAAGCTAAGGTCGGCATCGCCGTCATACAAGCCCCACAGGCGGCCAGGCGTTCAGATTGGCATCCTCGCCACGCCTCCCGGTGCGTGCCCGTGGGATGTCGAATTCCAGCATCACCGCTCGTCGCAACGAGAACAACCTACCGGAGTGCGACATGCAACTTTTCGGCCACCCTTTTTCGTCCTACACCCAGAAGGCGCTGACCGCGCTGTACGAAAATGACATCCGG
>DATCSF010000096.1:0-4839 GCA_036568625.1 Rhodanobacteraceae bacterium | reverse complement strand
GGATTGGGAAGCTGAGGCTCGGAACCCGAGCCCAAGAGCGCACGACTGTCATCGCGTCGTCGTCATCCCGGACGCGGCAGAGCCGCGATCCGGAACCCATCGCCTTTTCTGCTCTCGGAACGCAGACAGTCCGGGAAGGACGCCGACTTGACCCTCTTCGCCTGCCCGTATCTTCGCATTGCCACCCTCTCTTCATTTCCATGCCCTGGCTCGAACTGCAATTGACCGTCGATGCCGCCGCGCAACCGCGCGCCGAAGCCGCGCTGGAACATTTGGGCGCGCTGTCGGTGACATTGATGGACGCCGACGCCGACACGCCCGACGAAGCCGCGATCTTCGAACCGGGGGTGGGTGAAACGCCGCTGTGGCGTTCGTTGACATTGCTGGCATTGTTCGAGGCCAACGCCGACCGCCGCGGCCTCGTGCACCTGCTGCACGATGCGTTGCCGGAACTTGCGCCCGAGCACATCGCGTTTCGCGAAGTCGCCGACCAGGACTGGGAACGTGCCTGGATGGACCGCTACCAGCCGATGCGCTTCGGCAGGCGGTTGTGGATTTATCCGTGGAACATCGAGCCGGACGATCTCGACGAATCGGCGGTCGTCGTACGCCTCGACCCCGGACTCGCCTTCGGCACCGGCACGCACCCGACCACCGCGCTGTGCCTCGAATGGCTGGACGGCATCGATCTGGCTGGCAAAACCGTCATCGACTACGGTTGCGGTTCCGGCGTGCTGGCGATCGCCGCGCTGGAACTCGGCGCCGCACGCGCCATCGGCGTGGACAACGATCCACAGGCGCTCACCGCTTCGCGCGACAACGCCGCGCGCAACGGTATTGCCGGGAACCTGCACGTCTGCCTGCCCGATGAACTCCCGCCAGGTACGCAAGCCGACGTCTTCGTCGCCAACATCCTTGCCGGCCCGCTCGCCGAATTGGCGCCGCGCTTTGCCGCGCTGTGCAAAGCGGGCGCGCCGTTCGCGCTGTCCGGCATCCTGACCGGACAGGAAGACCCATTGCTGGAATGCTACCGTGGCCGCGGCTTCGCGAAGCTGCGCACCGTCCACCGCGAGGACTGGATTCGCATTGACGGCGTGCGCGGCTGAAGCGCCGCGACCCGGCGTGTCGCCTACAATCGCGGCATGTACACCCAGTGCCCGGAGTGCCTGACGATCTACGAGATCGACGAGGATGCCTTGCAGGCATCGCTCGGCATCGTGCGCTGCGGTCGCTGCGACAAACGGTTCGACGCACTGCGCACACTCTCGGACACGCTGCCGATCGAGCCGCTCGGCCCGTTGCCCGAGCAGGATCCGGGCGAGCGTGCGCCCACCCTCACCGAAGCGGTCCCGCCATCGACCATCGAACGCGCCGCCAAGAAACCCCGTTCCAAAAAAAATGCTGCGGGCGCGCCTGCCGGCGCAAGCGCCGACGACTGGTTCGCCGACATCGAATCCGAGCTGACCGCGGCCTCGACCGCACCCGACGTCCCCGCACCGGACACCGCCACCGATACGTGGAGGGCGGAGCTGCCCGAAACAACCGGCAGTGAGAGCGCTGCAACGACAACCGAAGAAGCCGGCGATACACCTGCTGACGAAGCCGGCGAATTGCCCGACTGGATCAATGAAACCCCGCAGGCACCCGCACCCGAAGCGCCCGGTGTCGACCCGCTCGCTCCGTTCGATTCGGCACCCGGCGACGCCGGCGCGAAGTCCGATCAACCTGCCGGCGGGCTCGTCGAAGCCGAGAGCGCGGCGAGCGCCGACGTCGGCGAGATGCCGCTCACCGGGGTGCCGGTCGAAACAGCACCTGCCGACGCCGGAGCCGAAACGGCAAATACACCGGCGCCGGTCTACATCCGGCCGCGCCGGCGTTTCTCGCTCACAAACGTGGCGTGGGCATTGGGGTGCGCGCTGCTTGCGTTGCTGCTGGCAGCACAGCTCGCGTGGGCCGATCGCAGCGAACTCTTCAGGAACCCGGCGACGCAGGCGTGGATGGCGCGCGTGTGTCGCAATGTTCCCTGCAACCTGCCGCTGATCAGGGATACCGCAAAACTGGAACTGCTTTCGCGCGACGTACGGCCCGATCCCAACGCCCCGGGTACATTGACGGTCACCGCCACCATCCGCAACAGCGCCGCGTTCAGCCAGCCCTGGCCGGTGGTGGTAGTGGAACTCACCGACCTCGACAACGCTCCGGTCGCGATGCGCCGCTTTCGCCCCGTCGAATACATGACCGACCCCGCGCGACGCGCGGACGGCATCACACCGGGCGCCACCGCGGTCGTGGCCTTCGAGGTCGCCGATCCGGGCAAGCGCGCGGTGGCGTTCCAGTTCGGATTCGAATGAACCGGTTGTACTGCGCCGCACAGGTATCCGCTGCTAGACTCACCGGTTCGCACGCGCACGGACCTGCGCGCACAAGGTCGATACACAGACGCTTCATGGGCAATCTTCCGCCGAACGCACCGCCGGTTTCCGCCGATGCCTCCAGCCCCGCGCGCGGAACCACGCAGACGCTGGGCGACTGCATGGCGCTGAATGCGCGGCGTTACCTCGCCGACTTGAACGGCACGCCCTGCCGCGACGGGTTGTACGCACGGATGCTGCGCGAAATCGAACCGCCGCTGCTGCGCGAAGTGCTGGCGTGGAGCGGCGGCAACCAAAGCCGCGCCGCCGAAATCCTGGGCATCCATCGCGCCACCTTGCGCAAGAAACTGCGCGAACTCGGCCTCGACTGAACAAAGGATATTCCCCCCATGACCGGATCGGGCATCGTCACCACGCGCCGCGCGCTGCTGAGCGTCTCGGACAAGACCGGACTGGCCGACGTCGGTCGCGCGCTGCACGCGCTGGGCGTCGAGATCGTCTCCACCGGCGGCAGCGCCGCCGCGTTGCGCGAAGCGGGCGTACCGGTGCGCGACGTAAGCAGTCTGACCGGTTTTCCCGAAATCATGGACGGCCGCGTGAAGACGCTGCACCCCGCGGTGCACGGCGGCCTGCTGGGGCGGCGCGGTGCCGACGACGCCGTGATGCGCGAGCATGCCATCCTGCCGATCGACCTGCTGGTGGTGAACCTGTATCCGTTCGCGCGCACCGTCGCGCACGCCGGCGCCACCTACGAGGAAGCCATCGAGCAGATCGACATCGGCGGCCCCGCGATGCTGCGCGCCGGCGCCAAGAACCACGAACGCGTCACAGTGGTGTGCGATCCCGCCGACTACCCGGAGCTCATCGAAACGCTGCGCCGCGACGGCGGCACCTCGTTCGAGCAGCGCCGGCGTTTCGCGGCCAAGGTGTTCGCCCATACCGCGCGCTACGACGGCATGATCGCGGACTGGCTTTCCGCGCGTGCCGACGGCGAACCGCGCCAGGCGTATCCGCCCACCCTGCATCTGGCGCTGCGGCGCGCGCAGGAAATGCGCTATGGCGAAAATCCACACCAGGCCGCGGCCTTGTATCTGGATGGCCGCCCCACCGCCGGCACGGTCGCGGGCGCGACACTGCTGGCGGGCAAGGAAATGTCGTACAACAACCTCGTCGACGCCGACACCGCGCTGGAGTGCGTCAAGGCCTTCGACAAGACGCCCGCCTGCGTGATCGTCAAGCACGCCAATCCCTGTGGCGTCGCGCTGGGCGCCAACCCCGTGGACGCCTACGAACGCGCCTTCGCCTGCGATGCGACTTCCGCGTTCGGTGGCATCATCGCCTTCAACCGCCCGATCGACGGCGCGCTGGTGCAAACCATCCTGGCCAAGCAATTCGTCGAGGTGCTGGTCGCGCCGGCGTTCGACCAGCAGGCGCTGGCCGCGTTGCGCAAGAAACCCAACGTGCGCGCGCTTGCGGCCGGCGAATGGTCGACGGAGCCAGATCTCGCGCAGCGCCAGTTGCGCAGCCTCGCGGGCGGCGTGCTGGTGCAGGACGCCGACGTCGACACCTTGATGCTCTCCGACCTGAAAGTGGTCACCCGGCGTGTGCCCGACGCCGAGCAGTTGCGCGATCTGTTGTTCGCCTGGCACGTCGCGATGTTCGTGAAGTCGAACGCGATCGTGTATGCGAAGGGCGGCGCCACCGTCGGCATCGGCGCTGGCCAGATGAGCCGCGTGATCAGCGTGAAGATCGCCGCGATGAAAGCCGCCGACGCCAAGCTGTCCACCGACGGCAGCGTGATGGCCTCGGATGCGTTCTTCCCCTTCCGCGACAATGTCGATCTCGCCTCCGGCGCCGGCGTGCGCGCGATCATCCAGCCCGGCGGTTCGATGCGCGATCAGGAAGTCATCGACGCCGCCGACGAGCACGACATGGCGATGGTGTTCACCGGGACCCGGCATTTCCGTCACTGACGTGACGAAAATGCTCTTCTTGCCATCCCTGGCGGAGGGGTCCTGGCCAATCCATGGCCGGGATGATGTTTCGTTGTAGGCTCGAGTTCCGAGCGCCAAGTCCCGAGGTTCGCCATGAAGTACGAACTGTATTACTGGCCCACCATCCAGGGACGCGGCGAGTTCGTGCGGCTTGCGCTGGAAGATGCGGGCGCCGATTACGTCGACGTGGCGCGATTGCCGGAAGGTTCGGGCGGCGGCGAGGCGGCGCTGCTGCAATGGATGGAAGAACCACCCGTCGGCCATCCGTCCTTCGCACCGCCATTCCTGAAGGCCGGACGTCGCCTGATCGGGCAGACCGCGAACGTCCTGCTGTTCCTCGGCCCACGCCTCGGGCTCGCGCCGCGCGACGAAACGGGTCGGCTGTGGACGCACCAACTGCAACTGACGATCACGGATCTGGTTGCCGAAATCCACGACGGCCATCATCCGATCGCGAGTGGGCTCTACTACGA
>DATCSF010000095.1:0-5006 GCA_036568625.1 Rhodanobacteraceae bacterium | reverse complement strand
GGGCGAAGCCGACTGGAAGAAGCACCTCGGCGCCAGCGAATCGCTGTTCGTCAACGCGTCGACTTGGGGCCTGATGCTCACCGGCCAGCTGGTGAATCTCGCCGATTCCACCCGGGCCGACGCGTCCGGCGCGTTCAAGCGGCTGATCGCACGCGCCGGCGAGCCCGTCATCCGCCTCGCGGTGCGCCAGGCCATGCGCATCATGGGTCACCAGTTCGTGATGGGGCGCACCATCGAGGAAGCGCTGGATCGTTCAGCCAAGGGCGATAACGCCCAATATCGTTATTCCTACGACATGCTGGGTGAGGCTGCGCTGACCGCGCCCGATGCCGCGCGCTATAAACAGGCCTACCACGATGCGATCCTCGCGCTGGGCGCGCGTGGGCCATTCAGGAACATGCTGGACGCGCCGTCGATTTCGGTGAAATTGTCGGCACTGCATCCTCGCTACGAGGTCGCCAAGCGCGAGCGCGTGCATGCGGAACTGACGCCGGTGGTGTTGGAACTGGCGCAACTCGCGAAGGCCAACGGCATCGCCCTCACCATCGACGCCGAGGAAGCCGACCGGCTGGAACTGTCGCTGGACGTGATGGAAGCGGTGTTCACGCATCCGTCGCTGGAAGGCTGGAACGGTTTCGGGCTCGCGGTGCAGGCGTACCAGAAGCGTGCACCGTTCGTGATCGACTGGCTGATCGAAACCGCGCGCGCAGCCAAACGCCGCTGGTGCGTGCGCCTGGTCAAGGGCGCGTACTGGGATTCGGAGATCAAGCGCGCGCAGGAATTGGGCCTCTCCGGCTATCCGGTGTTCACGCGCAAGCCCAACACCGATGTGTCGTATCTCGCCAACGCACGGCGCATGCTCGATGCGGGCGCGGACGTGATCTACCCGCAATTCGCGACCCACAACGCGCACACCATCGCGGCGATCCATCATCTCGCGAATGGACGTCCCTTCGAATTCCAGCGCCTGCACGGCATGGGCGCCGATCTTTACACGGAAGTCATCGGCCCGGAGCACTGGAACGTGCCGTGCCGCGTGTACGCGCCGTGCGGCAGTCACGAAGACCTGCTGCCGTACCTGGTGCGCCGATTGCTGGAGAACGGCGCCAACACCAGTTTCGTCAACCGCATCAGCGACGAAAAACTGCCGGTCAACGAATTGATCGCCGATCCGTGCACTGAAGTGCGCGCGTTCGGCGCGGCGCACGACGGCCATTATCAGCATCCGCGCATCCCGTTGCCGATCGACCTCTACGGAAACTTGAGGAAAAATTCCATGGGCGTCAATCTTGCCAATGACGACGAACTGAAATCCCTGGCCGAGGCGGTCAACGCCCACCGCGGGCCATGGCGCGCGGAGCCGCTGGTGCCGGGCGCGCAATCCGCGCAGGCACAACGCGACGTCACCAGCCCGGCCGATCATCGCGTCGTGGTCGGCCAGTCGCGCGATGCCGATGCGGCAACGCTTCTGCACGCGCTGGACAATGCGGTGGCCGCGCAGGCCGCGTGGGACGACACGCCCGCGGATGAACGCGCAAAGATCCTCGAGCGCGCGGCGGATTTGCTGGAACAGAACCGCGGTGAACTGGTCGCGCTGTGCGTGCATGAAGCCGGCAAGACCATCCCCGCCGCGATCGGCGAAGTGCGCGAAGCGGCCGACATGTGCCGCTACTACGCGGCGATGGCGCGCAAGCTGTTCGGCAATCCGGAAGCCATGCCCGGGCCGACCGGCGAATCCAACCAGTTGTTCCTGCGCGGACGCGGTGTGTTCGTGTGCATCAGCCCGTGGAATTTTCCTCTGGCGATTTTCACCGGACAAGTTGCCGCGGGCCTTGCCGCCGGCAACGCCGTGATCGCCAAGCCCGCGGAACCGACCACGCTGATCGGTTACATGGCGGTAAGGCTGCTGCACCAGGCCGGCGTGCCGGAAAAAGTTTTGCAATACGCGCCGTGCCGCGGTTCGGTGATCGGCAACACCTTGTTGACGCGCGATGAAATCGCCGGCGTGTGCTTTACCGGTTCCACCGAAACCGCGTGGACCATCAATCGCACGCTGGCCGCGCGCAACGCGCCGATCGCCGCGCTGATCGCCGAGACCGGCGGCCAGAACGCGCTGATCGCGGATTCCTCCGCGCTGCCGGAACAACTGGTCAAGGACGTGATGACCTCAGCGTTCGATTCCGCCGGCCAGCGCTGTTCCGCCGCGCGCGTGCTGTTCGTGCAGGACGACATCGCCGACCACGTCATCAACATGCTGAAGGGCGCGATGGGCGAATTGAAGGTCGGCGATCCGGCACTGCTTTCGACGGACGTCGGCCCGGTGATCGACCAGCCCTCGTGTGCGTCGCTGGAAGAACACGCCGAAGTGATGCGCGGCTCGGCCAGGCTCATCAATATGGCGAAACTTCCGGAAGGCACCGAACACGGCACCTTCTTCGCGCCACGCGCGTATGAGATTCCGTCAGTCAAGTTGCTCACGCGCGAAGTGTTCGGGCCCGCGCTGCACGTGGTGCGCTGGAAGGCCGAGGAACTCGACGAGGTGATCGACGCGATCAACGCGACCGGCTTCGGCCTGACGCTCGGCGTGCACAGCCGCATCGACGAAACCGTCGAGCACATCCGCCGCCGCGCGAAAGTGGGCAACCTTTACGTCAACCGCAATCAGATCGGCGCGGTGGTCGGCGTGCAGCCGTTCGGCGGCGAAAACCTGTCCGGCACCGGCCCCAAGGCCGGCGGCCCGCATTACCTCTTGCGCTTCGCCACCGAACGCACCTTCACCGTCAACACCACCGCCGCGGGCGGCAATGCAAGTCTGCTGACGTTGCAGGATTGATGCCGCGGCGGCGAGTCTGCCGCGATCCTGCGCACGAATCTGATGCCAAGGTTTCCGGTTGGTGAAGTAACCATTATTTCTGCGATGTGCCGTCATCGCGTTGTCGAACATTCATGTGCGACCGCGCGGTTGCGCAAAACCAACCTCGTCTGAACCAGGTAGCGGCATACGGTTGCGCCCGGTCCGCGGGCGTCGTTACGGTGGAAGCGCGGTGGTTGTCAACGCCGTGTTTCCTTCCTCAGCCACAAGGGAAATTCCAATGAACGGACGACTTCACCCATCCCGCGTCGCCATCGCCGTGGCGCTGGCGGTCGCCATGTCGGCATCGGCAGCCCTCGCGCAGACGCAACCGGCAACTCCACAGCAGACCCCGCCAGCGAACGCCGCGGCGCAATCCGACACCGGACCCGCCCCCAGCGACGCAGAGCTGAAAAATTTCGCGGCAGCCATCGTGGAGGTGCAAGGCATCAAGGACTCCGTGCAGCCCCAACTCGCGTCCGCGAAGACGCCCGACGATCGCACGAAACTGCAGCAGGCGGCCGAAAAGAAAATGGAAACCGCCGTCGAAAGCCATCAACTGTCGCCCCACCGCTACGTGCAGATCGCGAACCTGGTGCAGACCGACAGCACCGTCCGGGCCAAGGTCCAGAAGTTGCTGCCGCCGCAGCCGCAGCAATCGAAGTCATAAAGGGCAAGGGGGCGCCGCCCGGAATGCCGTCGGCGCCCGTCCACCCCACGCCGGCATCCGAGTGATCCCAGCGAATGAGCTGCCACCCCCGTGGCACACGGGACGCACGCAACGGGGGCGCGAACACCACGAGCTGATCCAGCGTCAGCATCACGATCACGCCCGTCCGCGCGCACCAGACGGACTAGCCACTATGGATCCGCGGACGCGCCGTTCGGACGCCATCGCGTCTTCAGCGCAAACAAAAACCCCGCCGTGTGCATGTGGCGGGGTTTTCGTGTTGCGGCGTTGCCGGATGAGCGGTCAGAACTTGTACTGCATCGAAATCCCGAGCAGGTCGCCGGAGTTGTCGAAGCTGCCGACCAGGCGATCGCCGGTGGCGCTGACATCGTTGACGTTGCCGTCGTCGACGAACAGATGGGTGTAGCCGATGTCGAAGCGCAGGTTCTGGCTCGGCGTGTAGCCCGCGCCCACCGAAATCCACTTGCGCGCGCCATCGGGGATGCGCGGGTCGCGTGAGAAGTCGCGGGTCGGCGTCTGGTCGTAGGCCACGCCCGCGCGCCAGGTCCACTGGTCGCTGATCTTGTAATCCATGCCGACCGAGCCAAACAACGTGTTGCGCCAGCCGTAGTACTGGTCGATGTCGGGTTGCGCCGGATTGGCGAAATCGATCGCGAGGTGGCTGAAGGAGCTCCAGCCGGTCCAGCCGAGTTCCGCGCCCCACGAAATCGGGCCGAGCGTCTTGTGCCAGTAACTCAAGCTGGCGGTGGCCGGCGTCGCCAACTGGCCGCTGGCCGCGGTGTTCTGGAACAACGGCGGCACGCCGGGCTGCGACAGCACGAACTGCACGCTGGCCGGCACCGTGAAATAGGCCTGGCCCGTGAAGTCGTGGTTGATCTTGGCGTGGTAGGCAAGCGCAAGGGTGTCCTGCGTGGTCGGCTTCCACTCGGCGCCGATCGCCCAGCCCCACTTCGTGTTGTCGCCGCGCATGCGCACCGCGCCATCGGCCGACTGCGGCAGGAACGCTGGCGCAAGCCCGAACCCGGCGGGCGGCGGCGCCGCCAGCACCGCGCCATAATTGATGGCGTTGCCGAGATCGATGGTGGTCTTCTGCGCGATCACCGAGAAGCCCAGCGAGAACTGCGGACTGATCGCCCACGCCACCGAGCCGGTGAAGTCGATCGACTTCACGCTGGTTTTCAGCGCCTGGTAGCGCCCCACCCAACCTGCGTTGTACTCGGTGGCGAGGCCGAATGGCGCATTGACGCCGAAGCCCAGCCGCCAGTTCTCGGCGATGGGGGCGATGAAGCTGATCGCCGGCACTGGATGCACGCCGCCGCCATTGCCGCCATCACCGCCCGAAAGCGGCCGGCCGAGCGCGTCGGTGCCGCTGCCGCGGAACTGGGTGCTGACGTTGATCGCGGTGGCGTCGATCTGCACCGCGTAGGTGTCGAAGTCCACCATCGCCGCGGGGTTGTTCATGAC
>DATCSF010000094.1:0-8408 GCA_036568625.1 Rhodanobacteraceae bacterium | reverse complement strand
GGCTGATCTCGCGCAAAAAGAATGAGCCGGAGTTTTTGCTCGAGTGGCGATTGAAGGCATTCCGTCATTGGCAGACCATGAAGGAACCAACATGGCAAAAGGCGCATTATCCGCCCATCGATTTTCAGAAGATCATCTATTATTCCGCGCCGAAAAAGCGTGGGGACGGACCGAAGAGCCTCGATGAAGTCGATCCAAAGCTGCTGGAGACTTATGAGAAGCTTGGCATCCCGCTGAAGGAACGCGAGCGGTTGGCGGGTGTGGCGGTGGATGCGGTGTTCGACTCGGTGTCGGTGGCCAACACCGCACGCGAACAGCTCGCCAAAGTCGGCGTGATCTTCTGCTCGATGAGCGAGGCGATCCGCGAACACGGCGACCTGGTGCGCCAGTACCTCGGCACGGTGGTGCCGCAGGGCGACAACTTCTTCGCGGCGCTGAACTCGGCGGTGTTCTCGGACGGCTCGTTCGTGTTCATCCCGAAGGGCGTGCGTTGCCCGATGGAATTGAGCACGTACTTCCGCATCAACGCGGGCCACACCGGGCAGTTCGAACGCACGCTAATCATCGCCGAGGAAGCCTCGACGGTTTCGTATCTCGAAGGCTGCACCGCACCGATGCGCGACGAGAACCAGTTGCACGCGGCGGTGGTGGAACTGGTGGCGTTGGAGCGCGCCAACATCAAGTATTCGACCGTGCAGAACTGGTATCCCGGCGACGAGAACGGCAAGGGTGGCATCTACAACTTCGTGACCAAGCGCGGCGAGTGCCGAGGCGACGATTCGCGCATCACCTGGACGCAGGTCGAGACGGGCTCGGCAATTACCTGGAAATATCCGAGCTGCGTGTTGCGAGGCGACCGCTCGGTGGGTGAGTTCCATTCGGTCGCGCTGACCAACAATTTCCAGCAGGCCGATACCGGCACCAAGATGATCCACATCGGCCGCGACACCAAATCCAAGATCGTGTCGAAGGGCATCAGCGCCGGTCGCAGCCAGAACAGCTATCGGGGCCTCGTGAAAGTGGAAAAAGGTGCGGTGAACGCGCGCAACCACACCCGCTGCGATTCCATCCTGATTGGCAAGCAGTGCGGCTCGCACACCTTTCCGTACATGGAAGTGAAGAACCCCACCGCGATCGTCGAGCACGAAGCCACGACTTCCAAGATTTCCGACGACCAGTTGTTCTACTGCCGCAGCCGCGGCATCGGCGAGGAAGACGCGGTGTCGATGATCGTGGACGGTTTCTGCAAACAGGTGTTCCGCGAACTGCCCATGGAATTCGCGGTGGAAGCGAAGAAGCTCCTGGAAGTGAGCCTCGAAGGCGCTATTGGGTAGCTTTTTCCTTCTCCCCTCCGGGAGAAGGTGCTCGAAGGGCGGATGAGGGTACGGCTTCGCCGGAACGTCGCAGCCACGCCGAACCCTCACCCCAACCCCTCTCCCGGCGGGAGAGGGGCTCAAACGCGAAGGGAACGAAATGCTTAAGATCGAAAACCTCCACGCCCGCGTTGCCGGCAAGGAAATCCTCAAGGGCCTTTCGCTGGAAGCCCGGCCGGGCGAGGTGCACGCCATCATGGGTCCCAACGGCGCGGGCAAGTCCACGCTCGGCAACGTGCTGGCGGGCCGCCCCGGTTACGAGGTGACCGAAGGCACCGTCACGTTCGACGGCAAGAATTTGCTGGACTTGGAACCGGAAGCGCGCGCCGCGGCCGGCCTGTTCCTGGCATTCCAGTACCCGGTCGAAATTCCCGGCGTCAACAACACCTATTTCCTGCGTGCCGCGTTGAACGCGCAGCGCAAGGCGCGCGGGGAAGGGGAATTGGATTCGATGCAGTTCCTGAAGCTGGTGCGCGAGCGGGTCAAGGCAATGGGCATGACGCCCGAACTTTTGAACCGCGCGGTGAATGAAGGTTTCTCGGGCGGCGAGAAGAAGCGCAACGAGGTGTTCCAGATGGCGCTGCTGGAACCGCGCATGGCGATCCTCGACGAAACCGACTCGGGGCTCGACATCGATGCGCTGAAACAGGTCGCGGCGGGCGTGAACGCGTTGCGCTCGCCGGATCGCGCGTTCCTGGTGATCACGCACTACCAGCGGCTGCTCGATTACATCGTGCCGGACTTCGTGCACGTGCTGGCCGACGGCCGCATCGTCGAAAGTGGCGATGCGACGCTGGCGAAGGAACTCGAAGCACACGGCTATGCCTGGGTGCGCGAACGCACGCCGTCGGAAGTGCACGCGTGAACGCGGTGGCTACGCCATTCGTCGAATCCATGCAGGCCGCGGCGGTACGCCTGTCCGGCAGCGGCCTCGGATGGCTGGACGATGCGCGTCATCAAGCACTGCGCGCATTCGTCGAACGTGGCCTGCCCGACACCCGCAACGAGTTGTGGAAATACACCTCGCTCCGCGCGCTGCAGCAGAGCGCCTACGCGCCACGCGATGACGAAGCCGCAAGCCGTTTCGTCGCGGATGATCTGCTGCGGCTGGACGGTTGCGATGGTCCGCGCGCGGTGTTCGTCAACGGCACGTTCCGCGCCGATCTTTCGCGGTTCGACGATCTTGCCGATGGCGTCATGCTGCAGCCTTTGTCGCATGCCCTGCAGCATCAACCCGAGCCGTTGCGTTTCCTGCTCGCTGCACGCGGAGAGGAAGACGACGGCTTCACGCTGTTGAATCGCGCGCTCGCGGCGGACGGTTTGGTCGTGCGGGTCGCCGATGGTGTGCGCGTTTCGCAACCGTTGCACGTCGTGCATGTCGGCACCAACGCCGGCAGCGCGATTGCCTGGCACCTGCGCGATTTGATCGAACTTGGCGAAGGCGCATCGCTGGCAGTGGTCGAACATCACGTAGGCGATGACACGTCGCGGCATCTCGCGAACCTCGCTCGCACCATCACGCTGCGCGCGCGCGCGCAGCTCGACTGGACGATCGTTCAGCGTGCCTCGCAGGATACGACGCTGCTTCGACGCACCGACTGCGTGCTGCACGAAGATGCGGAACTGGATTTCCATGCGCTTGAAGTGGGCGGCAAGCTTGCACGCCACGAATTGCGCGTGGATCTTGCCGGCGCACAGGCGCGTTTCGCCAGCCGCGGCGCGTTCGTGCTGGATGGCCGCCAGCACAGCGACACCGAAGTGCTGGTGACCCATCGCGGGCGCGACACCGTGAGCGACTCGCTGTGGCGCGGCGTCGCCGGGGATCGTGCGCGCGGCGTGGTGCACGGGCGCATCCTGGTGCTGCCGGGTGCCGATGGCTCCGACGGAGGCTTCTACAACAAGAACCTGTTGCTTTCGCCGACGGCCGAAATCGACACCCGTCCGGCGCTGGAGATCTACGCGGATGAGGTGAAAGCCAATCATGGTGCGACCGTGGGCCAGTTGGACGAAAACGTCTTGTTCTACCTGCGCTCGCGTGGCATTTCGCTGGAAGCGGCGCGGCGCATGCTGGTGCGCGCGTTTTGTGCGGTGACGCTGGATGGTATCCAACCTGCCTCGCTGCGCGAATTCTGCGAAACATTGCTGGCCGAGCAACTGCCGGAGGCTGAAGCGTGAGCGCTACTGCGAAATCGACCGCGGCCGTGACACCGGTCAACTGGACCAGGGTGCGGGCGGATTTCCCGATCCTGCAACGCGAGGTGCACGGCAAACCGCTGGTGTATCTCGACAGCGCCAACACTTCGCAGAAACCGCGGCAGGTGATCGAGGCGGTGGATGCGTTCTACCGCACCCACAACGCCAACGTGTCGCGCGCGGTGCATCAACTCGGCGAAGAGGCGACCGCGCTCTACGAGGGCGCACGCGACAGGCTCGCCGCGTTCATGGGCGCCAATCATCGCGACGAGATCGTGCTGACGTCCGGCACCACGATGGCCACCAATCTCGTGGCCTACAGCTTTTTGTTGCCGCGTCTCAAACCCGGCGACGCGGTGCTGGTCACCGCAATGGAGCACCACGCCGACATCGTGCCGTGGCAGCTGGTGTGCAAGCTCACAGGCGCGCACGTCAAGGTGGCGCCGATCACGGAATCCGGCGAGCTGATCGTCGAAAAATTCGTCGAGGCATTGACGCCTGAGGTGAAATTCGCAGGCGTGGTGCACGTGTCCAACGTGCTGGGCACCGTCAATCCGGTGAAGGAACTGGCCCGCGAGTGCCGCAAGCGCGGCATCCCGCTGCTGGTGGACGGCTCGCAGGCCGCGCCGCACCTGCCGCTGGACGTGAAGGCGATCGGCTGCGACTTCTATTGCCTCACCGGGCACAAGATGTGCGGTCCGACCGGCACCGGCGCACTGTGGGCGCGGCGCGAAACCCTCGACACCATGCCGCCGTTTTTCGGCGGCGGCGAGATGATCCGTACCGTCTCGTTCGACGGCACCACCTTCGCGGATTCGCCGCACAAGTTCGAGGCGGGTACGCCCAACACGGCGGGCTTTGCCGGGCTCAGCGCTGCGATCGATTATCTCGGCAACCTCGGCATGGCCAACATCGCTGCGCGCGAACGCGAATTGCTGGAATACGCGACGCCGCGGCTCGAAGCCATTCCGGGCTTGCGCATCTTCGGCAGCGCCCCGGGCAAGGCGGCCGTGATTTCGTTCCTGATCGACGGCGTGCATGCGCACGACCTCGCCACGTTGCTGGATCAGGAGGGCGTCGCGGTGCGTTCGGGCCACCACTGCGCGCATCCGCTGATGCAGTTCTACGGCGTGGCCGCGACCTGCCGCGCCTCGCTCGCGTTCTGGAACACCGAGGCCGAGATCGATGCGCTGGTCGAGGCCATCGGCCGGGTGCGGAAGCTGCTTTTGTGAAAAGTCAGGGCAGGGAGGCCCGTTCTGGCGTGGCAGATCGCGGTGCGTGGGTCTCTACCTTGTGGCAGAACGAAGCAGCGATCAGGGACGATCGCACAAACAAAAAGGGAATCGAGAATGGAGAGTCGGAAGTCGTATTTGCGTTTTCGTCCGGCGGAAGCGCGTGACGTCCCGGCCGTCGTCGCACTGACCGAATCTGCCTATCGCGGTGATGCCAGCCGCGTGGGCTGGACCACCGAAGCCGACCTTCTGGATGGCCAGCGCACCGATTCGCGCGAAGTTGCGGAGCTGATCGCAAACCCGAACGTGAGATTGCTGCTGGCCGAACAGGCCGGGCAACTGCTCGCTTGTTGCGTCGTCGAACGCTTGCACGACGGCGAGTCCTGCGACGGTTACTTCGGCATGTTCTCGGTGCGGCCCGAAGCGCAGGGCAACCGTACCGGTCGCGCGCTGCTGGCCGAGGCCGAGCGCATCGCGCACGACGAATGGCACGCCCGCGCGATGCGGATGACGGTGATCGACGTACGTGCGGAACTGATCGCATGGTACGAACGCCGCGGTTATCGGCGTACCGGTGAATACCGGCCGTTTCCGTATGGCGATGAACGGTTCGGCATCCCGAAGCGCGATGACTTGCGCTTCGAATGGCTCGTCAAGGACCTTTGAATGTTGCCGGTGACGCTTGCCATCCCTGCCTTTTTCCGCGCCCCTTCCGGTGGCGCGGGCGACTTTTGTTTCAGCAAAGATCACGCGCCCGGCACGACAGTTTCGGCGGCGTCGTGTCGCCGGTGCCGTCGGCGAACCCCGGCGTGCGCGAGTGCATCCAAAGCACATGGGTGTGCGAGGGGCGTGTTCGCGGGATGGGCTTCTCTTTGGCGCCTTTCTCCCGGCCAGGCAAGAGAAAGATGCCCGATCGTCCGGGAGGCGAGCGGAAAAAGGCATGGATGTCGCTTGCCGTGCACCAGCGAAGGGCCGTCATGGTGATGGACGGGTGGGTGCACGTATGTGCGCGGGACGAACTGCTGCCGGGCGAATTCAAGGTCGTCTGGGACGGCGACACCGCGATCGCGGTGTACAACCTCGAGGGCGACCTGTACGCGATCGAGGACACCTGCACCCACGATGGCGGCGAACTGGCAGGCGGCGAGGTGTGCGGGTTCGAGGTGGAATGTCCGCGCCATGGCGCGCGCTTCGACGTGCGTACGGGCGAAGTGAAGGAGGCGCCTGCGACGGAACCGATCGCAACTTTTCCGGTGCGCGTGGAAAACGGAGCGATCTACACGCGCGACGATAGGTCATAGACCCGCCCATCGAAGCGGCTGTTGTGGAAAGTCAGGTCATGGAAGGCCGTTCTGGCGTCCGCGGACCAGCAATCGGCCCGGGCGGCCTTCGATTTGGCGAAGCAGCGATCGGGGATGATCGCATCAACCTGTTGCGGTGGGTGGAAATCGCACCTCGACCCGCAAGCCGTGTGGGTCGGCGTGGTTCGAGAAGACCAGGTCGGCGCCGTGGCGCTCGGCAATTTCGCGCACGATGGCGAGGCCGAGGCCGGTGCCTTCGTGATTGTTGCCGACCGCGCGGAAGAAGCGTTCGCCGAGGCGCGGCATCAATTCCGGCGCGACGCCCGGGCCGTTGTCCTGCACGCTCAGCACGCAGCCACCGTCGCTTTCGGTGTGCACGCCGACGGTGATGACGGCGTTCCCGCGGCTGCCGTAACGCGACGCGTTGTCGATCAGGTTGCCGAGCAGCTCGCGTAGCAATACGGCGTCGCCAATGACGGCGACGCCGTGCGCCGGGCCGCGGTAGCCGAGGTCCACGCCGTGGGCGATGGCTTCGGGCACCCGCGCGGCCACTTCATCGCGCACCACCTGGGCGAGATCCAGCGGGGCCGCGGCGCCCAGCGATTCGTCGGGCGCCTGCGCGCGCGCCAGCGCCAGCAACTGGCCGGCTGCGCGCGCGGTGCCGGCGGAAAGGCGTTCCACGTGCGCCAGCGCCTCGCGCACCGTATCCGGGCGCGGGTCGGCCAGCGCGCGTTCGGCCTGCAGGCGCAGGCCCGCCAGCGGCGTACGCAACTGGTGCGCGGCGTCGGCGATGAAGCGCTGCTGCTGGCGCAGCATCCGGTCCAGCCGCGACAACAGCGCGTCGATGGTTGCGACCAGCGGCTGCACTTCCAGCGGCGCATCGATGGTGCGCAGCGGCGACAGGTCGCCCGCTTCGCGCATGCGGATTTCGTGCGCCAACGGTTCCAGCACGCGCAGGCCGCGATTGATGCCCAGCCACACCAGCGCCATCGCGACGCAGATCAACAGCAGCTCGATGGGAACGGTGGAGATCAGCAGTTCGCGCGCCAGCGCCTGGCGTTTGCGCACGGCTTCCGCCGCCGAGATCACCAGGACGTCGCCCGGGTCGGCCTTGTTGGCCACGAACACCGACACCATCCGCATGGCCTGGTCGTGATTGCGGAAGTCCGTGAACACCGGCTCGCCATGTGATGCCGCAGCGCCCGGCCGCGGTTGAGGAAGATCCCCGTCGCCGGCCAGCACGCCGTAGCGCAGGCTGCGTACCGCGAATTCGTTGCTGTCCTTCACCGAGAATTGCAGCAGGATGCGCGCCTGCTCGCTCAGCTCGTTGCGGCCCGCGTCGCTGTTGACGAGGTCGCCCATCGCGTTGGCGCTGTTCAGCAGCCAGCGGTCGTACACCTTGTTCGCATAATGCAGGCCGATTACGTAGTTGATGATGCCGCCGCACACCAGCACCGCCAGCAGCGGCACCGACACGAACAGCAGCAGGCGGCGGCGCAGGCTGGGGTTACGGACCATCGTCGGCCTCGAGCAGGTAGCCGAGCCCGCGCACCGTGCGCAAATTGACGCCGCTGTCGGCGAGCTTGCGGCGCAGACGATGGACCGCAATGTCGAGGCCGTTGTCGGTGAGGGCGTCGTTCCAGGTGCACAACGCTTCGATGACGTGCTCGCGCGGGGTGACGCGGTCGTGGCGCGAAGCCAGGATTTCCAGCAACGCGAACTCGCGCGCGGTCAGGTCCAGCGGATGACCGTCCAGCAATACGCGCCGGCCCGCCAGGTCGATCGACAATCGCCCGAGTTGCAGGATCGGCACGCCGCGGTTGCTTTGACGGCGCAGCAAGGCGCGCACCCGCGCGTCGAACTCGGCCAGGCTGAAGGGTTTGACCAGGTAGTCGTCGGCGCCCAGATCGAGCGTACGCACGCGCAGGTCGAGTTCCTCGCGTGCAGTGATGACCAGCACCGAAATGCCGTCGTGGGCGGCGCGCAGCCGGCGCAGCACTTCGCTGCCGTCTTCGCCCGGCAAGCCGAGGTCCAGCACCACCAGCGCGAACGCGTGTTCCTGCAGGGCGGCGATCGCGGCCTTGCCGTTGGCGAGGTGGTCGACCGCGTGGCCGGCGCGTTCCAGCGAGCCGCAAACTGCGTCGGCGATTGCCGCATCGTCCTCGACCACCAGCATTCGCATTCGGCACCCGCCAGGAAGGATCAATGAGTTGTCGGGAAAGCGCTTCCGGCACTTTTCCGACGTGTCGGTTTCGGTAGGGGCCCGGATTCAACGCCCGGGTCAAGCACTCCAGGTGCTTGACCTACGC
>DATCSF010000093.1:0-9579 GCA_036568625.1 Rhodanobacteraceae bacterium | reverse complement strand
GTTGTGAGGGTGAGAACTGGCGCCTTCGCAAGAAGGCGCCGTTCGACTGCGGAGCCAAGGATGGCGGAGCGAACATCGCGAAGCGATGGCCCGGAGGGCGAGCGCCTGGAAGGCGCGAGTCATCCCGCCGCCCCGACCATGTTTTGCGATCGTCCATGATCGCTGCGTCAGCCCATGTTGCGGCAAGCGCGGGTTGCATCGCGCCACGCGAAGCCAGAACGCACATCCCTGTGCTGACTTTCCACAAAGCCGCTCCGAGCGGCGCGTCCGATAGCGGCTCCGCCCACATCGCGACCAAGCGGCACATGTGACGCACCGCTTGGCGAGAGCACGTAGTTTGGACTGAACGCAGTGAAGCCCAATATGGGTTCACGCTTGGCGGACGTGTCGCTGGCGTTGGGCTTCGCGTGCGCTCAGCCCGCGGCCCCGCATCAGTACAGCAACCGCGTCCGCATGGTTCCGGGGATCGCCGCGAGCTGCTCGCGCAGGCCTTCCGACTGTTCTTCGGAGGCCGACACGTCGATCACCACGTAACCGATGTCGCCGTCGGTCTGGAGGTGCTGGCCGTTGATGTTGATGCCGCCCTGCGAAAACACGTCGTTGATGCGCGACAGCACGCCCGGGACGTTGTGGTGGATGTGCAGCAACCGCCGACTGCCGGCATGCTCGGGCAGGCTGACCTCGGGGAAGTTCACCGCGGACAGCGTGGAACCGTTGTCGCTGTAGCGCACCAGCTTGGATGCCACCTCGGTGCCGATGTTGAGCTGGGCTTCCTGGGTACTGCCGCCGACGTGTGGGGTCAGCAGCACGTTGTCGAACGTACGCAGGGGCGACAGGAATTCCTCGTCCCGGCTCTTCGGTTCCTGCGGAAACACGTCCACCGCCGCGCCCGCAAGGCGTCCGTCCTGCAGTGCCGCGGCCAGCGCATCGATCTCCACCACGTTGCCGCGCGAGGCGTTGATCAGCATCGCACCGCGGCGCATGCACGCGACCTCGCGTGCGCCGATCATGCCGGCCGTGGCGGGCGTCTGCGGTACGTGCAGCGTCACGATGTCGGAACGCGCCAGCAGGTCGTCCAGATGCTGCGCGGGCGCCGCGTTGCCGAGCGCCAGTTTGGCTTCTATGTCGTGGAACAGGACGTGCATGCCGAGCGATTCGGCCAGCACGCCGACCTGGGTGCCGATGTGGCCGTAGCCCACGATGCCGAGCGTCTTGCCGCGCACCTCGAAGCTGCCGTCGGCGGATTTCGCCCAGCCCCCGCGATGGCACTCGGCGTTGCGCTCGGGCACGCGTCGCATCAGCATGATCGCCTCGGCGATCACTAGTTCCGCCACGCTGCGGGTATTGGAATAGGGCGCGTTGAACACCGGCGCGCCGCGCTCGCGCGCCTGATGCAGTTCGACCTGGTTGGTGCCGATGCAGAAGCAGCCGACCGCGAGCAGGCGACGCGCATGCGAAATGGCTTCGGCGTCCAGTTGGGTGCGCGAACGCAGGCCGACGATGTGGGCGTCGGCGATGGCCTTGAACAGTTCCGCGCGCGGCAGCGCCTTGTCGTGGTGTTCGATCAGCGAATAGCCGGCGGCGCGGAATGTCTCCACGGCGCTTTGGTGGATGCCTTCCAGCAACAGGATCTTGATGTCCTTCTTGGGAAACGATGTCTTCATCGTGCGCGCGTCGTCGTGTTCGGGGAGTGGGGATGCTAGGCTAGCGGGATTCCGACTGCAGATGAAATACCGCGAATGGATATGCTTGATCACCGACGGGGCTTGTATCCGGACATCGAGCCGTTCGACACCGGCATGTTGCAGGTGTCGCCGTTGCACACGCTTTATTACGAGCAGTGCGGCAACCCGCACGGCAAGCCGGCGGTTTTCCTGCATGGCGGCCCGGGTGCCGGCTGCAACGGCAAATGCCGGCGGTTCTTCGATCCCAGGATGTACCGCGTCGTGCTGTTCGACCAGCGCGGCTGCGGACGCTCGACGCCGCACGCCGAACTACGCGAGAACACCACCTGGGATCTGGTTGCCGATCTCGAACGCCTGCGCGAACACCTACGTATCGAGCGCTGGCAGGTGTTCGGCGGCTCGTGGGGTTCGACGCTGGCGTTGGCTTACGCGGAAAAGCATCCCGAGCACGTCTCGGAACTGGTGTTGCGCGGCATCTTCATGTTGCGGCGCTCGGAGCTGGCGTGGTTCTACCAGAAGGGCTGCGACATGCTGTACCCGGACGCGTGGGAGAAGTACCTCGCCGCGATTCCGGAATCCGAACACGATGATTTGATCGCGGCGTACCATCGGCGGCTCACCTCCGACGACCCCGCGGTGCGGCTGGCTGCTGCGCGCGCGTGGTCGGTATGGGAGGCCTCGACCAGTTTCCTGCTGCAGAACCAGGGCTACATCGCCGCCAGCGCCGGCGACGAATTCGCGCTGGCGTTCGCGGGCATCGAGAACCACTATTTCGTGAATCGCGGCTTCTTCGACCACGACGATCAGTTGCTGCGCGATGCGCATCGCCTGCACGGCATTCCGGCGGTGATCGTGCAAGGCCGTTACGATGTGGTGTGCCCGGCGCGCAGCGCGTGGGATCTGCACCGCGCATGGCCACAGGCCGACCTGCGCATCGTGCCGGATGCAGGGCACTCGGCCTTCGAAGCGGGCAACGTGCACGAACTGATCAGCGCAACCGACCGGTTTCGCGAACGTTCGCAATGAGCGCCCGGTGCCGGTCGACCGGCTTTGTCACGCCGCCGGCCACAACCACAGGAAGGTGAAGCCGGTGATGATCGCGTACACGACGCCGTCGGCCATGTACTTGAACGTGTTCTTCCAGGGCCACGCGAACCAGATGGCGTTCTGGACGAGTCCGAGGGCGTAGCCTGCCAGCGCAGCCAACGCGGTGGTGTGGAAGATCCGATGCGGATCGGCGCCGGCCGGCAGCACCAGCGCGACCAGTGCGCACAGCACCGAAACCAGGCCGCAGAACAGGAACCATTGCAGCAGGTACGCGCCCATGTTCACCGGACCCGCGCGCCGCAGGTTCACCATGCCGACCGGTCCCCGGACGAATTTTTCCTGCATCGCAGGATCTTTCATCGCCTTCTGGTCGCACCACGGGATCGAGTACTGTCCCGGCGCCGGATTGCCGGCGCGAATCGCGGCGCGTACCTCGTCCTCGTTCGGGAACTTGCGGTAATCGGGTGCGTGCCAGAACTTCAGCAGTATGTTGATCAGCGCGCTCGCGATGAACACGAACACGGCGGAAAGGATGATGGGCAACCACAGCGATGCGAGTGTCATGACGGCTCTCCTCGTAGTTTTGTGCTGCGGGACAACGCGAATTCAGTCTTCCTCGGGTTTGGGTCTGTACGCCTCGGTGAGCTGCTTCTGAATCTGCGTCGGCACCGGATCGTAGTGCGACAGCTCCATCGCGAAGCGCCCTTCGCCGCCGGTGAGCGAGCGCAATTCGGTCTGGTAATCCACCACTTCCGCCAGCGGCGCCTGCGCCTTGATCACCAGCACGCCCCCGCGCAGCGCGTCGGTGCCACTGATGCGCGCGCGTTTCGAGGCAAGGCCGCCGGTGACGTCGCCCATGTATTGCTCGGGCACGTTGACATCCATGTTGACGATCGGTTCCAGCACGATCGGCCTGGCTTTCCCGACCGCGTCGAGGAACGCTTTCCTGCCGGCCGCGACGAACGCCACTTCCTTGGAATCGACCGGATGATACTTGCCGTCATACACGATCACGCGCACATCCTGCATCGGATAGCCGGCAATCGCGCCGTGATCCAGCACCTGGCGCACGCCCTTCTCGATCGCCGGGATGAACTGGTTGGGAATCACGCCGCCCTTGCTTTCGTCGCTGAACTCGAAACCGGCGCCGCGCGGCAGCGGCTCGATGCGCAGGAACACCTCGCCGAACTGGCCGGCGCCGCCGGTCTGCTTCTTGTGGCGATGGTGGCCCTCGGCGCTGGCGCCGATGGTTTCGCGATAGGCGATGCGCGGCGGATGAGTGATCACCTCGGCGCCGTACTTGTCCTGCATGCGCGCGAGCGTGAGCTTCAGGTGCAGGTCGGACAGCCCGCGCACCACCGTTTCGTTCAATTCCTTGTTGTGATCGATTTGCAGGCAGGGGTCTTCCTCGGCCAGCCTGGCCAGCGCGGTCGCGAGCTTCTGGTCCTGGCCCTTGTGCCGGGGTTCCACCGCAAGTCCGAACATCGACAGCGGATACGCGAGCGGTTGCAGGTGGATCGCATCCTCGTCGTGCGAGTCGTGCAGCACCGCGTCGAAATGGATGTCCTCGACCTTGGCGATGCCCGCGATGTCGCCGGGGATCGCTTGTTCGATTTCGATGTGGTCCTTGCCCTGCAGCCGCAGCAGGTGGCCGGCCTTGAATGGCTTCTTGCCGTCGTCGATGAAGAGTTGCGAGTCTTTTTTCACCGTGCCTTGCCAGACGCGAAACACCGCGAGCTTGCCGACGAACGGGTCGTTGATGATCTTGAACACGTCGGCGATCACGTGCGCGTCTGGGTCGGGTTTTGCCACGACGGGCCTGGCGCCGGTGCCCGCACCGTTGACGCCACCGCCTTTCAAAAATGGCGGCGGGTTGGCCTCGCCCGGGTGCGGCAACAGTTTCTGCGCGAGCTGCAGCCACTCCGCGACACCCGCGCCGGTGCGCGCGGAGGTGAAGCAGACCGGCACCAGATGGCCCTCCCGCAGGCATTGTTCGAATGCGTTGTGAAGGTCTTCGGGCGAAAGGTTGTCCTCGCCTTCCTCCAGATAGCGGCCCATCAAGCGTTCGTTGATTTCGACGACCTGGTCGATGATGCGCTGGTGCGCGTCGGCGACGGCACCGACATCGCTGTCGCCGTCGTGCGAAAAAAAACAATCCACCACTCTTGCGCCGCGTTCCGCGGGCAGGTTGACCGGCAGGCATTCTGGTCCGAACTCGTCGCGCAGCGATTCGAGGATCGCGGCAAGGTCGACGTCTTCCATGTCTATGCGGTTCACCACCAGCATGCGCGAGAGGCTGCGCTGCTTCGCGTAGTGCATCATGCGGCGCGTGCCGTGCTCGATGCCCATGGTGGCATTCACCACCACCGCGCAGGTCTCGACGGCGGCCAGCGCGGACAGCGTTTCGCCGCGGAAATCCGCGTAGCCCGCGGTGTCGATCAGGTTGATGTGGCAACCCGCGGTGTCCACCGATGCGATGGTCGAGTGGATCGAATGCTGGCGTTCCCTTTCCTGGTCGTCGAAATCGGACACGGTGTTGCCGCGCTCGATCGTGCCCGCCGTCTGGATCGCGCCGCCGGCCTGCAGCAGCGCTTCGAACAGGCTGGTCTTGCCGGCGCCCGCGTGGCCAGTCAGGGCCACGTTGCGGATGTCCGAAGTGGTGTAGGCGCTCATGCTGGCCTCGCTTTCGGGTGCGGCGGTCGCCAGACCATGCGCCGATCCGCCCTGACGGTCAAGCGGCTTTCGCGGAACCTGCAGCGTGGGGGATGGTCTCAACACGCGCCGCCCGTGCGCTGGCGCTCATCGCGCATCCCCTAAACTTCCATACGCGCAACGCACGCCGTATCGGCCCGCCGCATGCCACGCAACGAAGGACAGGAAATCGAGGTGCAGGCACAAACCTGCGATCGCGGGGTGATGCGCGACGCTGCCGCCGAACTCTCCGGCCTGCCCTACGTGCGGCTTACCCAGCGCGTCGAGCCGCCGCGGGATCGCCGCAGCCCATGGCTACTGGTAGCGCTGGTGATCGCGGCGCACGTATTGCTGGCGTGGCTGGCGTACCTGGTCCTGCGGCCTGCGCCGTACCGCCCCAACGAAAGCGGCGTGATCGCGGTGAGCTTTATCGAACCGGCGTCGGAACTGCCCGTGCCGCCGCCGCTGGTGCCGCCGCCGCCGCTGCCCGGACAGCCCGCGCCACCGCCGGTGCGACGCCTGCACTACGTGCCTCCCGCGAAGGGGGCGATCAGCGCGACGCTGGAGGGTGTCAAGGGGCCGCCGCTGCAACTTTATGAATCGAACGGGCAGGTTCGGCTGCCGTCGAACGCGTCGCGACAAGCCGCGCCGGCGCCCGCCTTCAGTGCGCCCGAACCGAAGGGCTCGCAAATCTACAGCGGTGAGTCGCCGGTGCCGTACAAGCCGACCCGCTTCAACAAGGACTGGGCACCCGACAAGGAAAGCCTGGGCGCGAAGACGATCGGGCGTGCGGTCGACAAGGCGATCGAAAAAACCACGGTGCAGAAAACGGTGAAGTTGCCCGGCGGCATCAAGTTGCACTGCGCATTGTCGCCGCTGGCGTTGTTCGCGGGCTGCAAAGGCGACGATCCGCAACCAGCGCCGAAGAACGACGACGACATCCGCCTGTCGATGCCGCCGCCCGAAACGCTCACCGGCAAGAAGGTGCCTCTGCCGAAGCCGGCGTCCAGCGCCGCGAAGCCTGCATCGGCCGCTTCGGCGCCTGCCGCCGCGTCGAGTCCGCAGGGCGGGCCGGCGCCGTTTCGCCCTTGACGGGAGGGTTTGAACGAGCCGCCGCCCGGAGCCCAAGGGGTCCCGCAACGCATCGTTACGGCATGCCGCTTCGACATGCCGTTACAATCCCCGGATGCCCACGCCGCCCGAGATCCTCGCGACACGCGACGCGCGCGACAGCCGCTTCCTGCACATCCAGGAAGTCGACCTCGCGTTCTCCAACGGCGCGCGCCGCACCTTCGAGCGCCTGACCGCGTCGGGCCGGGGCGCGGTGTTCATCGTGCCGATGCAGGATCGCGACACCGTGCTGCTGGTGCGCGAATACGGTGTGGGGCTGGATCGCTACGAGTTGGGCCTGCCGAAGGGGCGGATCGATCCGGGCGAGACAGCGCTGGAAGCGGCCAACCGCGAGTTGCAGGAGGAAGCCGGCTTCGGCGCGCGCAAGCTCACGTCGCTGGCGACGTTGTCGCTGCTACCGGCCTACATGACCCACAAGGCCCAGGTGATCCTGGCGGAAGATTTGTATCCGCAACGGCGACCCGGCGACGAGCCGGAGCCGCTGGAAGTCGTGCCGTGGAAACTTTCCGAACTGCACGTGTTGCTGACGCGCGACGATGTTTCGGAGGGGCGCTCCATCGCCGCGCTATTCATCGCGCGCGAATATCTCGAAGGACGGTTCCGCCCACCAGTATGACGAATCGAAGCAGACAACGATGCTCCCTTGAGTCAAGGCGGGGGTTGTGGAGGTTCGGGCTTTCCTGGAGCGCGGCGATGAACCAACAAGTTTGTGTTTGCGATGAGTGCGCTGCATGAGTGCCCTGGAACGCCTTGCGCACGCAAGCTGCGCGCTCGCGCGCCGCGCGGGTGCGGCGATCCTGGAAATCTATGCCGGCAGTTTCGCGGTCGAGACCAAAAGCGACGACTCGCCGCTGACCGCCGCCGACATGGCTTCGCACCGGGTCATCGTCAACGGCTTGCGCGAGTTGACGCCGGATATCCCGGTATTGTCCGAGGAATCGAAAGGCGTCGACTGGGACGTGCGACGCACGTGGGAACGCTACTGGCTGGTCGATCCGCTGGATGGCACCCGCGAATTCGTCAAGCGCAATGGCGAGTTCACCGTCAACATCGCGTTGATCGAAAACCACGTGCCGGTGCTGGGCGTGGTGCTGGTGCCGGTGACCGGCGAGCTGTATTGCGGCACCGCGGGCGAGGGCGCGTTCCTGGAAACCGCGCCGGGCGCATTGCCGCAGCCGATTGCGACGCGCGCCGCGGCATCGATTCCCATGGTCGCCGGCAGCCGTTCGCACGGCAACGAACGGCAGATGGCAATGCTGGAGAAGCTCGGATATCACCGGCTGGTATCGGTGGGATCGTCGATCAAATTCTGCATGGTCGCGCGCGGCGACGCCGATCTTTATTTGCGCCTTGGTCCGACTTCGGAATGGGATACCGCAGCCGCGCAATGCGTGCTGGAACAGGCAGGCGGCGCGGTGGTGGACCTGCAGGGTGAACCGCTCCGCTACAACGCCAAGGAATCGTTGTTGAATCCGGAGTTCCTCGCGCTGGGCGACCGCTCGGTGGACTGGCTTGCCAGGCTGCGACGGGCGTGATGGGCGAGCGCGACCTTCCCGCGTCCCAACCCGCTGCCCCGGACGCGGGCAAGGGGGAGCTTGCCTCGCGACAGCGCGAGGCTTCGCAGGCCGCAATCCTGAAGCTCCTGCAAATCATGGCGCGCCTGCGCGACAGGGAACACGGCTGCCCGTGGGACGTCGCGCAGACCTTCGACACCGTCGCTCCTTATACCATCGAGGAAGCCTACGAAGTCGCGGACGCGATCGACCGCAAGGATTATCCGGCGCTGCAAGACGAACTGGGCGACCTGTTGCTGCAGGTGGTGTTCCATGCGCGCATGGCGGAAGAACAGCACCTGTTCGCTTTCGGCGACGTGGTGGATGCGATCAACGCCAAGCTGGTGCGCCGGCATCCGCACGTGTTCGGTGACGCGCATTACGCGGATGCCGCAGAACAGACTCGCGCGTGGGATGAAATCAAACGTGCCGAACGCGCTTCACAAGGCGGGAACGACGCGAGCGCCCTGGCGGGTGTCGCGCGTGGACTGCCGGAATGGAAGCGTGCCTTGAAGCTGTGTGAGCGCGCCGCGGCGGTAGGCTTCGACTGGCCCGGTCCGGAGCCGGTGCTGGACAAGCTTGATGAAGAAATCACCGAGGTGCGCGCCGAGTTTGCGACGGGTGCCGACCGCAACCGTTTGCTGGACGAGATCGGCGACGTCGCGTTCGTGCTGGTGAACCTGGCACGCCACGCGAAGGTGGATTTTTCACAGGCATTGCGTCATGCCAATGCGAAATTCGAACGCCGTTTTCGGCGCATGGAAGCGTTGGCTGCCATCGCCGGCGAGAAGCTGGACGACAAGTCGCTTGCCGAGCAGGACGCGCTGTGGAATCGCGCCAAGTCCGAAGAGCGATAGAGGCTCCGCGAACGGATTTGTCTTCGTCATTCCGGCGAAAGCCGGAACCCAGCGACTTTTTTCACGCAGCATCATCAAGCATGAAGGCGCTGGGCTACTCGCGCCATCCATGGCGCTCGTTCTTCGGGCCGCCTCCGGCGTTCGCGTTTGCAGTCCTGCAAACGCAGTCCGGATATCGCTTCGAAATTCCGGGATGACGAGCAATACAAGTTGCTCAGTAGGCCGCAAGTCGCGTGGACTTTGGGCACATGAGCGGCCGCCCCGCGCAGTTTATGCTTGCGCCATTCCGCCGCGCCCGCGGTGATCAAGGAGTGTGCCATGCGCAAATTCATCCTGTTGTTCGCAGGCGTGTCGTTGCTGGCAGTGGCGTGCGTCGCCGGTGCCGCCGAGCAGTGTCGTTACAGCGCGCCGCGCAATGCCGAACTCGACGCTGCGGGTCTGAAGCTGTTGTCGGTCGAGATCGGTCCCGACGACCTGACGATCCGTGGCGACGCCGGGCTCACGAAAATCGTGGTGAAAGGCACCGCCTGCGCGTCCAACGAAAAGTGGTTGGCGAACATCAAGGTCGAGGCGCAGCGGCACGGCGACACCGCCAGCGTGGTCGCGGACGACGGC
>DATCSF010000092.1:0-4599 GCA_036568625.1 Rhodanobacteraceae bacterium | reverse complement strand
GGCTATTGCGGATTGAGCGAACGCTGCAACATGGCCGGCGCACGCGCGCTACACGAAACGTTCGGCCTGCGGCTGACATTCTGCTTCGAACTCGCGCAAGGCGAATACCACACCAACGTGGTGATGACGTCGCTGGCCGGGCGCGCGGCGATCCTGGCGGCCGATGGCTTCGCCGACCCGGAAGTGCCGCGCGCGATCGCGCACGCGTTCGAGGATCGGGTGATCTGGCTGACGCCGGAACAGAAGCGCGCCTACGCCGGCAACGCGATCACGCTGTCGCCGAACCGGGTGTGGATGAGCGAGCGCGCGGCATCATCGCTGACGGACGCGCAACGTGCATCGCTGGCGGAATGGGGTTTCGCGATCGGCAGCGTGCCGCTGGATGAGATCGAGAAGGCCGGCGGCAGCCTGCGCTGCTGCGTCGCCGAGATCTTCTGACACGCGGCAGCTCGCGTCCGCAACGTGGACAGGCTGATCAACACCTCTCGTCATTCCGGCGAAGGCCGGACTGCGCAGGCAGGATGCCGTAGCGAACAACGGCGTAGCCGATGCGATGACCCGAAGGGCGAGCCGCAGGATGCGGCGAGTAACCCAGTGACTTTTCCGCAATGCATTGATGCACAAAGTCACTGGGTCCCGGATATCGCTCCGCGACTGCGTTTGCAGGATTGCAAACGCGAACGCCGAAGGCGGCGCGTAGCGCGAGCGCCATGGATGGCGCGGGTATTCCGGGATGACGAGCAAAATCAGGGTTTCCTTAGCACTCCAATACCGCGACGTTCACGTCGCTGCGCCACCGGAAGCCGAGCTTTTCGTACAGCGCGATCGCGGAATGGTTGTCTTTCCACGCATGCAGGAACGGCGTTTCGCCGCGCGCTTCGATCATGGCTGAAACCGTTGCCGACAGGCGCCGGGCCAGCCCGCGTCCGCGGAAATCGGGGTGGGTGCACACCCCGCTCAATTCCGTGTAGCCGGGCACGTGCATGCGCTCGCCCGCCATCGCGGCCAGCCGGCCGTCGACGCGGATGCCGATGAAGTTGCCCATCACGTGGGTGCGTGCGAGAAACGGGCCCGGCTGGGTGAGCTGCGCCAGTGCCAGCATTTCGGGCGCGTCGGCGTCGCCGAGCGGCAGGACTGTGTCGTCCCCGGATTCCGGACGGATCGGGCGCGTCGCCACCATCTGCACGCCCAGCGCGGTTTTCACGGCACGCAACGCCGTCGGCATCGCGATCTCCGGCACCTGCAGCACGTACACGTGTTCGCCGGGCGCCACCAGCTCCGCCAGTGCCGCCAAGGCTTCGGCGCTGTCGTCGCGCGCCGAGGCAAACAGGTTCACGTCGGGCAGGTAGCGCTTGGCCAGTGCGCCACCTTCGGACAGCGCGGCGTGGCGGGTGGCAAGGCTTTCCCAGACGGGTCGATCGAGCACGTGCATGTTGGGGTTCCGGAAACGAAAGGGCGGTGGCGCTTCATGCGAACGCCACCGCCATTTTCGAAACGCGGGAACGATGCTGCAAGCGCCTTACGCCGCGACCTCCAGCGGCATCGCCCGCTTCGGCTCGGCATCCGGCGCGAAGCGGCCCTGCTGGGCCAGCCTGGCGAACATGCCGCCACGCCGGATCAACTCATCGTAGCGTCCCTGTTCGACCAGCCGGCCCCGGTCGAGCACCAAAATCCGATCGGCGTTGCGGACGGTGGAAAGCCGGTGCGCGATGATGAAGGTGGTGCGCCCGCGGCTCAGGCGATCCAGCGCGCGCTGGATGCGCGCCTCGGTGATGCTGTCGAGCGCGCTGGTGGCTTCGTCGAGGATCAGGATCGGCGCATCCTTCAACATCGCGCGCGCAATCGCGAGGCGCTGGCGTTCGCCGCCCGAAAGCGAGCGGCCGCGCTCGGCAACCTGGGTGGCGTAGCCATCGGGCTTGGCGCTGATGAAGTCGTGCGCTTCGGCCGCGCGCGCCGCGGCTTCGATGTCGGCTGCACTTACGGCGGGATCGCCCACCTTCATGTTGTCCGCGATGCTGCGCTGGAACAGGCCCGCTTCCTGGAACACCACCGCGATGTTGCGGCGCAGGGAATCGATATCCACGTCGCGGATGTCGTGCCCGTCGATGGTGATGCGGCCGCGATCGGGGTCGTGCGCGCGATACAAGAGGCTCAGCGTGGTGGACTTGCCGGCGCCGGTCGGCCCGACCAGCGCGATGCGGCTGCCGGGCGCGGCGCGGAAACTCAGGTCGTGCACCGACGATTGCCGGCCGTCGTAACTGAAATCGACGTGCTCGAACTGCACCTCGCCGCGTACCGGCGGCAGCGGCGCCGCGTCCGGCGTCGACGCCAAGGCCGGTTTGACGTCCATCACCGCGAAGAAGTCGCGCAGTGACTGCGACTGGAAGAACAGGTTGGAGATGAAGCTGGCGAACTGCTCCAGCCGGCCGATCAGCATCAGCGAAAAACCGACGAAACTGACGATCTCGCCGATCGAGATCTGGCCCTTGGCGTGCAGCGCCGCGCCCAGCGCGAAGATCGCGACCACGGTGAGCGTGCTTGCGGCGCGGGTGGCGACCGACAGCGCCGCCCAGCCGTTCAGCACCGGATACTGCGCCGCCAGTGCCCGCGCGGTCATGTGCTCCAGGTCTTCGACTTCGTTGTCCACGCGGGTGAAGCTTTGCACCACCGCGACATTGCCGAGCACATCGCTGGCGCGGGTCGAGATCGCGTGGAAATGTTCCTGCACCTCGCCTTGCGCCTTGCGGCTGCGGCGCACGCCGAGCACGTTGAACAGGGCGAAGCCCGCCAGCAGGCCGATCATCAGCAGCGCGAGCCGCCGGTTGATGTATAGCGCCACCGGGATCATCACCACGATCGAGAGCAGCGTGGTCAGGTGTTCGCGGAAGAAGCTCAGCCACAAGGTGAACAGGTTGTCGGTGCCCGAGTGCATGATGCGCTGCAGCCGGCCGGAGTGATGGTTCTGGTGGAACGACAGCGGCAGCGAAATGGCGTGCCGGAAGAACATCCGGATCGCGGCGAGGCGCCGGCGATGCGCCATTCGATCCGCGTGCAACGACACCAGCACGCCGGTCGCCACACCGCCGAAGCCGACCAGCGCCCAGCCACCGATCAGCAATGCGAGGTTGTGCTTGGCGGGTGCGGCCAGCGCGTCGACCACACGGCCGAACAGGATGGGTTCGACGAACAACACGCAGGCCAGCGCCAGGTTCGCCACGGTCAGCACGATCGCAAGCCCCCGCTCGGGCGCGAGCAGACCCAGCACCCGAAGGTAAATTCTCCAGAGATACACGAGTGGACTCCCGGTCCAAAAGGTGCGCACTACTAAACCAAACCTGCGCTGGCGTTGCACTGAACAAAACCGGTGTCTGAAATGACTGTTCAGCCATGAGTGGGGCTCGACTGCGAGCTGCGTCACGGCTCGCTTCCGGCTAACGGAAATGTAACCAATGCGTGCCGAATGCGGGCGATCGCGGCGACTCAAAAAAACCTGATGCCCGCCATTCCTTGGCTTCGTCATCCCGGCGAAAGCCGGGACCCAGTGACTTTTGCGCAACGCGCTGAAATGCAAGTCGCTGGGTCCCGGATATCGCTTCGCGACTGCGTTTGCAGGATTGCAAACGCGAACGCCGCAGGCGGCGCGTAGCGCGAGCGCCATGGATGGCGCGAGTATTCCGGGATGACGAGCAAAATTAGAGCTTACCGAGCAAGTTTCCACGGACGTCTGCCCCTGGTGGGCATTGGAAAGCTAGTAAGCGAATTCGCGGAACACGGGATCGACGCTGCCCTGCCATTCGCCGCGGAACAGTTCCAGTTTGCGTTCGGCCGGCGTCTGGTTGGCTTCGGCGAACTCGATCAGCGGCTGCAGGAACATCGTCTCGTCCACCCCGTTGCGATTGGGCCTGGCCCGGCGCTGCAAACCCTGCCCCGCGATTTCCAGCACGCGCAGTGCCAACTCGCGTACCGTCTCGCCGCGGAACGGCAGCTTCAACGCGTGCTTCGGCACGCCGTCGCGCAGCGCGTGGCGTTCTTCCATCGAGAAATCCTTAACCAGATCCCACGCAGCGTCCAGTGCAGTCGAGTCATACAGAAGCCCGACCCACAACGCCGGCAGCGCGCACAGGCGATTGGACGGGCCGCCATCGGCGCCGCGCATTTCGAGGTACTGCTTCAGGCGCACTTCCGGAAACGCCGTGGTCATGTGGTCGGACCAGTCGCGCAATGTCGGCTTCTCGCCCGGCAGCGCGGGCAACTGGCCTTCCAGGAAATCGCGGAACGATTGCCCCGCGCAATCGACGTACTCCTCATGCCGGTGCACGAAATACATCGGCACGTCGAGCAGGTAATCGACGTAGCGCTCGAACCCGAAACCGTCGTCGAACACGAAGTCGAGCATGCCGGTGCGATCCGGATCGGTGTCGGTCCAGATGTGCGAGCGGTAGGAGAGATAGCCGTTGGGCTTGCCCTCGGTGAAGGGCGAATCGGCGAACAGCGCGGTCGCGACGGGCTGCAGCGCCAGCGACACCCGGAACTTCTTCACCATGTCGGCTTCGTTGGCGACGTCGAGGTTGACCTGCACGGTGCAGGTGCGGGTCATCA
>DATCSF010000091.1:0-8321 GCA_036568625.1 Rhodanobacteraceae bacterium | reverse complement strand
ACCACGCATTACACAAAAAGTTTCGTGAGCATTCAAAGTCGCTTTCACGCGCGCGATGAACAACAACTGACGAACTATCGAAACCTTAACGAACGTTGCCGATTGACCCCAGTCTCAGTGGCCAAGCGCACGCAAAAGTTTTGCGCGCGTGAAAAACCACAAGTGGAGACAATCATGCGCAACACTGCAATCGTCCTTGCCATCGCCGCGGCTTTCGCGGCGGCACCCGTTTTCGCGCAGGACGCCACGAACACGACCGGCGCCGACAGCGGGTTCTTCATCAACGGCAACGCAGGCCACAGCTACTTCGGCAGCGGCCGGAACAGCGGCAGCGACACCGGTTACCAGATCGGCGGTGGCTATCGCTGGGCGCTCGACAACGGCTTCGCGATTGGCCCCGAGGTTGGCTACAACGACCTCGGCAACATTCGCGTCAAGAACGTGTTCAACTCGCAGCCTGTGATCGCGAGCAACAAGGCCTCGCTGCACGGCTGGACCGTGGGCGCCAATGCCAAGTACAGCTTCACACCGAACTGGTACGTGTCCGCACGCACAGGTTTGTACGCATGGAACGGCGACGGCATGACCCGCGACATCACGCCGATCAGCACCCATCGCAGTTCCGACGGTTACTACGGCGGCCTGGGCGTGGGTTATGACTTCAGCCGCAGCTTCGGCATCGGTGTCGGCTACGACTACTACCGCGCCAAGAAGAACGACATCAACCTCTCGACCGGTTTGCTGTCGGCGCAGGCCGAAGTGAGGTTCTGACCTTCGTTCCTTTCCGCCGCCGCGTGCGGCCAATGCGGGCCCGGGTGTGCAAGCGCCGGGCCCGCGTCTTGTCGCACGGCTCAGGGCGACGAGCTGCCGGTCGCCGCTTCGATCGCCGCGGCCTGTTTCCTGGCCTGCTCGTCGACGATGTTCTGCACGCCCTTCGCCTTGTTCAAGGCGTGTCCGTAGCCGGCCACGGGCGTTCCGGCCAGGACGTTGGTGGCCGCCGCAGCGGGCGTGGCCGAACTCGCGGCCGAATCCGGCGCCGTGTGCGACGCGCACGCGGCGAGCAACCCGGTCAGCAGCATGGCAGCGAACAACCGCAACATGCGCCGCAGTGTCGCGCGGCGGGCGGCAGAGTTCAAGCTGCGCTAAGCTCACGAAGACGTCCCCTGGATCGCACGCACGTGAATGCCCTGCCCGGCCGCTGGCGCCTCGACGGCCAGACCTGCCTGATCACCGGCGCCAGCCGCGGCATCGGGCTCGCCTGTGCACGCGAACTGGCTAGCCTGGGCGCGCAACCCCTGCTGGTCGCGCGCGACGAAACCGAACTGCAGACGGTCTGCGATGACCTGCGCGAGGATTTTCCCAACAGCGAACCGCGGGTCTTTTCCGCCGACGTCGGCGACACCGAGGATCGCCTGGCGATCTTCGATTGGATCGCCGATCTCGACGTGCCGCTGTCGCTGCTCATCAACAACGCCGGCGGCAACCTCAAGAAGCCCACGCTGGAATACGAACCGGGCGATCTCGAGGAAGTGTTGCGATTGAACAGCGTGGCCGCCTTCGACCTGTGCCGGCTCGCGCATCCGCGCCTCGCGCAGCACGGACACGCTGCGATCGTGAACGTGGGTTCGGTGTCGGGCGCGACGCACGTGCGCACCGGCGCGCCGTACGGCATGAGCAAGGCCGCGCTGCACCAGATGACGCGCAACCTCGCCTGCGAGTGGGCCGAGGACGGCATTCGCGTCAACGCGGTGGCGCCCTGGTACATCCGCACGCGCCGCACCGACGAAGTACTGTCCGATCCCGATTATCTCGAGGAGGTGCTGGATCGCACGCCAATGGCGCGCATCGGCGAACCCGAGGAGGTCGCCGCCGCAGTGGCGTTCTTGTGCCTGCCTGCGGCGAGCTACATCACGGGCCAGGTGTTGGCCGTGGATGGCGGATTCCTGAATTACGGGTTCTGAACGTGGCGTATTACGACCATATCGACACGCCCATCGGCCCGCTGCTGCTGGTCAGCGATGGCGTGGGGTTGGTCGAGGTCGGTTTGCCGCATGGCGGCGCCGCGCCGCCACCGCCGCCGGACGGCGAGCGCAGCAAATCAAGACTGCACGCGGCCGCGCGCCAGTTCGACGAATACTTCGCGGGCAAGCGCCTGTCCTTCGAGCTGCCGCTGCATCCTTCGGGCACACCGTTCCAACTGGAAGTGTGGGGCGCGCTGCTCGCGATCCCCTACGGCGAAACGGTGAGCTACGCCGACATCGCGCGGCGCATCCGCCGGCCGCGCGCGGTGCGCGCCGTGGGCGCCGCCAACGGCGCCAATCCGCTGTCGATCATCGTGCCCTGCCATCGCGTGATCGGCAGCCACGGCGACCTCACCGGCTACGGCGGCGGGTTGCCGGCCAAACGCTGGCTGCTGGCGCACGAGCGCAAGTACGCGCCGGTGCCCGCACTCACATTGACCGCGTGAATAAAACCATCTCGAAATGAATGGTTGATTTTGTCGTCATTCCGGGGCCGGCCGCGGCTTCATCGCGGACGGAACCCGGAACCCAGCGACTTTGGCTTCATGGAAACAAAGTCACTGGGTTGACTCGCGCCGTCCATGGCGCTCGCCCTTCGGGTCGGCTTCGCCGTTCGCGTTTGCAATCCTGCAAACGCAGTCGGATCGCCGCTTCGCGGCGCCCGGAATGACGAAGAAGAGATGTTTCCCGAAGCCTCGACGGGGTTCCAGATTCAACAGTTCTTGAGTTGCGCAGACAGTTGCTGTTCGCGTTGCTCCAATGGCGGCTGCTCGTGCGGCATTGCCCTCCGCAATGCGCGGTGGTTTTCCTCGTATTCCGTTTGCACGTAACCGCACACCTGCGCCTGCGTCGCCGGCAGGCAGAAATCCTGCACCTCGGTCATGCCAGTGGCGATCCGCGGTCCGCCCACGCCGGGCTTCGACAATTCCGGCGCCGACACGCCCGCCCCGCCGCGCGTACCGTAGGCCCGCGCCAGCGACCGCGGCGGGTAACCCATCACGCCCAGCGGCGCGAGATACGGCGGTGGCGGCGAACGCGTCAGGTATTGCTTGCCGTTGACCGCACCGACGCACATGTACATGGTCGGCAGGGGCGAAGCCGACTCAGGAACCGGGGCGGGTGGTGGCAACGTACTCACGGCGGCCACGGGTGGGGCGACGGTCGCGATCGGCGGCGGCACGTAACCCGGCGGCGCGTGGCTCGGCACGTCGATGATTTTCTGCTTCTGCCCGTGCGCGCAGGCGTGATCCTGATAGCTCAGGCTGCCGTCCACAGCGGTGCACCGGTACACCTGCGCCGATGCATCCGTGCACCCGATGGCGCAGACGAAGATCACGACGGCGGCAAGCGCGGCCTTCATGCGGCGATCTTACGCCACGCAGTTCAGGAACGAAGCCCCACGCCCCTGCGCAACAACCACAGCGCGACCGCGCCCAGCGCGACCACGAACGCCAGCATCACCACGTAGGCCACCCACACCGGCACGTCGCCGATGCCGAGGATGCCGAAGCGGAATGCGTTGACCATGTACAGGATGGGGTTGGCCAGCGACGCCTCGCGCCACGGCGAGGCCAGCATGTTGACCGAATAGAACACGCCGCCGAGATACGTGAGCGGCGCCAGCACGAAGGTCGGGACGATCGCGATGTCATCGAAGCGCTTGGCGAACATCGCGTTGATGAAGCCCGCCAGCGAAAAAATGGTCGCGCCCAGGATCACCGTGGTGATCGCGACAAACGGGTGCGCGATGTGCAGCGAGGTGAAAAACAGCGCAATCCCCAGCACGATCGCGCCCACCAGCAGGCCGCGCAGCACCGCGCCGGACACGTAGCCGGTCAGCACCACCCAGCTCGGCATCGGCGAGGCCAGCAGTTCCTCGACGTAACGCCCAAACTTGGAACCGAAGAAACTGGAGGTGATGTTGCCGTAGGCATTGTTGATGACGCTCATCATCACCAGGCCCGGCACGATGTATTGCATATAGCTGAAGCCGTGCATGGGCCCGACCCGGCTGCCGATCACCTTGCCGAAAATCACGAAATACAACGTCATCGTGATCGCGGGCGGTACCAGCGTTTGCGTCCAGATGCGCAGCATCCGGCGCACTTCGCGGCGGGTGATCGTACCGAGCGCCACCAGGTTCGCGCGGGTGCGCGCAGAGCCGGTGTATGCCGGCGCATTCGTGATACGCGACCGTACAAGCTCGTTCATGCCGTCGCCCCGTGGCCGTTGCGCTCCACCAACCGCACGAACAGCTCCTCCAGCCGATTGGTCTTGTTGCGCATCGAGGTGACGGTGACGCCACGCGCCGTCAGCGCCGCGAACAGCGCGTTGAGGTCGTGGGTGCTCGGCATTTCGGCCTCCAGCGTGGCATCGTCGAGGCGCGTCAGCTTCACGCCGTCGAGCTGCGGCAGCGTGCCCCCGAGGCCGGCGACGTCCAGCACGAACGACTGCACGTCCAGTTTCGCCAGCAGCCGCCGCATCGACGTGTCCTCGACGATTTCGCCGTGGTCGATGATCGCGATGTTGCGGCAAAGCTTCTCGGCTTCCTCGAGGTAATGCGTGGTCAGGATCACCGTGGTCCCGGCGCGGTTGATGCCGGTGATGAATTGCCACATCGAGCGGCGGATCTCGATGTCCACGCCCGCGGTCGGTTCGTCCAGGATCAGCAGGCGCGGCTCGTTCATCATCGCGCGCGCGATCATCAGCCGCCGCTTCATGCCGCCCGACATCATGCGCGTGGGCTGGAAAGCCTTGTCCCAGATGCGCAGTTCGCGCAAATACTTTTCGGCGCGCGGCTTGGCGATTGCACGCGGGATGCCATAGAAACCGGCAACGTTCACGCAAATGTCGAACGGCGTCTCGAACTGGTTGAAGTTGATTTCCTGCGGCACCAGCCCAATCTGACGCATCACCCCGCCACGATCGGCGTGGATGGACAAGCCGAACACGCGCGCATCACCCGAGGTCGGGTTCACCAGCGACGACAGGATGCCGATCAGGGTGGATTTGCCCGCGCCGTTCGGCCCCAGCAGCGCGAAGAAATCGCCTTGCGCGACCTTCAGCGAGACGCCCTTCAACGCCTCGACGCCATTGGAATAGGTCTTGCGCAAGTCGACGACTTCGAGCGCCGGAACAGCGCCGGAAGGCTCGGCGGCGGCCGTGCGCGGGGAAGGGTTTGGCACAGCGGAATCGGCAGCCATCCCCTATTATAGAAGCTTCACCCGCGCGGCCCCAAGCCGCACGGCACGCCCACCACCCGTCGCAACCGCCAGCCGGCGTCAGGCTCGCCGCACCGTCACGAACATGATCGAACACTTCCCACTCAGGCTTGCCGGCAGCCGCATGCTGGCCCCGAGCGTACGCCACCTCGAGTTCGAGCGCGCCGACGGTACGCCGTTCAAGTTCACGCCCGGCCAGTTCATCCAGATCCACTTCAACTACGAGGACGGCAAACCGACCAAGCGCAGCTATTCGGTCGGCACACCGGCCGAAGATTCCGAAGTCGGCAAACTGGAACTGGCGGTGTCGTTCGTCGACGGCGGCGCCGCGACCAAACTGCTCGGAAACCTGGAACACGGCGGCAATGTCCAAGCCAGCGGGCCGTACGGCCGCTTCTGCCTGATGGACGACGATGCCAACCAGCGCTATTTCCTGATTGCGACCGGTACCGGCATCACGCCGTATCGCGCCATGCTGCCGAAAATTGAAAGGCTCATCGGCGAGCGCGGCACGCACGTCGCCCTGCTCTACGGCGCCCGCAACGAACAGGAACTTTTGTACGGCGAGGAATTCGAGGCGGTCGCCCGCAAGCACCCGGAATTCACCTTCCACGCCTGCCTGTCGCGCGCTGCGCGCGCCGCACCGCACCCGAATGATCGCCGCGGCCACGTGCAGGACGTGCTGCCAGAACTGCAGCCCGATCCCGAATGCGATATCGCGTATCTCTGCGGCAACCCCGACATGATCGACGCCACCTTCATCCAATTGAAGGAACTCGGGATGCCGGTCAAGCACATCCGCCGCGAGAAGTACGTGTCTTCCCGGTAGCAGGCTATCGCGACGGCGCGCCGTTGCAACCAGCACGCTGTCGCGACATCATCGACGTCAGTTCCATGCAGGGGGTGCCCCGCAATGGCGTGGCTTGTCGGGATTGTTGTTGCAGGATTGGCGTGGAACAGCCTCGCCGACGAGCAACGCCTTCGCACCATCCGTCGCCTGCTGTCGTCGCACGGCCCAGCTACACCCGAACTGGATTCGCCGTCGCCGCATCAACTACTCGGTGACATTGCAAGGCCGCTCAAGCCACGATCGAGCGCCGAGCAATCGGTAACATCGGCGTTGTTTCCGCCGCGACGGTTCGCCTGAGCAGTGGGCGCCGACCCTCTGCGGCGTCGCCAATCACCCGGCCACGCGCGCACCCCTTCGGCCTCCATGCCGTCTCGCCCCCTGAGATTGGACCGTGCTAACTGTGTTGGTGTTGCCCGCGCTGCGACTACGGCGTAGGGTTCGAACCTCACAGGGGGGCCTGATGGAGACGCAGTCAAACCATCCCGAACGCGGTGCGGTTGCCGCCGCCGATGGCGCATCGAAACCGCGGCGCCGTTTTCTCGGCGCGTTGGTCGCCAGCATAGGCGGCCCATTGCTTGCTGCGGTGACGCCAGTGAGGGCGCGCGCACCCTCACATCGTTTGCACCTTCAGGACTGCCGCATCGCCGGCAGCCATCACTGCGACTGTCACAAGGTGCTGGCGCACCTGCGTCTCGGTGATGCCCTGCGACTGCGCCGACAAACCGACAACCCGCACGACTCACGCGCCATCGAAGTCTTCTGGCGCAAGCACAAGCTCGGCTACTTGCCGCGCCGCGACAACGCTGCCGCAGCATCGCTGGCCGACCGAGCGTACTCGCTGCATGCAGAAATCATCGGCATCGACGACCCGGATGAGCAGTGGGAGCCGGTGCGGTTGCGAGTGTGGGTATCGAACACATGAGGGCCAGACATGGACTTTGATTCTTTTTTCAGACATGCCTTCGGCAAAGCCGATGATCAAGCGTTCAAACCATTTGATTACCAGGTTCAACTTGCCACGAAGAATTGGCCCGATTTGCTCGACGTGCCCACCGGCATGGGAAAAACGGCGGCGGTGACGCTTGCATGGTTGTGGAAGCGCGGGTGGCGACAAGGTGAACGTGGCGCAGCTATCGACGACACCACCCCGCGTCGCCTCATCTGGTGCTTGCCGATGCGCGTGTTGGTGGAGCAGACCAAAGACAACATCGAAAGCTGGCTGAAGAATCTCGGCATCTACGGCGACAAATCAGGCAAAGGCAAAGTATCCGTACACATGCTGATGGGCGGCGAAAGCGACCTCAAAAGCTGGGCCGAACACCCGGAAGAAGACATGATCCTGATTGGCACTCAGGACATGCTGCTGTCACGCGCGCTGATGCGCGGCTACGGCATGAGCCGCTATCAATGGCCAATTCACTTTGCGCTGTTGCACAACGACAGCCTGTGGGTATTCGATGAAGTACAGCTGATGGGCGCAGGCCTGGCCACCTCGGCACAACTGGAGGCGTTTCGGCGAAACTTCAGGCTGGCAAAATCCAGCCGCTCGCTGTGGGTGTCGGCCACGCTCAACAAGCGATGGCTGGACACGGTAGACCTGCGACCGCACCTGTCTTCGCTGACGCCACTCGGCATCACCGAGGAAGACGAGGCGCAAGCGGGCAATCGCCTGCGCGCAGTCAAATCGCTCGAACGTGCAACCGTCACATTCGACAAGTCCGCCGGAAACAAGAACGGCCTGAAAGCTTATCTCCAGGCGTTGTGCCAGAGCGCGCTCGCCAATCACGATGCGAACGCCCAAACGCTGGTCATCGTCAATAGCGTGGCGCGCGCCCAACAACTGTTTCGTCTGCTGCAAGAACATCGCGAGAACAAGCACGACTTGCTGATCCACGCGCGCTTTCGCGCCAACGAACGCAGCGAACAAATTCGTCGCCTGCACGATGAACCAGCGACCGATCGCATCATCGTCGCCACCCAAGCCATCGAGGCCGGCGTGGACATTTCCTCGAAGCTGCTGGTAACTGAGCTTGCCCCATGGTCATCGCTGGTGCAGCGCTTCGGCCGCTGCAACCGCTATGGCGAATACAACGAAGGTGGCGCGCGAATCCTGTGGGTCGATGTTGACGATGACGCCGATGCCTTGCCCTATTCCACCGAAACGCTCGCAGCGGCGCGCGCCAAGCTCGCGCCGCTGAGCAGCGCCAGCGCATACGACCTGTCGCCCAC